>NZ_JARXHY010000002.1:0-300000 GCF_031127815.1 Pelagicoccus sp. SDUM812003 | reverse complement strand
CTTTTTCCGCCCTGCAGCGCCAGACGCCCATTTTCCGGAGCGGGAGGCGACCCCTTGGATGGTGGTTCCGCTCTGCATTACGGCAACCTTGGCTATCGTATTCGGCTTGTTTCCCGATTTCCCGCTACCTTTCTTTGAAATCGCAGGCCGCGTAGTGGAATCGGTGATGGGCGAGTTGCCGCAGGCTATGTCCTCTAACGAAATCTTGATGGCGCCATGAAGAAGATACACTGGATACTTTTAGGATTGGTGACGCTGGCCTCGCTAGTGTTGCAGTACTTTGGCCCGCCACACCCTCATCCGCACGCGTGGGATTCCATCCCCTTGTTCTATTGCATGTTCGGGTTTGTGGGCTGCGTCCTGATCATCGTGGTTTCGAAGTTCCTCGGCAAGGCATGGCTCCAGAAGAAGGAAGACTACTACAAGGGGGAGAACGATGCTTGAGATAGCGCCTTCCTTTTTGCTTCTAGCGGCGGCTGCCCTGGTGTTATTCCTGCCTGGCAAGCTGCGCGCTGCGGTATGCGTGGCGGCTCCTTTGCTGGGTCTTTGGTCGCTATGGTCGATGGGGATCGGCTCCTCGGGCCATGCGAGTCTGGCTGGTTTCGAGCTTACGCTGTATTCGATCACCAAGGTCAATTTCGTCTTCGCGATCATCTTCTTGCTCATTTCCTCAATTGCCGGCGTGTACGCCTGGCATGTGGACGACCGTGGGCAACAGGTCGCGGCGACTCTCTACGCCGCTGGGGCTCTTGGCGTGACCCTAGCGGGCGATTTCCTCACGCTGTTGCTCTATTGGGAGCTGATGGCAGTAGCCTCGGCTTGGCTGGTATTCGCGAGACGCGAAGCGGCATCGATCCGAGCTGGCGTTCGCTACCTTCTCGTTCACGTAGCCGGCGGTTCGTTGCTATTTGGCGGCATCATCTTGTTGTACGGCCAGACAGGCACGCTCACCTTGCAGGCTCTGACGCCCGACATGGGGCTGGCAGCGTGGCTCGTATTGGCGGGCGTCGCCCTCAACGTGGCTTTGCCGCCCTTGCATCCCTGGTTGCCTGACGCGTATCCGAAGGCGACGGTCACGGGCGCGATCTTCATGAGCGCGCTCACTACGAAATCGGCGGTTTACGTGCTACTCGTCTTGTTCGCCGGTTGGGATCTGTTGATTTACATGGGATTGTTCATGGCGCTCTATGGCGTGGTCTACGCTGTGTTGGCCAACGACATTCGACAGATTCTCGCCTACCACATCATAAGTCAGGTCGGGTATATGGTCACCGGAGTGGGGATCGGGACGGAGCTTTCGATGAATGGTACTGCGGCGCACGCGTTTAGCCACATCCTCTACAAGGCGCTTCTGTTTATGGGAGCGGGCGCGGTTATTCAGGCGACCGGTGTCAGCAGGCTTAGCGACCTCGGCGGATTGGCGCCCAAGATGCGGGCGGTGGTTTGGCTCTTTATGATCGGGGCGTTTTCGATCTCCGGTTTCCCGCTTTTCAATGGATTTATCAGCAAGTCGATGATTGTCTCGTCGGCGGGTGAAGCCCACCACTATGTAATTATGCTAGGACTACTGCTGGCATCAGTCGGTACCTTCCTGCACACGGGCCTTAAGATTCCTGTATTCACATTCTGGGGTAAAGATCAGAAGCTCGAAGTGAAGCCTATTCCAGGCAACATGTACATCGCCATGGGGTTGGTCGCGTTCGGTTGCACGTTCTTTGGCGTGTATCCACATGCTCTCTACGTGCTCCTTCCCTTTGATGCGGAATACCATCCGTACACCGCCTATCACCTGGTGGAGGCGACGCAGATCCTGACCTTCACCTTTATCGGCTTCTGGGTGCTGCGAGCGAAGCTGGCAGGCGAGCCTTACATCGCGCTCGACACGGACTGGTTCTATCGTCGCGGAGCTCCCGTGGCTCAGGCAGTGTTGGTCAAGCCGGTGAACGCCTTTTTCGCCGCGGGTGCTAAGACTCGAGATGGAATCGCTTCGATTTTAGCGCGCAATTTTGGCAATCCACGGGCATGGTTTGGAGTGAACAAGGGTCCGCGCGATCGTTTCAATCCGGACCTGGAGCGAGCCTCGCTTAGCACTGGACTGACGTTTATCCTATTGGTGTTTGTGGCGCTGTTCGCTTCAATCGCGATCTTCTCCTAGTCTGCTAAAGGCGTTGAGCCACGTTCAAACGTTCAGACGAGAAGGGAGTCGAGCCCGCAGGATAGCAATCCAAAGGCGGGCGCGAGTCCAACGACTGTATCCACGAGATGGTTGCGCAGCGTGCTTTCGACGAAGAGCTACGCTGTCGATGACCAAGCGAAGTTTTGGCGAATGACTGATCGAAGCGGCGGGCAGCAGTCGCCGCACGCCGCTCGAGTGTAGGAAGATTAGTGTTGGTGACCGCTGTGGCCCTTCTTTTTGCCCTGCTCGCCAAAGCTCGCCTTCTGAACGCCGCAAGCGAGCATCATGGAGCCGTAGTACGGGTTTTTCAGATCGGCATTGTCCTGCAGCCAGCTTGCTCCTTTGTTGTTGAACGCCATGGGGCAGTGCATCAGATAAGCTGCATTTTCGCTACCGTGGGATTCGACTTGGGCTATCAAGGCGTCTGAGAACGACTTGAAGGCGGAGCGGGCCGCTTTGATGTCGCTGGCCTTGGTTATCTTTTCTGCGGCTGCGTTGTATTCGGCGCAGCAATCTCCACCATCCATGGAGCATTCGGAATTTTCCATATCCGAGAGGAGAGTAGACGCAGCGTTCTTTGCAGCGGCGAGATCGTCGCCGGCAAGGGCTTTTTGGATGGAGAAATAGCCGTCCATGGTGCCTTGGTAGCATTTTGCATGTTTATCCTCCGAATCAGCATGTTTTTCGTCGCCGACGCCACATGTGCCGCAGTGCGCGTGAAGTGTGGATACGGCTGCGAAAGAGGCGATGAGTGATATGATGAGTGCTTTCATAATTTAGTTTTTGTTGGAGTTGGTGAGTTTTGGTTGGTGATTAATAGAAAAAGAGGGCGGCAGGGTGTGTTTTATTCGTTTTCCGATTGGCAACAGTTCATCTGGCAGGAGTCCGCTTGCATGCCGCAGGCGGCAGTTGCGGGTAGATTGCCATCGCTTGGATGTTGACCAGTGGCCTTATTCCGGCCGGCGATTTGTTTGCCAAGGGAACCGCAGCGGAGCATCTGAGATCCGAAGTAGGGATTAGCCAAGGTTTCACCCTTTTGCAGCCATTGACCACCTTCGCCACCGAATGCCATGGGGCAATTTGCCATGTAGACCGGAGCGTCCGATCTAGCTCCCATATAGTTGACCAGATCGATCACCTGATAGGTAAGCGACGCGAAGGCTTTGCGGGCTGTTTCGATGTCGCTGGCGCTGGCGATGGCTTCCGCGTGAGCTTGGAGCTTTTCGCGGTTGATCGAATCGGATGCCGAATCGAACGCGGAGATGTAGTGCAAGGCGGCTTCGTGGGCAGTGGAGAGATCGTCAGCCGCGAGTCCGCTTTGGATGGTCAGGTAGGCGTCGAGCAGCGAATCGACCAGCGAACCGGCTTTTGCCGGAGGCACAGCCGAAAAGGCGAGTGAAAGGGCGAAGAAAGCCGAGATAGAAAAGCGTAGTGTGTTTTTCATTTGGATACGTGACGTTTGGCTAATGTTTGGCGAATTTCAGTTTGAGCTCCTGCAAGCCGCAGTAGAGTACAGGAACCACGAAGATGGTGACGATGGAGAGAAGCATGCCGCCAAAAGTGGGTATGGCCATGGGGACCATGACGTCGGAGCCGCGCCCGGAAGAGGTAAGCACCGGAAGCAGGGCTAGAATAGTGGTGACGCTGGTCATCATAGCGGGTCGAACTCGTCGATTAGCCGCTTCGACGACATGACGTCGAATCTTAGCCTTCTCGGAAAATTTGTTCTCGTTGAACTGCTGTTCCAGATAGGTCGACATGAGCACGCCATCGTCGGTGGCTATTCCGAATAGGGCTAGGAAACCGACCCAGACAGCGACGCTCAAATTGATGGTGCCGATTTGGAAAAGCTCGCGTAGGTTAACGCCGAATACATGAACGTTAAGGAACCAGTCCTGCCCGTACAGCCAAATCAGAATGAACCCCCCTGACCAAGCGAATAGAATTCCGGAAAAGATGATAAAGGTAACGGAGACTTTTCGGAACTGAAGGTAGATGATGAGAAAGATCAAAAGGAGCGCGAGCGGAAGCACGACCATCAACGTTTTCTGGGCTCGCACCTGGTTTTCGTAGGAACCGATGGCCACAGGTTTGGATACGCCAGTCGGTAGCTGCCATTCCCTGGAATCGAGCTTGGCTTGGAGAAATGCGTTGGCCTCTTCCACTACTTCAACCTCAGAGATTCCCGGTCGCTTATCGAAGATGACGTAGCTAACCAGGGAGGTGTTCTCGCTTTTGATGACTTGCGGTCCGCGTAGGTAGTTTATGGAGGCAAGTTGTTTTAGCGGAATCTGAACACCATCTGGCGCCGCAACGAGGATGTTTTCAATACCTTCTATCGAGTCTCTGAGTTCTCGTTGGTAGCGAACGCGAATCGGATAGCGTTCGCGACCTTCGACCGAATAGGTGACCGGCTTGCCCCCGATCGCTACTTCGATCACATCCTGGACGGAACTGATCTTGATGCCATAGCGGGCGATCGCGTCGCGATCGATGTCGATCTCCAAATAGGGCTTCCCCACCACACGGTCCGCGAAAACGGTTTCGGATTTGATGCTTGGAACTTGTCTTAGCAGCTGCTCCACCTCCAGTGACACCTTCTCCAGAGTCGCAAGGTCGGGACCTTGGATCTTGTAAGCCATGGGAGCCCGCACGCCGCTTTGCAGCATGACAAGCCGAGCCGCGATCGGTTGTAGTTTAGGCGCGGAGGTCGTACCAGGTATGTTGGCCGCTTTTACGATTTCGTCCCAAATATCATCGGACGATTGGATGTGATCGCGCCACTGGCGGTAGGGTTTCCCGTCTTCATCTGGGATGAGTTCGCCGGATTCATCGCGAAGGAATTCTTGCTTGGAGGCGTCGTAGGCGAAGGTTAGGAGACGTCCGCTTTGATCCTCCTTGTATTCGCTTTTATAGGTTATGATCGTCTCGATCATGGAAATGGGGGCGGGGTCGAGAGCGCTGTCGGCTCGTCCCAGCTTTCCCACCGCGGATTCAACTTCAGGTATCGCGTTGATCGCCATGTCTTGCTTTTTCAATACATCCATGACCTCGCCGATGGATGCGTGAGTCATGGTAGTGGGCATGAAGAGAAAGGAACCTTCGTCGAGCGGAGGCATGAATTCCCGGCCTAGCTTGGACCAGATGTTAACGCCCGCGACGAGGGCGACTATCGCAATACCGACGATGATGATTTTGAACTCAAGTAAGACGCTCAGTATGCGTGGATAGAGCGCAATGAACAAATGGACAGCTGCGATGAGCCCGCCTATGATGAGAATCGTGAAGACTGCGTTGGCAAGCGTTTGGTCTACTCCAAGCGGCCTCCAATCTGCTGCCAGATAAAGCGCTGTGACGATTGCTACAGCGATGCTGATCATGATCCTCGCATTGCGTTTTAAGAATCTGGATACAGCTCCTAAGCGTGATTGAGTAGATTGCTCGGACTGGTCGCGTTCTTTTCCGGTAAGGGAGCTGCGACGTTTGCGACTGGCTATTATTAGGTTCGCCAGCACGGGAACGATGGTGAGCGTGACCACTATCGAACCTATCAAGGCAAACGTTTTCGTGTAAGCGAGTGGGCGAAACAGCTTTCCTTCCGCCGCGACCATCGTGAATACGGGTAGGAAACTGATCACTGTCGTGAGAACAGCCGTCACCACAGCACCGCTCACCTCCGAACAGGCTTGATAGACGAGCTCGAGGGATTCCTTCGCCGTTCGCCTTGTGCCAATTCCTCGTTCCTGGGCATCTCGATCAAGGTGCTTCAGTATGTTTTCTATCAATACGACTCCCATATCGACAATGGTGCCGATGGCGATAGCGATACCTGAAAGGGCCACCACGTTGGCATCGATGCCGAAGAGTTTCATGCCGATGAAGGAAAAGAGAACCGCAAGAGGCAGGACGCCTGAAATCAGGGCGGCGCTTCGCAAGTGCATGACCATCAGTACGACGACGATGATTGTAACCAGAATTTGCTGACGTACCGCGTTTTCCAGCGTACCGAGCGTTTCGTAGATCAATCCGGTTCGATCATAGAACGGAACGATGCGAACTTGGCTTTCGGTGCCGTCCTGCAAGGTCTTTTTAGGCAAGCCAGGAGAGATCTCATCAATCTTCTCTTTGATCCGTTTTATGACAGCGAGAGGGTTTTCGCCATAGCGTGTGACCACCACGCCACCTACGGCCTCAGCGCCTGCTTTGTCCAGCGCTCCTCGTCGAAGGGCAGGGCCGAATTCAATTTCCGCTACTTGGTCTAAGGTGACTGGCACGTTCTCTCGCTGCGTGATTACGGTTTGCCGCAAGTCATCCAATGACTCGATGAAACCGAGACCCCGTATGACGTATTCGGCGGAGTTAATCTCGATGGTTCGAGCGCCCACATCGAGATTGCTGCCCCGCACAGCGTTGAAGACCTCGTGCAATGCGATATTGTAGGTACGCAAGGCATCGGGATCGACGTCGACTTGGTATTCCTTGACGAACCCGCCAATCGACGCGACTTCCGACACTCCATCGACGCCCTGCAAGGCGTAGCGAACATACCAGTCCTGGGTGGATCGCAGTTCGTTGAGATCCCAGCCGCCGGAAGGCTTTCCGTCCGGCGTGTATCCTTCGAGCGTATACCAGAAAACCTGACCCAGGGCGGTCGCGTCTGGTCCAAGTTGGGGCTGAACGCCCTCGGGCAGCGTTCCGGATGGAAGGCTATTGAGCTTTTCTAAAATTCGACTCCGAGTCCAATAGAACTCCGCCTCCTCCTTGAAGATTATGTAGATCGAGGAGAAGCCGAACATCGAGTAGCTGCGAATGGTTTTGACCTCCGGCAGTCCGAGCAACGCAGTCGTAAGCGGATAAGTGATTTGATCTTCGATGTCCTGTGGCGAACGCCCCATCCAGTTTGTGAATACAATCTGCTGGTTCTCGCCGATATCCGGTATGGCATCGACTGGTACTGGATCGCGGGGCAGAGAATCGATTTTCCAATCGAAAGGCGCTACCATGACGCCCCAGAGAATCATGCCGATGGTCAATAGAAAAACCACCAGCTTGTTCTCCAGGCAAAAACGAACGAGTTTGTTGATCATTTGGTCTTTCTAACGATTTCCCAGATAGAGTTTGTGGTGATCATCCGTTAGTATTCGTTTGTGAGCGAACCGCAGGTCAGCATCATGGAGCCGAAGTACGGGTTCTTTAGGTCGTCAGAAGCTTGCAGCCAATCGGCTCCACGATCTGGATACACCATGGGACAATGCATTTGGTAGACAGTATCCTCGAACGCGTCCGGATTTTGCGACACCGCTTCTATATATGCCATCGAGAGCGTTTCAAAGTGGGGACGTCGCAGACCGTCCAGCGAATCTGCTGCAAGCATTTGGTGAATCAAGTCCGGCAACGGCCCTTGGTGACCGGTGATCTTCATCATGTCGCTGAGCGCTGCCCGCGCTGCCTCAAGATCATCGTTGGCGAGCGATTGTTGAAGCTCGAAATAGTGAGGCAAGGTTTGCTTAGCGATTTCGGGTTCAAGGTGGAGATGTTCGGAAGCAGTCTCTTCTGACGTTTGATGTTCGCTGAGACCATCCGGCGATGACTCCGGGTTCATCATGCTGGGCTTGGCGGAAATCTGTAGGGCTGAATCGATCTTAAAGGCTCCGTTCGTAACCACGCGGTCACCTTCGGAGAGCCCGCTTTCTACGACAAACACATCGCCAGCTCGTGGACCGATTTCGATTTCTCGCCCTTCGTAGGTCGGCCGCTCTGTATTCGGTTTCTCGATATATACTACAGCCCGCTTGCCGGTTCGGAGCACTGCGGAGCTGGGAATGACCAGTGGCGGTTTGGCATCGGGATCTTCCACGTAGCCCAGCTCCTCGGCCGGTACGAGGTCCATACCGCAGACGTCGCATTGGCCGGGGCCATCTTTTACGATTTCCGGATGCATGGGACTGATCCACTTGCCAGCGAATTCCGGGGCGTAGACGTTTCCCGCTTGGGCCACGCGGGAGCGAGCGATGGCTTTGGCGAACATGCCAGGCTTCAGTTTGCGAGCTTCGTTATCTACGTTGACGCGCACGGAAACAGTGCGTGTTTTTCGATCGAGCTCTGGATCGATGAATGCGACTTGTCCTTGAAAGGTTTCTCCCGGATAGGCTTCTACGGTGAAGTTCACGGTCTGGCCGAAACGAATCCATGGCAGATCCGATTCATAAGCCTCCAGACGTAGCCAAAGCGTATTGAGATCGACAATACGGAAAAGCGGTTGCCCGGTTTTGATATAGTCGCCCTCGTTGACGTTCTTGTTGACGACCACGCCTGAGATGGGGGCTTTGAGCTCGAAATGGTCTTTGGCTTCACCCCGGTCGATGATGGCGTCGATCTGCTCGGGAAGCAGGTCCCAGAGGCGCAGCTTCTCACGGGCGGATCGAGTGGCGGCGCTTTCAGGATCGTAACGATAAGCGGTGAGGAGTTCGCTTTGGGCGGTGAGAAGCTCTGGACTGTAGACGCGAGCGAGGTGGTCGCCTTTTTTCACTGGAACGCCGTTGAAGTTGACGAAGAGTTCATCGATGCGTGCGGGAAAACGGGCGGTGAGGGACTTCACTCGGGTTTCATCGTAGTCAAGCTTGCCCACGAGACGAATCTCCGCTTCAGGGAATCGCCGCTGCACGGCGGTGGTTTGGATGTCGGCAAGGGCTCGAGAGCTTTCGCTCATGCTCATGGAGCGAGGTCCAGCTCCCGAGTCGTCATCGTTCACGAGGGGAATGAGGTCCATGCCGCAAATGGGGCAGTCGCCAGGTTCGGGTTGTTGGACTTGCGGGTGCATAGAGCACGTCCAGATCGTAGCTGGCGACTCTTCGCTGGAGCTGGGGCCGTGGGCATGCTCGCTTTCTGATAGGGAAGGCGAGGTGCTGCAGCGGCCAACGAAAAAGGCGGCCAGTACGGCGAGAATTGCTCCGAAAATTGGATACGTTTTGTTCTTCATCGTAGGAAAGTAGGTGTGTTTTGATTGGGTGGGGTTAGTCGAGCCAGAGGCCGCCGGAGAGGGTGGCGAGCTTCCAGCGGGCGAGCCAGCAATCGGCGACGACGCGCCAGTATTCGGTCTCAAGGCTCAACAGGGCGCGGTCGCTATCGATCAGATCGAGGATGCTGGCTTTTCCTGATTGATAGCCGGCTTCGGTGATTTCCTGAGCTTGGCGAGCGAGCGGGAGGAGTTGCGTCTGGTATCTTTGGATACGATCTTGCGCGTCTTCCAGTCGGGCGATCCAGGCGCGACCGTCGCTCTCAAGCTGCAGCTCGAGGCTTCGGATTTCCGCTTGGATCGCTTCTTTCTCCAAGGAAGCTCGCAAGCTGATGGCGTTGTTCGCTTTGCCCCAGATGGGCAAGGAGACCCCCACCATCACCGCCCACGGATCCTTGCCGCTGCCGGGGGTGGCGGGATTGAGAGCGTCGCCGGTGCGGATGTAATTGACCCCGACTGAAAAGTCCGGCTTGGAGGCGTACTGGGCCAAGCGTTCACGAGCGGATTTGCCTGATTCCAAGGACCGGAGCATTGCGAGCTGAGGCGAGCGTTCCTTGATGGTGGAGAGCCAGAGTTCGAGGTCCGCGCTGATCGGATCGGGTTCTCGCAGGGGAGCGTTCAAAACGGCCGGACCGTCGTTTCGTCCGAGAAGGCTCGCCAGTTGGACTTCTGCAGCGAAGCGTTGCGTTTCCTGTTTCGCCGCGAGGTCCTGAAAGCGCTGGATCTCCACTTGCAGTTTCAGCAAATCGCTTAGCTCGCCGCCGGATTTCACCTTGTTTTCCACCACCGACTCGAGTCGCCGCAAAAGGGCCACGTTTTGGCGTGTTATTTCTATGGTCTGGTCGAGATAGGCGATTTCGAGCCCTTGCTCGGCCACGTCGTCGACCAGCGTGAATTGCTGCTGGGCGTAGGCGTGCCAAAGCGATTCCGACTCGGCCTGGGCCATGTCACGCATGCGGTCGAGCTTGCCTAGCCAGGGAATCGGCTGCTGCAATGAGATGGCCTGACGCTGCGGTCCGGTTCGGGTTTGGATCGACTCCACGAAGTGGGTGATCTGGAGTTTGGGATCGGGCAGGGCCCGGGCGGAGTCGATGGAGGCTCGGGCTGCTTCGTAGCGGCTTTCCGCGGCTTGCAAGGAAGGATTGTTTTCCAGCGCTTCTAGGATGTAGCTGCCGAGCAGGTGGTCGCTCGATAAGGATTGAGCGCGCCGTGAAATCGGATCTTGTCCATAAGCGGTGAGCGAAAGGCAGCTCGCGATGGCGAGAATGAGGGTGTGAGCTTTCATGGTTTTGATGCTGTGCGAGTGACGAATCACGGTAGGGATTCGCTAGTGACGGGCTTCTTGGGAGTACGGGTCGTCGACTGGATCGAGCCCTCGAT
This sequence comes from Pelagicoccus sp. SDUM812003, assembly GCF_031127815.1. Classification (NCBI taxonomy): domain Bacteria; kingdom Pseudomonadati; phylum Verrucomicrobiota; class Opitutia; order Puniceicoccales; family Pelagicoccaceae; genus Pelagicoccus; species Pelagicoccus sp. SDUM812003. The sequence continues at coordinate 289,429 of NZ_JARXHY010000002.1, read as the reverse complement.
TATCCCATGGATTTAGTCTCCTGTGGAGACTGATTCCCTAGAGCATCAAAGCATGTAGACGCAGTACGTCTCTGTGAAAGCGGCAGATGGCGGAGCGCTGGCGCTTCGCTCCGTGAAGCGGGCGACCTTGGACAGTGGCGGCTCCATCTCTGTCTGCTCGAAAGCGGAAAAGAGGGTGTAGAGGACGAGCTGCGCTTTGACAACTGGCGTGTGGGTGTCTGGAGCCTCGCTAATCTGGGCGTCTCTTTCCTCGGTGTGGGGGCAGATGTCGCTCGAGTGGCGATCGAGGTCGCTCTGTTCCTCGTCCTCTTGGCCCATGGTCGTGCAGCAGGAGTGATCGCCTGCCGCCATAGGCTCAGGTTGATCGGCCGTGAGTTCCAAGCAGCAGCACAGCGGATTTATGATCGCTGCGATGAGTAGAGCTGCTATGGATTTGATGCCGGTCATCGTCCTTGGTTTTACTGAAGAATGAGGATTTGGGAAGCTGAAAATCGTTTCGCCCCTTTAGGGAACGTACCAATCGTGACTATGGTTGAGGAAACGTTTGGCAGTTTCCGCGATAGGGTTTTCGTTTGGCTCGAGGGAGCGGGAGGTTTAAGGAAATGAGGAAACGAACGAGGTGGACGCTTTTGGTGGCGGTGGCGATTGTATTGGTGGTGGGCCTCGTGGCGGGATTTTCCGGGTTTATGAGTTTTCGAAAGACGGAGAAAGAGATAAGGGCCCACTTCGAAGCAAGGGGTCAGGCGCTGCCTGAGTTCCTGGAGATCGAGGACGGGACAGGGCGAATTTTCGTTGCGTACAAAGGAGACCTGCAATCTCCGACAGTGGTATTTGTACATGGTTCGCCTGGAAGCTGGGACAATTTCATCCACATGCTCTCGGACGAGTCCTTGAATTCCCGATACACGGTGGCTGCCGTGGATCGGCCGGGATTTGGCAGGAGCCGCCCTTCGCGGGCCGAGCCGTCGCTGGAGATTCAAGCCCGGCGTATCCATGACGCGGTGACGGGAGCGGGTCTGGGGCTGCCGGCTATCTGGGTGGGGCATTCCCTGGGCGGACCGGTGGTAGCTCGTCTGGCGGTCGACTTTCCCAATGCGGCGCGCGGACTGGTTCTGGTGGCGCCGTCTATGGATCCGGAATTGGAGGAGCTAAAGTGGTACAACTATTTGGCGAAGTTTCCGCTCTTTAGGTGGGGGCTCTCGCGGGCGTGGCGCAACAGCAACGACGAGATTTTCCCGCACCGATCGGAGCTGGAACTGCTGGAGAAGGAGCTTTCTGAGATTCGGTGTCCGACTATCGTGCTGCAGGGGGATCGCGACGAGCTGGTGCCGCCGGGAAACGCGGACTACGTGAAACGCAAATTTCTCAACGCCCCGGTCGACCTTCGCATGCTGAGTGGGGCCAACCACTTCATCCCCTGGACGCGTCCCGAGCAAATCAAGCAGGCGGTGGCAGACCTGCAGGCCCGGACCCAAGCGCCAGCCGAAACCGAGCCGGGGTCGTGAAGGCCGGGCCAACGTGGGTTTCAATCCGTCTGCGGCGTGACGGCATTTTTCGCGATCTCCAGCAAGGTGTCGACACTCCATTGATCGTCCGCGTGCCTCCCGTATTTGACCGCTCGAACCGTCCCGCTGGCATCGAGTAAAATGTCGGCCGGAAGTCCCAGAGGGCCGCCTTTGAGAGATAAACCGAGGCCTTTTCTCAAAACGCCCCGCGCGGCGGAGAGGACGGCTCGCGGATGCAGCAAAGACATCAGCGACGCTTCCACGCCGAAGCTGCGATAGTAGCGTTTTCGCCAGTCGGCCACCAACGGGAAGGGCAGCGCTTTGCTGTATTTTCGCAAAGCTGTCGGGGTTGAATGGAAGAACACGATCTCTTGGATCCCTTGATTTGAAATCTCATGCGCACGGGCCGCGAACTGCTGCAGGTGAAGGTGGCAAATCGGGCAGCCGGCGAAGCGCCGAAACTGAAGATGCGTGAACGCGTGCTCGGGCGACGGCAGGGCAAGACTCGCTCCCTCGATGGATTCGAGGCGTTGGCAAGAGATAACGGACTGCACGGACAGTTGAGGCATGTCTTGCTGGGAGGCGCGTAGGCGTTCGATTATTCCAGCAAATGCTAATAAACCGTTCGCTGATATGGCTCAGCGCAGCTTTTCGATGGCCGATTGGACCTCCGCCTCGCGCCCGGCCTCGGTGCGAATGAAGATTTCCTGCAGACCTTTCGCGGTCTGGGAAACAGCCTTGAGGCCACCCGGCTGTTGTCGCTGGATTTTGACCGCGCCGGTGCGTCCGGATTTTCCGAGCGATTTCCCGCCGTAGGAGCGACCGATGATCACGCCGACCACCCCATCCATGGCTTCGATCTTCTTGATGGCCTGGAGCGTTTCCTTGGAGGTGCTTTGATGTCGTCCGCGCGATGGCATGAGTTTCTCTAGATCGACGCATGCAAGGAGCTTCGCGGCTCCGTGGCAAGTCGCTGCTGGATATGGAGGCGGCGCGGCATGGCGATTCAAGGCGCTCTTTTGAGGTTGAGTTGCGTCAAGAGGCGCCCTAGGTCGAGCGGCGATGAGCTTGGAAGCGAAGAGAGAGCCACGCAGCGCGGTAGCCGTTTATTCCGGAGGAATGGATTCGACGGTCATGCTCTACCACATGTTGGATCGAGGCGTTGCGGTGAAAGGCGCCTTGAGTGTCGACTACGGGCAAAAGCACCGCAAAGAGCTGCAGGTGGCAGCCGAGGTGTGCCGATCGCTAGGCATCGAGCATCAGGTGGCGGATATGCGCGGCATCGGGCCGTTGTTTGGCAAAAGCAGCCTGACCAACAGCTCCGAGGACGTGCCGGAAGGCCACTACGCGGAGGAGCAAATGAAATCCACCGTGGTGCCGAACCGAAACATGGTGCTGCTCTCCATCGCCACCGCATGGGCCATCAGCAAGCAGGCCGAAGCGGTCGCTTACGCGGCCCACGGCGGCGACCACGCCATCTATCCGGACTGCCGCGAAGAGTTTGCCGACGCTCTCGACGCAGCCATCCAGCTTTGCGACTGGAGCAAGGTTTTTCTCTATCGCCCGTTCGTTTCCAGCAACAAGGCCGAGATCGCGGCGCTCGGCCACCAACTCGGGGCTCCCTTGGAGAAAACCTGGTCCTGCTACAAGGGCGGCGAGCTGCATTGCGGGCGCTGCGGCACCTGCGTGGAGCGGCGCGAAGCCTTTTATCTGGCCGGCTTGGAGGATCCGACGGCCTATTCGGAAACGGCGCCGCGGATTGCGGATCTGGTGAAATCAGGCTGGAAACTCTAAAAGCGAACCCCCATATCGAAACGATGTTCACCTGCCAAAAGACCTACCCGGACATTCCCTTTGCCCATCGGCAGCATTTGCACGACGGGCATTGCGCCCAGATCCATGGTCATAACTGGACCTTCACCTTCACCTTCGGCTGCGAAAAGCTGGACGAATGCGGTTTCGTGGTGGACTTCGGAAAACTCAAGCCGGTGAGGAACTGGATCGAGGAAAACCTCGACCACGCGTGCGTCTTCAACCGCGACGACCCGTTGCTGGAGGATATCCTCGCCATCAACCAACGCAGCGGCGTGCAGGTTTATCAAGCGTACATCGTGGACCAATGTTCCAGCGAAGGCATGGCCCGCCATCTCTACGAGAAAGTGGACCCGATCGTGCGCGAGCTGAGCGAAGGTCGGGCGTTCCTTCTATCGGTCGAAGTGGTGGAGGATCGCTTCAACCGCGCCACTTACACGCCGGAGCGCGACTAGCGGACGGTCGCGCGTTTTTTCTGTAATTGTAAAATGGCGACGAGCGGAGCGAATCTTCCGATCCACGAATGCTTCCACTCCTGGCAAGGAGAGGGAGCTCACCTCGGACGCTCGGCGTTTTTCATCCGATTGTTCGGCTGCCCAGTGCATTGTCCCTGGTGCGATTCCGCAGGGACCTGGCATCCCGACTACATTCCGAAAAACGTAGCTCGCGTCGGGGCCGAGGAGCTCGCTCAACAGGCCAAGGCCAGCGGTGCCGAGTTCGTGGTGGTGACCGGCGGCGAGCCGACGATTCACGATTTGACGGCGCTGTGCGAAGCCTTGGCGGAGGCAGGGTTGCCGCGCCACTTGGAGACCAGCGGAAGCTTCGAGATTCGCGGCGCCTTCGATTGGATCACCCTCAGCCCCAAATGGCAAAAGCTGCCGCTGGAGGTGAATCTCGCCGCGGCTTCCGAATTGAAGCTCATCGTGGAAAACGAAGCCTCTATCGAAAAGTGGATACAGCAGCTCGGTCCTCACCTCGATGCTCAGCGCCCCGTGTGGCTGCATCCCGAATGGTCGCAACGGGACAACCCCGCGGTGCTGGAATCGATCACTCGCTGCGTCAAGGAGCGAGCGGCTCCGTTTCGCGCGGGCGTGCAGGCCCACAAGTACTATCGAGCGGACTTGCTTGATCCCAACGCTCGCGAATCGGCCCCATTGGGAGGCGACGAGGCCAAGGGCTACTAAGCGGCTTGCTGGAGCGAGTCGAGATCGAGCATGCGAATCAAAGCGGCAGGCGTATCCAACTATCGGAACATCGAGATGGCTCGACTGGATCTCTCCGCGGACCGGGTCTTTCTGGTGGGCAAGAACGGACAGGGGAAAACGAACCTCCTGGAATCTCTCGGCTACGTGACCTCGCTGCGGGCCTTTCGAGCTCGGGAAAACGAGACGTTGATCGGGCCGAAGAGCGCTCAATCGGAAATCGCCTACGAGCTGGAACACGAGGAGCTTGGCGAGTGCCACGCCCAATTGCGAATCAAGAAAAAGGGCAAGGAAGTGGTTCTCGACGGGGAGGCGATCCGCAGAGCATCCGATTTTGTGGGACGGTTTCCTACCGTAGTGCTTTCCTCGGAAGATCTGAGCATCGTGCGTGGCTCGCCGGGCGGGCGTCGCCGTTTTATCGATACGTTTTTATGCGGCATCGATCGCGGATATTACGTGGCTCTGCAGCGCTACCAGAAGTGTATCCAAGAACGCAACGCCTTGCTAAAGCGCGGGGCTGACGCCAGCTTGCTCGGTCCCTTCGAACGCGAATTGATCGAGCCGGCCTTGGAGGTCATTCGAAAGCGAGAGAAGGCCATCGAGGAGCTCGGGGAGCTCGCTCTCGACTTCTACGAACGTCTGTCGGGTTCTAGCGAAGCGATCGGAATGGGCTACCGAGCCAACGTGCAACCGAAAGACGCGGAAGGCTACCGGGAGTTGTTGGCTAGAAACCTGAAGCGTGACCAGATCCTGCAAAGCACCAGCAAAGGTCCGCATCGCGACGATTTCGAGCTCACCCTGAACGAGCGGGCGGCGGCGGATTTCGCATCCGATGGTCAGCAACGTAGCATCGCGTTGTCACTCGCATTCGCCATCATCGCCTACTGGCGCCAGCGCATCGGGATCTGTCCGGTACTGCTGGTGGACGACGTGCTAGGCGAGCTGGATCCTGACCGGAAAAAACGCTTCTGGGAGGCGTTGGATTCGGGTATCCAATTGATTGCGACAGGAACGGAGCTGCCAAGCGCGGATGGCGGTTCGCCGTGGAAAGTCTATCGCGTCAGCGAGGGGCGATTCGAAGTGGCGTAAGGAATGCGCTAGACGCGGAGAGGAGGCTTGGGCGCGTTTCGCATGAACGCGGCTGCGGTGGGCTTGGTAGCGGTAAAGACGGTGGCCTATTGGAGGGCGATGGACGGCACGAAGGAGAGGGTTTCGCCTTCATGGATCTCTACGATGGCGGTTTCATCCGTATTGGGAGCTTGGATGCGGTAGCGACCGGTGGTAAGGCCTGACATCAGAAACCGTCCCACCGCGTTGGTGAAGGTGCTGAAGCTTTCTCCGTCCTCGCGTACGAAAAGGATCGCTTTGTATTTCACCGGTTCGCCATCGCTGTAGGTGAGGGTGCTGCGCAGGGAGTAGATCGCATCGTCCCCCAATTCCAGTCGTACGCCGCGCCGGTAGCCGGGAAAGAAGTAGTAGTCGTTTCGTTCGAGAAAAAGATCGCTGTCTACTGTCTGGATGGTGGCCACGTCTTCGCGGTAGGCGCGCAGGTTTGGGAGAACAGGACTGAAAAGACGGCTTTTGTTGTAGTGTTCGAAGCCGTTCACGCTGGGATTGATGCCGAGCGTCTCGTCTCCCCATGCCGCGTGCTTGTCGACGATCGCGAAACTGTCGCGTATGTTGCGAGTGAATCCGATCGATCCATCCGCGAACGCCACTGCGGAGCGGATGGTGAGCGAGCTGGAGCGGCCTTGGTTCGCGAAACCGTCGATGGTATCGTACACTTCGGTATGGGCGAAGGCTGCGGAGAAGCGCTCGTTTTCGAAGGTAATGCTCCCGTCGTAGTCAAAGCCACTTTCGCTTTTTTCGGCGTTGATTCTAGCGTTGAGGTAGCTGTTCGCTCGGCGGTTCGAGTAGTCCAGCGAGGTGGAAAGCGAATTTCCGGTCTCCACATTCGAATACCGAGCCAGGCTCCGCGCCCGCCATTTTCGAGCTGGATTCCAGGTCAGGGAGAGAAAGCCTCCGTGCTCGTCGCTGCGGTCGTCCCGATTGGAGCGAAGAGACAGCGAAGCGTAGACCGGACCGAATCGCCTGCCGATGCGAGCGGTAGTGGTCTGACGACGCGATCCGTCGTGACGCGTTTGCTGCAGGTAGCTGATCGAGGCGTTCAGCTTTTCCCGAAAGAGCTTTGAAATCGTCAGGGAGTGTGTGCTGCGAAGGTCCCGCTCGCTCGCTTGCTGGTCGCTCTGAAACTGAGAGTATCCTATGCCTGAATACAAAGAGGAAAGCGATATGCCGTATCCAAACAGGTCACGATTCCAGGTAAGCCGCGAGGAGATCGCCCCTTTCGATTGAGAAACGCGATTATGGCTCAGACTCAGGTTGAGTGATCCGAACCGTTCGCTGGCGGTGTAGACCCCGACGCCGAGACGGTTCCAGTCGGCGGAACCCTGAAAATCGATAGTTCCGGTGAACTGGTTGCTCAACCCCTTCTTGTAGTAGCCGCTCAGGAGAGGCTCCTTTTCGATGTAGCGTTCGAACCAGTCGACACTTGTGAGTCGTGTCGCGTCAGGCGTGGATTCCGAAGCCCTAGGAAAGCCCATGGATAGTGAATAGGTGGATACGCCGGAATCGAGCAGATGCAGCGCTCCGAACTCGCTCACGTTCAGCGAATCGTGGAGCCCTGAGTCGGTTTGGATCTCCAGTTCCATGGTATTGGGCCCCGCAGCGAGTTTGAACTCCTCGATGCTGTAGTCGCCAGCATCCAGCTGCAGCGTGCGAGCCAGCCTGCCATTTACCTTCACGTTCACAGTGGCGCTTTCTTCGAGGCGAAAGCTCGCTGAGCTCGTCGGAGTGAAGGTGCGATAGGGCTGAATGCCGAACTCCTTCGATAGGCTTGCCCCGACGAGCTGGAAGCCGCGCTGCAGGTCGTTGATGGGCGTGGAGATATCTCCCACGCTCAGGCGAAGCAGCTTGTTTGGGAAATCGCGCACCAGACGCAGGTCGCGCAGTGAGAACCCGTCCTGCTCGTTCCATAGGCTTTCCCCTTCGAGGGCGTAGCCGCTCAGGTTGAGCACGTGGTCGATGCCCAGCGAGTGTTCGAGCTCGCCATCGAGTCCGTCCCTCTGCGAGCGTTGCGATCTGAAGCGCAAGTTGGCGTAGCCGCTGAAGCGCGCCTGGGGCTCGTGACCATCGTAGTTGATCTGGCGTTGGTAGCCGAGCTGTATGCTGCGAGGACCGGTGTCTGCGTTTTTCGTTCTTTCCTGTATTTGAAGAGCAATGACAAGTCGCTCGAGATCGAGATGGATTTCGAGTCCGAGCTCTCTAAGCGTTTCAAGGGAGGTGAAATCGTCTGGCAACGATTCGATGAGAGGCAGGAAGTCGAGGGAGACGAAGTCGACCACGAGCTCGCGAAGGTCGCTTCCCTGCAGTTCGACGATGTCTAGAGTGGCGGTGGTTCGGGCAACGACTTCGCCGTGGCTTTTCCCGTTTATCTCGATTTCGAACGGGAAGGAGAGGGCGTTGTCGTCCTCTTCCAGAGAAGCCCCTTCGCTAGTGATGCCGAGAGCCAAAGCCAGAGCGATCGTCGCGATAGCTCGGACTATTGGCCGCCTGCTCACCGCTTTTTCGTGACGAGGTCGATGCGTTCGATGTCGACGATGTCAGGAAAATCGTCCTGCCAACGTATCTTGAATTCCTTCTGGCTCTCTTTCATGACGACTTGTCCGGCCACGTACTGCAGGTCCTCCTTGTCGAGCTCGTATCGGTTTCCCGCCTTCGTCACCAAGCTGATTTTCGGATACCGAATGTATCCATGGGCCGGGCCGGTGTTGGCGACGGTGAAGCGCAGCATGGGAATGGTTTGGGAATCCGTAGTGGCGTTTTCGTTACGTTCGTCTGGGAGGGAGACGGAATCGGGACTTGGCATCTCATACTTGTCGAAGCGGGTGATCGCGAGCTCGTCTTCCAGTCCGGATGGAGTGAGCCAGATTCGTGTATTGTACTGCATGACGATGCGCATGCTGAAGGAGCTTTCGCCTTCGGGCAGGACTTCGTCCTGGGCGAGATCGACTGGCAGTTCCTTGAAAACGATGCGATAGGTGTCTTCGGTCTCGCGAGGATCGCCGACGTAGATGACCTTGACCGAGCGCCGGGCGTTAGGAGGGAGTACGAATTGCTGCGGGATGATGAGAAACTCGTCCTCGCCATTTCCGATGTCCATGGTCTCGACGCCGTTTTCATCGAGCAAGGGTTTGGCGACGGTGATTTCCACCGGCTTCTCCTGGTCGCTGGCGTTGGTTAGTACGAAAACTTGCTGGGATCTAGGGGCGTTGGGATCGAAGTCAGCGACCATGGGGCTGACGCTGAAGGCGTGGGCGAAACTGGAGACAAGGATCGCTAGGAGGGAGGTTAAGGCGAGTCGTTTCATAGGTCGATTGGTTGCGTGGGACGGGTGAAGGTCTATTGTATTATGAATGTGGATACTCCTTGATAGCTGTCTGCTCTGGGGTAGGCGGGCACGTCGTAGCGGATTTCGAATACGATGGTGTATTGGCCAAGGCCGAATCCCGGATCCGCTTCGATGGTGGAACCGTTCGGCGAAATGGTGATGCCTGCGGCGTTTCCGTTTCCACCCTTGACCCAAGTGATGGATTTGAAGGCGAGGGTGGCGGGAATCCGTTCGCCACTGCTTGATCCGATGAGGTGTCCGGTGTCCACTTCTCCGGTGAGAATCCAGCCGGCGCTGTCGTTGTTGTTTATGAGGTCGAGCGTCAGGTCGCCGGAGTAGACGCTTTGGGGAGTCGACCTGACTTCGATGCTGGGAAGGGAGAAGCTCCGATCGGTGCGAAGGTTGATGGCTGCCAGCCCGGAAATCGGCAGCCATAGAACGGCCAAAGCCAAGAGCGCGGCTGTTCTTAGAGTGTGACGATGGGGCGATGGCTGTTTTTCGAGAGAACTGTGTGGGGAGCAGTTCATTCTGCGACGATGGTGAAAACGATGGCTCCTGAGTATTCGCCTACCTCGGCGTAGGCCGGAACGTCGTAGGAGATGTGATAGTCGATGGTGAAGTTCGCGATGCCGGAACCGGAGCTGAAGACCACTGCGTTGGGGTCTTCTATCGAGGTGCCCGACAGGTCGCTTGGGTTTTGGAAGCCGGCGATAGTGCCGATTGGGAGGGTGAGGGAACCGTTGCTAAGATTGCCCGGGGCGGCGGTTAGGCGCCACCCCAGGCCATCTCCGTTCAGATCGTTGACTAGAATGTCGGGGATCTGGAAAGTCACTGCGTCGGCTTGATCGGCGCTCGTCACGCTGACTGCACCACTAGTTGGCGTGAACGGACCGTTGACCGATGAGGGCGCTATTTCCAACACCCCAGGATTGACCGTGACCTGGAGCGTGGCCTCCTCGACCGATCCGGATTGGAGGGTCGACGAGCAAGCAGCGCTGATGAAGCAAACCAGTGACTTTCGAAAAGGGGGCATTCAGTGCGACGGGCGCTTAGAGGGAAGTGATCGCGAAAGCGACGACACCTGTGTATGAACCAGCATCCGTGTAAGCAGGAACGGTGTAGGCGACATCGTAGTCGACGGTGTAGCCCTCGATGCCCGTTCCACTGCCGTAGGTGATCTGGTTGGCGCTGTCGATGGTGGTGTTTCCGGAGTCCGAAGGATTGTTGAAGCCAGCGGTCGTACCGAGGGGAAGGTTGTTCGATCCGTCAGTCAGATTGGCGGCCGGCGTGGCGGAGAGCACCCAACCGGATCCGTTTCCGTCGAGGTCGTCTACGGTGATTCCGTCGATGTTGAAAACGAGGGCGTCCGCTTGCTCGGCTCCGGTGATGGTGACGGCGCCTCCGACTGGCGAGTAGGTGCCGGAAAGGGAGGAAGCGACGATTTCCAGGGCGCCCGCATCGATCGTAGCGGAGAGGCTGGCGCTTTCGTTGGCGCCACCGAAGGCGGCAGTTGCGGTTGCGACGCCAGCGATGCCGGCAAGTAGTTTCTTAAGGTTCTTCATGATGTTAGTAGTAGTAGGGATTTGGTAACGATTTTTTATCTATTTTCCTGTTGTTTCACCGGCATGTTGGACCGGCAGAAAGGATCGAAAGGGGGACATTGGGATAGCTGGCTGCTTGGGTAGAATCCTACGTGAAAACGGGAAATTTGGGGTGTTATATGGAAGGTGAAAACCTCACTTCAGGAAGGTTAAGACCCTGTATCGTCACAATATGAAGTCTCCTTAAGGGAAAAATTATCCATAGGGGATTAAGAGAAACGGAAAAGAAGAAGGGAATTAGACCCTAGATTGCCGACATGAATACCTCAAAAATGCGAAGGATTTGGTTAAAACTATTACAAACGTAATACTTTCTCCCTTCGTTGAACATGAGGTCGGTAGAGCTAGGGTGATTCTGATGTAAAATAGAAACCCTACAGGTGTAGGAATATACCCCAGCTGTATGGGTATGGAGGTCTCCCGTCAGGAGGTTTGACGGGTGGGGATGCGCCCGTCTTCGGGGCTTGCTGGCTAGCGGCGGTCGGCTAGAGCGCGTTTTCCAGGATCTCTTCCAGCTCGAAGCGTGAAAGCTCGATAGGGTTCCCCTTCATGCTGCTGGAGCTGCCGGCTTTGCGTGCCGCTTCGGAGATGCGATCCGCGGTCAAGCCGAGCTTTCCTAGTCGCTTCAGGGGCAGCTCGTTGAAGAGGGCGTCGAACCAAGCCAAGGCGTAGGAGGCTTTCGCTTCCGGGTTGCCGGTGATGAGGGTAGCGAGATCGCGCATTTTTTCGAGGCTCGGGTTTCGCGGCTCGCGGGTGGCGAGAGCGTTCATATTGGCCTTGAAGCACTCGGTTAGCAGACTGGCGCAAATAGCGCCATGCGGCGCGGGAATCATGCCGCCTAACGGGCCGGCGAATCCGTGTACCGACCCCAACTTGGCGTTGGCGAGGGCGATGCCGCCGCAAAGGCTGGCCATGCAGAGGTCGCTCTTGGCGTCGGCGTCGAGCGATGAACTGCAAGCTGAGCGAAGGGAGCGGGCTGCCCGGCGCAGTCCTTCCCGAGCGATGCCGTCGGTCAGAGGATTGGAAAAGCGGGAGAGGTAGGCCTCCAGGCACTGGATCAGAGCGTCCATGCCAGTGTATGCGGCGACCTCGCCGCTGAGCCCGTAGGTGAGCTCCGGGTCCACGACGGCCCAGCGCGGAAGCATGAAATCGCTGCGCAGGCTTACTTTCACGCCCGCTTCTGGAACGCCAATCACACTGTTCTTGGTGACTTCCGACCCGGTTCCAGCAGTGGTCGGCACGGCCATGAAGGGGAGAGAAGGCAAGGTGAGGGCCCTGCCTTTTCCCACGCCTTCCAGATAGTCGAGCAAGTTGCCGCGGTTTGGCAGCAAGGCTGCTACGGCTTTGCCGGTATCGATCACGCTGCCTCCGCCGATGGCGATGATCGCCTGGGCATCCGACTTGCGAGCCGCTTCGGTGGCCGCGTTTACCGAGTCGAGCGTGGGCTCGCCGGAAACGGAGTAGAGCTCCAGCGGATAGCCGTTTCGTTCCAGCAAATCGAGGATCGCCCGATTGCGAAACGGCGATGCTCCGGTGATCACGAAGATCTGACCGAGCTCGTCGGGTAGCAGGCTGGCGATGGATTTGGCGATTCCAGCTCCGAAGTGGATGGAAGTGGCGGTGGCGAACTGGAATTGCATGGCGGTGGTTGGGAGGGATCGGATCGGTCAGCGTTTTGGAAAACGTTTTCGTAGGGCGGCGTTCACGCTTGGCGGGACGAAATGCGAAACGTCCGCCCCGAATTCCGCGACCTGCTTGATCAAGCTGGAGCTGGTGTAGTTGTAGCCTTCCTTGGTCATGACGAGGATGGTTTCGATTTCAGGCGCCAGGTGGCGATTCATCAGGGACATCTGAAACTCGTATTCGAAGTCGGAAACGGCCCTGAGCCCACGGATGATGGCCACGGCTCCTTGCTCCTTAGCGAAATCCACCAGCATGCCGGTGAATACTGCGGTGGAGGCGTTGGGGATCTGAGCCACGTTTTCGTTCAGCAGGGCGAGTCGCTCCTCGACCGAAAAAAAGGGGCGCTTGTTGGGATTGTCGGCTATGGCGACGATGACCTTGTCAAACATGCGGCACGCTCGCTTGAGCACGTCGAGATGACCGTTGGTGATGGGATCGAAAGTCCCGGGATAGATGCAGATCCTCATAAGCGTGTAAAAGGCAAATAGATAGCGCGCAGCGTCGATGGCAATGGCGTAATTATCCGAGCGTCCCGTCCGTGGGCGATGACGGTGTCGATGCGCTCGACGGGGCACCTCTCGAAAGCGGGCCTGGACTGCTCCAAACGCTTTACTTTGGGGAAGGGAGGGCTTTGAGTGCGGCCGATGAACTTGCCCAATCTGCTCACCCTGTCGCGTATCCCGATGATGTTCCTCATCGTGTGGCTCATGCGCGAGAGCTTCCCAGGCGCCGCCTCCTTGGCCTTCGTGCTTTTCGTGGCCGCGGGCATCACCGACTGGCTGGATGGCTTCTATGCCCGCAAGCTCAATCTGGTTTCGAATTTCGGCATCTTGATGGACGCCTTGACGGACAAGATCCTCATGCTCGGGCTGATGATCGCTCTGGTGGAGCAGGGCCTGGCCCACATCTTCCTGGTCCTGCTGATTCTCGGGCGCGAGTTCATGATCACTGGGTTGCGGCTTGTCGCTGCGACCAAGGGAGTGGTCATGGCGGCGGAGAGCGCTGGCAAGCAGAAGACCGTTACCCAGATCATCGCGGTTGGCGGCTTTCTACTGGCGGTAGCCTTCAGCGACGATTTGGCGGCATGGGGCGTTCCCTACGCTCAGGAGATTTCGGTCTGGGTCTATTGGATCGGTCGAGTGACCTTCTGGCTGTGCGTAGCGATGACTCTGTATTCAGGCGCTAAATACTTCCGGAAGTACGGCGACCTGGTCTTCAAAGCCTAGCAACCCCAGCGACTATGATAAAGAACCCGAGATGGCCGCGCTATTGGCCGAACCATGTGGTGGTGAAACTGGCCACGATCGGCAGCCTTGGCTCCTTGAAGGCCCCGGGCACCTGGGGCTCGCTGATGGGGCTGGTGTTTTTCGCCACCATCACCGTGCACCTGAGCGACTTCGCGGCGGCTTTGCTCCTGGCCGCGGGCACCTATTTCGCCATCGGCATTTGTGGCGAAGCGGAGAAACGTCTCAAGAAGGTCGATCCGGGCGAGGTGATACTGGACGAGTTCGTGGCCATGCCGATCTGCTTTCTGGGATTGCATGCCCACATGGGGCAGAGCCAGTCCTGGATCGTCATCCTAGCGGGCTTTCTGCTCTTTCGCTTCTTCGACATTCTCAAGCCGCTTGGCATCAAGAAGCTGCAGCGCTACCATGGCGGCTTTGGCGTGGTGGCGGACGATGTCGCCGCGGCCTTGATCGTGTGCGCGATTCTGAACGTAGCCGCACGGGTCTGGATTTTCTAGGCCGATCTCTTTCGAGCGTCTGCTGGGTGTTTTCTGGCCCAGATGATGATGGCGATGCCAGCGAGAGCGGTGAAGATCGAGAGCAGGGCCCCGCGATTGATGAAGCCGAAGTCTAGACCGATGTGGGCGTCGGGTTCGCGAAACTGCTCTCCGATGATGCGCACGATGGAGTAACCGAGAAGAAACTCGCCGCCAATCTGCCCTGGATGCGTCTTGAGCACAGGACTGGTCCAGATGCGCATTTGGGTGTAGACCAGCAGGACCAGTCCCTCGAGGCCCGCTTCGTAGAGCTGAGAGGGATGTCGCGGGAAGGGGTCCTTGGCTTCGGGGAAGATGACGCCCCAGGAGCCGTCGGTGTGCTTGCCCCAGAGCTCCCCGTTGATGAAGTTGGCGACGCGACCGAAGAGCAGGCCGGGAGGAGCCAGGGTGGCCAGAATGTCGCCTACCTTGAGGAAGGACTCCTTGAAGCGGCGGGCCATGATCCAGGCTGCGATGATCACGCCGACGAAGCCGCCATGGCTGGCCATGCCGCCTTCGTTGAAGCGGAAGAAGCTCATCGGATCGCTGAGCAGCGTTTCGCGGGAGTAGAACAGGAAGTAGCCGAGACGGCCGCCGACGATGACCCCGATTACGATGGCGAAAAACAGGTCGCTCTGCTGCTTGCTGTCGAAGGGCGAAAGCCCCTTTTTGTAATAGATATGGAGCAGCCAGATGCCGGTGAGAAATCCTAGGACGTAAGCCAGTCCATACCAGCGAATTCCCCAGCTTTCGGAAAACTGATAGATGAAAGGGTCGAGGTCGTGGGTCCAGGTGGGAAACTGCATCGTTCGGAAAGCCCAGATTGTGGATACGCGAAAGCCTAGGCGTCGCGATCCTCAGAGGTGCTTTCCTCGTCGGCAAGGATTTCCGCAGCTTTTTTACCCAGAGCCTCGCTGCGGGCGAGCTCTCGCATGTCGATGGCCACGTCGTCCTTTTCGAAGATCTCCCGACCGAGAATGTACTCCATGATGTCCTCCATGGTGACCACACCCGCCATGCTGCCGAACTCGTCCACGACCACTAGCAGCTGCTGGTGCTTCTTCAGGATCGTCTGCAGGGCGGCGGCCACGGTGACCGTTTCCGGGACGAAGAACACCTCGTTCATGATCTCCGAAAGGCGCACCCGGTCCTGGTCCTCGGCCACGTACTTGAGCAGGTCGCGTCGCCGGACGAGTCCCACGATCTGGTCGATCTCCTCGTCGAATACCGGAATGCGGGCGAAAGGGATGTTTGGATACGTGCGAAAAACGTCGCCGATGGTCAGAGTGGTCTCCAAGGCGGTGACCACCACCCGGGGAGTCATGATCGCGGAGACCATTTCGTCGTCGAGCTTCAGGGCGTTGGTCACCATGTCCGACTCGCTGCTGGTCAAGGTCCCCTCCTTGGCTCCTTTTTCGGCGAGCAGGATGATCTCCTCTTCATTCGACGATCCGTCGTCGTTGCTCTGGTCCTCCTTCACCACGAGCCGCACCGAGAGGTTGGTGAGGGACGTCGCCGGCCAGAGGGCGACTTTCATCCATTGCAGCGGACCCACGGTCCAGGGATGGATCTGGACCCGGTAGGCGACGCCGAGGTTCTTTGGGATGATTTCGGAAAAGATGAGGATGCTCAGGGTGAGGATGCCCGTCACCCAACCTACGATGGAGCTGCCCCAAATCTCGGTGGCTAGGGCGCCCACCAGAGCGGAGCCCGCCGTATTGGCGATGGTGTTGAGGGTCAGGATGGCGGAAATCGTGTCCGACAGGTCGGTCTTGTGCTTTTCCAGCAGCTCGCCCTTCTTCGGTCGCTTTTTCTTTAGCGATTCGATGTCCGCGATGGTGGTGCTCAGTATCATCGCTTCCAGCATGGAGCAGACGAACGAGACGCTCACTGTGAAGAGGGCTGCGGCAATGAAGGCGGATATCATAGGGAGATCAGCCCGGATGAAAGCTGTGTGGATGCCGAGGCTCTACGAGAGAGCAGGGGGAAGCGACGATGGAAACGGTAGCGGCGGCTACTAGGGTCAGGCTCGTCGTCCGAGTCCAGTTCAAGTTGGACGATAGGCGACGAGGCGGAGCTGGTTCGATCGATGTTAGGTTGACTCATTGCGTATATGATAAATGTAAGCGCCTGGCCAAAAAATCAAGGAGCATATTGGGCGCCAAGCAGAGGACGGGCGGTGTGCGGCTAAGCCCAGATAATCAACCGCTTGCGACACGCGTGGACCGATAGTCGCAGGCTTGGGCAATCTCTTGATTGCAAATGGAAGCGGGTTCCTCCTCCTAGGGGCATGGATGCGTTTGCCTTCGATCAGAGATTTGCCCGCTACGTTCGGCAGGTGAACAGCCAGGCGATCAGCCGCGGCACGGAGCTTTTCGAATCGGAGGAGGTGCGGGTGGACGCTCTCGGACGGGCGGAAATCCGCGGCAGCGTAACCGAAGGCAAACGAGGCGTGTTCCAGGTTCGTCTCGCCTTCGACGAAACCGGTGGTCTGAGCGGAAGCTGCGACTGCGAGGAGTTTTTCAACTGTCGACATAGCTACGCCTTGGCCCGAGCGGTTCGGGTCAAACTGAACGAGCGATCGGGCTTGGTTTCGTCGGCGAAACCGGCAGCTAAGGCGCCGCCGACTCAAACTTCCGATCCCTTCGCTCAACGTTTGGGACGCGCCCTCGACGACGAGGAGCGATCGCTGTCAAAGGAGCTTGCCCGATTGTTTGGTCAGGCCAGCAAGTGCGGTTTTCTCGTGTATCCAAGGGATCTCTACAATGTCGTGTCCAAGCGGACGGACCTAGGAGTGGCTACTCGCGAGCCCTTGCGCGACCTGAAGCGGGCTCTTGCGAAGGTGAATCCGGATACGTCGGTTGCGTTCGTCGATGCCCTGAAGGCTTTTTTCACAAGCAAAGGCATTGCAACGCGCCCCGCGTTCGACGCGTTGGCGAAAGAGCATGCCATGAGTCGAGCGGTCGAGTCGGTGTCCCACTCTGAGCGCAGCTGGGATCGCCCTCCTGTCGCATTGAAAATTGGATACGAATGCGAGCCCGCCGAGGAAGGCGACTGGTATCGGATCAATGCTAAGTTCGTGAGTCGAGACGAGGGATTCACGGACGAGGAAATCGCGCGGTTGGTGGCTGCGGATGGCGAATTGACGCAGCTTGGCTCCAAGGGCTGGTTTCGAGTGGATCCGTCATCGCTTTCCGAATACCTGGGGATGGCGGGGGCTATGGGGCTAGATCCTCGGCGAGGAAACAAGCAACGCATCCACGTCACGCAATTCGAGGACTTGCTGGACGAGCGAAACGTGGATGAGAAGACGATGGAAATCGTTCGCCGCCGGGCGCGTCAATTGACGAAGTTGGAGATCCCCAGTCCACCCCGATCGCTGGGCACGGTTCTGCGGCCGTATCAGGTCGAAGGCTTCCGGTTTCTCTGTAGGCTAAGCCTGATGGGGTTTGGAGGCGTCCTCGCTGACGACATGGGACTGGGAAAGACGCTGCAGACGCTGGCCTGGTTCATGTGGCTGGCCCGGCGCAAAGGCGCGTCGCAGACATTTAGAGCTTTGGTGGTCTGTCCAAAGTCTGTGATGGATAACTGGATACAGGAGCCGCTGAAGTTCGGCGCCGATTTGAGCTCCGTTTCGTTTTCGCCAGCTCTGCTGGGCGAAGAAGCCCTGGGCAAGGCCAATATCGTGGTGGCGAACTACGCTCAGCTGCGCCTGCAGTCGGAGTATTTTCTTAGTCAGTCCTGGGATGTCGCTGCATTGGACGAGGCGCACTACATCAAGTCGCCCAGCTCGCAAACCACCAAGGTGGCGTACCAGCTCAACGCGGCTTCGCGGCTCGCCTTGTCGGGCACGCCGGTGGAGAACAGCCTGACTGACCTTTGGAGCCTGATGCGTTTCGCCATGCCCCGTTTGCTCGGGCCGCAAGCCGCCTTCAAGGCGAACTACGAACTTGCCAAGAATCCCGAGGCGCTAGCCGGATTGAAGCGTCGCGTGCGTCCATTCATCTTGAGGCGCTTGAAGAGCGAGGTCGCGAAGGACCTGCCGGAGCGCATCGAGGAGGAGCGCCATTGCGTCTTGGAAGGGGCGCAGCGACGTCTCTACGATGAGGAGTTGGAGAACGCTCGCTCCACGCTGGAGTCGATTCGGAGCGAGGAAGACTGGCAGGGACAGCGGTTTGGCATGCTGCAAGTGTTGCTTCGTCTAAGGCAAATCTGCTGCGACCCACGCTTGATCAAGGAGGGAGGTCGCAGCGAGGGCGATGCGCAATCCGCGAAGCTCTCCGCTCTGCGGGACGTGCTGGAACCCTTGGTGGCCGAAGGGCACAAGGCGCTCGTCTTCAGCCAGTTCGTATCCATGCTGGAAATACTGAAGAAGCAGCTCTCGAGCTGGGGTATTGGCAGCCTTTTGCTGACGGGGAAGACGCGAAACCGCAAGGAGCTGGTGGACCGATTTCAGAGTCAAGGAGGCGAGCAAGTGTTTCTGCTCTCGCTAAAAGCGGCTGGATCCGGGCTCAACTTGACCGCCGCCTCCTACGTTGTCCTTTTCGATCCTTGGTGGAATCCGGCAGTGGAAGCGCAAGCGATTGACCGAACCCATCGCATCGGGCAGAGAAATCAGGTGATCGCTTATCGTATTGTCGCAAAGGATACGATCGAAGAGAAGATTCGCGAGATTCAGCGAGGCAAGGCTGACCTCGCGAATTCCGTACTGGGCGATGACGAGCTGAGCGCTGCGATTGGTTTGCAGGAGATGCGTGAGCTGCTTCGGTAGCGACTGGCGGGATGACTAGAGCAGGCCGAGCTCTTTCAGTTTCGCGTCGAGGGCGGGACCTCGGAGGTTCTTGGCGATGATGCGTCCTTGCTGGTCCAACAGGAAGCTGCTCGGCAAGGAGGAGACCGCGTAGCGCTCGGCGAGAGGGGAAGAGAGCCCTCGATCGTCCGATATCTGTATCCAGGAAATGCGGTCGCGGCGGCTCGCTTGTTCCCAAAGGCGTTTGTCGCTATCCAGATTGACCGCGAAGAGGGTGAACGTCTCTTTGGGTAGCTCCGATACCAGCGTTTGGTAGTGTTGGTTCTCTATGCGGCAGGGCGGGCACCACGAGGCCCAAAAGTCGATCAGGACGTACTTGCCGCGCTGGTCGGAGAGGGTTTGGCGCTGCTGGTTCAGGTCGTAGCCAGCGAGCTCCGGAGCTTGTTTCCCGATCGCCAAAGCGAGACCGGTTTCCAGCTTCTGTCTCAAGGTTTTGGTTACGGACAGTTCCCCATGCGTTTCGGCAAAGGATTCCACAAGCCTCTGAATCTCTTGTGGACGGTAGTCGAGGTCCCAGCGAAGAGCTGTGGCGTAGAGCGCCATGGAGTCGCCGACGGTCGCGATGGTGAAGTCGTTGAGCTCCCTTCGATGGGCCGCATATCCGTCTACTTCCGCTTGAGTGAGGCGAGCGATCTCCTCGGCAGGTTTTCCTTTCGAGTTGGCTGCTCGAGCGGCGACTCGGGGGGGATAGACGAGGCGATTCAGGGAATCCTTTCGAAACGTCTCGTAGGCGTGGAGCTTGTCCGTATCGGGGGAACCTTCCACGCGCCACGGATCCTCATCCGATTCGCGGTAGGAAATCTCGATTTTTTGGCCTTCGGCGATGGCGAGCGGCAGGGCGGGGAGATCGCCGATGCTTAGCTCGTAGATGCCAGGCGGGAGTTCGGTTGAAAGATCGAGACCTCCGGAGGCGTCGATGCGAGCGCTCGCGACTTGCGTTAGCCGTTTTTCCGCGACGTCGTTGAGGTGCAGCGAGACCGGCGATCCCGGCTCGAAGCTGGCTTTGTCAGCTCGTATGGCGAAGTCTGCGTAGATCGAAGCTGCTGCTAGGGCGCTCAGCAATAGTGTGGCGAGGGTGCGAATCGGTCGTGGCTGGGTCACGATGGAGGGACGAACGAGCGGGCCTGCTCGCTTGCGCCGATTCTGCTTCAGGGCGCGTTTCTTCAGAAGGCTTGGGAAGCGTCCAGGCTATGCGCTGCGGGTCGAATAGGCAGGCCAAAGGAAGGTCACGAGCTCTTGCCTTTCGCTCTTGCCCTGAACTGGCCGGGCGTGCAGCCGATGCGCTTCTTGAACACGTAGCCCAGGTATTCTTGGTGCTTGAATCCGGTTCGTTCAGCGACGTCGGGCAGCGGGAGATCGGTCACGGTGAGCATTTCCTGGGCCCGTTTCATGCGCACGGATAGGATGGCTTCCAGGACGGTGCGGTCCAGAACCTTTCGGAAACGGCGCTGCAGCACGCTTCGGGATACGCCAGCCTCCTTGGCGATTTCGTCGACTCCGATGCTAAGGCACGCGTTTTGCCTGATGTAGCGCAGGGCCTTTACCAGAACGGGATCCGCGAGGGCGGTGGCGTCGCTCGATGGGCGAACATGCAGCAGAATCGGGGGGATCTCGACGGTACGCTGGACCGGGGGCGATCCCTCCATGGTCTTCTGAAGCATTTTTGCCGCCTCGTAGCCGATGCGCTCATGGTTGGGCTCGACGCTGCTGAGGTGTGGTTGGCTGATCTCGCAGAATGGCACGTCATTGTCCACGCCTACCACGCTGACTTGGTCCGGGATGGTGAAGCCGGCCTGGCGGCAAGCGACCAGGAGGTCGGGGCCGAATTGGTCGCTCGCCACCATGATGCCGATCGGTTTCGGAAGCGATTCCACCCAGGAGGCAAGCTTCTTGAAGTAGCTTGGCCAGCCGCTGGCATCGCGATCGGTGTGTCCGACCTCCAAGGTGTGCAATCGGGATCCGAGGCGCTCTTGGCAAGCCGTCTCCAGAGCCGATTTGCGGTACCTGGACCAAATCTCGTTTTTCAATCCGAAGAAGGCGATGTGCTGATAGCCGCGTTCCGTGAAGTGGTTGATCACCAGCTCGGAAATGGCGTGATCGTCGCATTTGACCACCGGATAGTCGGCTTCGGGCACGTTGCCCATGACGTCGACCACCGGGACCTGATGGCGACGCACCACGTCGAGCAGTTCGTTGTTGGCGATGCGAGCGATGATGCCGTCGCCGTCCCAGCTCTCCAACGAAGCGGGAACCATGGCTCCGAGAGGGCCGGTATGGTAGAAGAGGGACCAGTCGTTGCGCTCGCTGGCGAAACGGGCGATGCCCCGCACGATTTGCCGCCCGGAGTCGAGGGCGGTTTCAACCAGAATCGCGATGCGTTTGCTTTGCATGGAGCAGAGAGACCTATTTTCTACAAAAGTTGACCTTTCCACTCATTGTTCAAGGCGAAAGTTGCCTGTAGAATAGGACCGTCTCATTCAGACCGACTTTTTATATGGATACTTTGGATACCTTGTCTTTCGATCGAAAGGAACTGCGGGATTTGCTCGCTCTGTTCGCGGACCAAGGGCTTGGCTCGCCGGATGTCTGCGCGGTGGCTCCCGGACGGGTGAACGTGATCGGCGAGCATATCGACTACAACGGCGGATTGGTACTGCCGGCGGCGATCGATCGCTGGACCTGCGTGGCCCTCAAGGCTCGGGAGGACGGCATGGTGAACTTGCGTTCCAGCCATGGCGAGGTCGAGCCGGTGAGCTTTTCCGTAGAGGATCTTGCAAAGTCCGAGAAGCGCTGCTGGAGCAACTACGTCAAAGGGGTTTTGGCCGGCCTGAAGCGAAAGGGCTTCGCCTTTCCCGGGTTCGATGCGGTGGTGCTGTCCACGGTGCCCGTGGGAGGCGGCTTGAGCAGCAGCGCGGCTTTGGAGGCGGCGTTTAGCAAGGCGGTCTTGGAGCTGGTCGGGGAGTCGATGGAACCGCTGGAGCTGGCTCGGCTCTGCCAGAAGGCGGAGCACGACTACGCGGACGTCCCGTGCGGCTTGATGGATCAGGCGGCGGTCATTCTCTGCGAAGACTCCAAGCTGCTGCTGCTGGACTGCCAGGACGATTCGTATCGGTACGCCGATTTCGACGATCCGGACTGGGGTTTGATGATCATCAATTCCTGCGTAAGCCACGAGCTTTCCGATGGCGGCTACGCCCGTCGGCGTGACGTTTGCCACCAGGCTGCTGCGGAGCTCGAGGTCGGTACGCTTCGGGAGGTGCCTCTGGCGGAGTTGGATGCCGTCTTGGCCAAGGATTTCATGGACGAGGAGAAGCGCCGCTACGTGCGTCACGTGGTCACCGAAATCGACCGTACGCTGCGGGCGGTGGACGCCCTGGCCGCTCGGGACTACGCTTTGACCGGCCAGCTGCTCAATGAAAGCCACGCTTCGTTGCGAGACGACTACCGCGTGAGCTGTCCAGAGCTGGATTTCATATCGAAGACAGCTCAAGCCCTGGAGGGTGTGGCGGGCTGTCGCATGACCGGTGGCGGCTTTGGCGGGTCGGCCATCGCCTTGGTGCGCCGCGACCAGGCTGACATGGTGGCTGAAACGGTGGCGGACGCGTACCGCGAGCGTTTCGGCATCGAAGCCGGGATATTCGAGACGCGTCCAGCTGGCGGGGCCCGCTCGTGGCGCTGCTAGAGACGATTTCGATTCAATTTGTTTGATAGGCCCATTGGGCCGTTTGTTCGTGGGGGCGGTCTCGGTAGGACCGCCCTTGCTTCGTTTATATTTTTCATTGGGTCCCAAACGCGGTCGCTTGCGACGCGCTGTGGGTCGACGGGCTGAGGTGAGACGCCAGTGTCGCGGGTCAGAGCCCCGCCCGGCAGAGGAAGGTTGGCTTATTTTGAATAGCGCGCCGCGCGCTGCGCTAGGTTTTATTTGCCTTACGGGATCATCCCCGTTTTCTAGCCGGTCTTCATGAGGAAACGTGTGATCGAAGAAGCGGTTGCGGCCATCGACGCAATCCACCTGCCGCATCCAGTGCGGGTGGGGATCGACGGCATGAGCGCTTCCGGCAAGACCGTCTTCGCCGATAGTCTCGTCGAGCCGCTTCAGGCTCGCGGACGGCATGTCATCCGCGCCTCGATAGACGGGTTTCATCACGCTTCCGAGGTTCGCTACCGCAAGGGCGAGTATTCAGTGGATGGGTACGTGCAGGACTCCTTCGACAAGGAGGCGGTGGTGGAGCAGCTACTGACGCCTCTCGGACCGGGGGGCGCGCTGAGGTACACGCCCAGTCGATTCGATTTCGTGACCGATGTGGAGACGCAGGCTTCGCTGGAGGAGGCGATGCCGGACTCGATTCTTATCTTCGAAGGCGTGATGCTCTTTTGCGAGCGACTGGCGGCGCATTTCGACTTTCGAATCTTCGTGGACGCGAGCGAGGAGACGGTGCTGCGCAGGGCGTCGAGCCGAGATGTTCAGCGTCTCGGAGGAATGGATACGTTGCTGGAAAAGTACCGCAGGCGGTATTTGCCAGGTCAAAGCCTCTACGCCCAGCGGCATCGTCCGGTTGAGCAGGCGCATCTGGTGATCGACAACAATGACTACGACTTGCCGAGAGTGTTGGCTCGACGGCTGCCGGTTGCTCGCTCGCAGGCGGGTTGAGCGGTTCGAATCCGCCTACGCGCCTCGAGGTCCGGACAGGGAAAAGCCCGGCCAATAAGGACCGGGCTTTCCGCAGGCGATATTATGATTTTTCTTCGACTCGGTACCGTATGAACTGGGCCGCTCCGTTTTCGGCGGGGGCGGAGTACTGTACGGAGACCGAGGTGGAGCCGTCTTCGTTTTCCTCGATGACCACGTTGTCCATGGAGTCGAGCGCCATGCTTTGCCACTCCTGGAGGTCCGCGCTGGTCTCGATGAAGTAGTTGTAGTTGGCGAGTTCTTCGGCGCTTTGCTCGAAGGCGAGGTAGAACTCGAGCATGCCGTCGCTTTCAGTGACGGAGAATTCTGCGGGCCGTAGCGGCGAGTAGTCGGAAAGCGGGCTGATGGAGATGGTCAAGGTGGATGTAGGGCCTTGGCCGACTCCGTTGATCGCGTAGATCGAAACTTCGAAAGTGCCGGACACAGTTGGAGTTCCAGTGATCTTGCGAGTGCCGGAGGAGTAGCTCAGACCGCTCGGAAGGGTCCCGACCGAGAAGGTCGTCGGGCTGTTGGAAGCGGTGATCAGGTACTCGTCCATCTCGGTGCCTTGTTGAAGCGAGAGGGTCAGGGAACTGGAGATCTGCGGCACGGCTCCGATGGTGATGGTCAAGGTGAAAACGGGGCTCCAACCGAACTCGTTGCGAGCTCGGATGCTTACCTCGTACGTGCCTTCCACGCTTGGCGTTCCCGAAATGAAACCGGTCGAGCTATCGTCCATGGTGACGCCGAACGGGAGGTTTTCCGCCTCGTATTCGGTCGCATTGTTGCTGGCCGCGATCTGGTAGGAGATCTGTTCGTCTACGTCGCCGGTGAGGGTGGCGCTGCTGGTGATCTCCGGCAGATCCCCTGCCGGATCGATGGTGATGGTCAGGGTGAAGTCCGCTCCGGTGCCGATGGCGTTGTTGGCGCTGATGGTCAAGGGGTAGGAGCCGGGCTCGCTCGGCGTGCCGGTGATCGCCCCCGTGCTAGCATCCGCGCTGAGCCCAGGCGGGAGCTCGTCCGGATCCACGTTGAAGGTGGTCGGGTTCTCGCTGGCGGTGATGGTGTAGGTGTAGGCTTCTCCCACCATGCCGACGGAAAGGGAGGCGCTCGTGATCTCGGGCGTCCCGCTTTGTGGCGAGATGGTCAACGACACCTCGACGTTGTTTGCTTCACCTTCGTAGGTGAGGGTGATGGTCGAGATGTAGCTGCCAGCCGTGGTGGGCACGCCGGATATGACGCCGGAGCTCTGATTGATGCTCAGTCCATCCGGCAGAGGCTTCGCTCCTTCGGTGTAGGTGAGGTCGTCGGGCGGATCGCCGCCGCCCCAGTTGAGGTTTGCCTTCAGGTCGTAGGAGTAGGCCGCTCCGACCTCGCCGTCGTCGATGGGAGAGGGAGCTGCGTGGCTGTGGAGGGTGAGGCCCAGGGCCGCGGCAACCGTGAGGAAGCCGCGAACCAGCGCCCGCGAGAAGGATTCGTTGAGAGAATGCATGCTTCTTTTAGGGGTGTGGGATTAACAAAGGTCGAAGGTCATCGATTTCAAACGCAGGGCCCATTATTCGTCGGTTGCGCCGATGACGATTTCGAAACGCGCCTCGATCTCCAGGGTGATGATGGCCCGATCGCCGGTTCCGTTTTCGTTGCTGGCCACAGCCACGATTTCGAAGACGCCGGAGGCGGCCGGGGTGCCGGAGATCAGACCCGATGCCGGATCGATGGTCAGGCCCGATGGCAGACCGCTGACCGAGTAGGAGGTCGGGGCGTTGCTGGCTTCGATCTGATAGGAGAAGGCTTCTCCGATCTTGCCGCTCGCTTGGCGCTCGCTGGTGATCTTCGGCGTTTCCGCCGCCGGGTAGACCACGATTTCGAGCGGAGCGAGCTTGCTCTCGCCGGAATCGTTGTAGGCGAAGAGGCCTGCGTAGAAGACTCCTGGCTTGGTCGGCGTACCGGAGAGGCGACCCGTCGCGGTATTCACTCCGAGCCAGGCGATGCTATGCTCGACGTCGTAGGAGGTCGGGTCGTTGGTGGCGCTGATGGTGTAGCTGAAGCTCTTTCCGACCTGAGCGGGAACCTTGGTCACGCTGGTGATGACCGGAGCTTGCAGCGACGGAGCGATCTTGATCACGAGGAACTTCGCATTGCCTTGACCAGTTTCGTTGGTGGCGACCAAGGTCACGGTGTAGCTGCCTGGCTCCTCGGGAGTTCCGCTAATGATGCCGGTGGCGTTGTTGATGCCCAAACCTGCTGGCAGGCCAACGGCTTCGAACTCGGCGCTCGGTGGAAGCGGGCGTTCTTGCGGCATGTTGGATGCGAGGATTTCGTAGCTGAACTCGTCGCCAACCGTGCCGGAAGTCCGCAGAGCGGAGGTGATGCTCGGCGCCTCCAGAGACGGCTCTACCTTGATCTTCAATGGCTGCGGCAAGCTGGTGCCCGCGTCGTTGGTAGCCAGCAGGAAGACGCTGGAGATGCCCGGTTCGACCGGAGAGCCCGAGATCAGGCCGGTGGTCGGATCGAAGTCGATGCCGCGTGGCAGGTCTCCCTCCACGGAGAAGGAGTCGATCTGTTCGCTGGTCGCCACGATCTGATAGGAGAATTCCTCGCCCACCTTGCCTAGAGCGTAGGACGGGCTGGTGACCCGCGGCATTGCAGCCCCGGGAAGGATGAAGAGCGCCAGTGACGCCGGTTCGCCAGCTCCAGCTTCGTTGCTCGCGTTAAGCGTCACGATGAACTCGCCCGCTTGTTCGGGAGATCCGGAAATGAGGCCTGTCGCGCTATCGATGCTGAGTCCTTGAGGCAGATTCGGGCTGAAGAACGAAGTCGGATCGTTGGTCGCGAAGACCTGGAACTCGAAATCGTCTCCTACCTTGCCGATGGCGTAGCTGCCGCTGAGGATTTCAGGGGCCGCCGCTGCGGGGAGAATCTCCAGCAGGACGCCTCGAGGGAGGCTCTGTCCAGCTCCGTTGCTTGCCACGACCACCATCAATACGGGTTCTCTGGTCGGCGTGGTCGGCGTGCCGGTGATGAAGCCGGTCGACTCGTTGAGCGTGAGGCCGTCCGGAAGATTCGAGGCCTCGTAGCCAGTCGGCGTACCGGTGGCGATGATCTGATAGACGAAGGGTTCTCCCACCTTTCCGAAGGCGGTGCCGGAAGAGGTGATCTTCGGCATTTCCAGAGAGGGACGTATCGCAAGGATGAATACCATGCCGTTTCCGGATCCGCTTTCGTTGGATGCGCTGAGGATGACTTCCTTCACGCCAGCTTCGGTCGGAGTTCCCGAAATCAGACCCGTGGTGGCATCCAGTGCCAGGCCAGCCGGGAGCGAGCCGGAGAGGGCGAAGCCGGTAGGCTGGTTGTTGGCGATGATCTGATATTCGAAAGCTTGTCCCACCTGACCCTTCTTGTAGGGGGCGCTGACGATCATCGGAGCTTCCAGTCCTGGGATGATATCCAGAATCAGGAGACGAACCGGTCCCCATCCCGCCGCGTTGCGAGCTCGGATGAGCATATCGAAGTAGCCGGCTTTGTCCGGAGTTCCGCTGATCAAACCAGCGCTTGCATCGAAATCGAGCCCGCTAGGCAGGTTTTCCACTGCGAATTCGATCGGGTTGTTCGATGCTACGATCTGGTAGCTGAAAGCTTGTCCGCTTGTTCCCTTTGCGAATGGGGAACTGGATACAACCGGCGCGTCCAAAGCTGGCGCGATCTTGAAGTAGACCTTAGCGTAGGAAGAGCCTCCGGGACCAGCTATCTCTAGCTCGATCGCTCCCGCAAAGGCGTTGGTCGGCTTGCCGGTGATCATGCCGCTAGCGGAATCGATGCTAAGGCCCGCTGGCAGCGCGTTCGGGCTGCCTTCGGAGATGGACCAGCTGCTCACGGTGCCCGATGCGGGCGGATGGAAGAAGAACTCCTGTCCTACCTTGCCTCCGACGTTGTTCGGGCCGGTGTAGCTCGGAGCTTGAGCCGCGCGTTTCACGAGAACGGATGTATTGAAAGATCCCATACCCCATTCGTTGTAGGCTTCCACACGAACTGGGAAGAAACCGCTGACGAGAGGCGTGCCGGAAATCAGTCCTGTTTCAGAGTCGAGAGTGACGCCTGCCGGGAGACCCCAAGCAGCGAAGCTGAAGGGCGATTCCGTAGCGTTGACTTGGAAGCTGAATTCAGCCCCGACCTGGGTCTCCAGGTAGTAGGGACCGGAAACGACTGGCATGCGAGGCTGCTCCTCGATGAAGAGAAAGAGCGTGGTGCTCTCGCCGGTGCCTGACTTGTTGCGGGCGCTAAGCTGCACCTCGAATTCGCCCGCTTCGGTCGGAATGCCGTGGATCGTTCCAGTGGCGGCGTTCAGACTGAGTCCTGCTGGAAGCCCTTCGGCGAAGTATTCGCTTGGGAAGTCCGTAGCATGGATCTGGTAGTTGAACTGGCCGTTCTGATGACCGACCCACCACTGTGGACTGATGATGATTGGAGTCGGCAGTCCTGGGGCGATACCGATATTCAGGGCGAGGCTTGGCAGCTCGCCTTGGTCTACGGTCACGTAGACGAAGTGGTATCCTGGATACAGGGGAGTGCCGTAGACCCGACCTGTGGTTTCGTCCATGGACAGCCCCTCGGGCAGCTGGGTCACAAATCCACCTGGGTCTTCACCGACCACGAAGGAAGATCCGCGAACGAAGGTCGGGAGTTCCCAGTCGATTTCCACGTTTGAGGTGCCGTTGATGAACAAGGGGATTTCGGGTATGGGCTCGCCGCCTCCGAATTGACCGAGCACGTCGATGTGCAGCAGTCCGTAGCCGACGCCGGTTTCGTTCTTGGTCACGATCAGCACGGTGAAGAATCCGCCGAAGTCGAACTTGCCGTTGAGGATCATGCTCTCCGGATCGTAGCTGAGGATGCCAGGAACGTCGAAGAACTCGATGTACGACTCCGTCGGCTCGTTGGTGGCCACGACCTGGTACTCGAAGTTTTCACCAGGAAGCGCAGAGATGTAGTCGACGCTGGTGACCTCGGGCGACCCTTCTGGACCGCTCACCACTACTGGAGCGAACACGGTGAAAACGTGGCCGTCTTCGTTGACCTTGACCCAGAGAGGATAGACGCCGCTCTTGGTCGGCACGCCGGATAGCACGCCATCGGTGGTGTTGAAGGTGACGCCAGGAGGCAGTTCGGAAGCCTCTCCGTCCTTGCTGTCGACGATTTCGAAGCTGACGGTTTGGCCCATGACGGGCGCTTCGAAGTAGAGGCGTTCGCCCACTTTGGCGAGGATCGGCTCGACGTGGCCGTCGTCAGGCTCCTCGTAGCCGGGACCGGTCGGAAAGTTCGGGTCGTCCGGCAGCGTTTCCGGAGTGTAGATTTCGAAGATGATGTGCTCGCGGCGCGTGAAGCCGAACTCAGTCACCTCGAGGTGAAGGTCATAGAAACCCTCCTGCGATGGCACTCCCTTGATGAGGGCGTAGTTCTGCAGATACTCCAAGCCTGGAGGAATGACGGAAGGCGTCCCGTCTGGACCATTCACGATAGCGACTTCGCTGCGAGCCGGGTCCGCGGGTAGTGGAAAATCCAATACTTCGCCTACCATGCCCCAAACGTTGATGGGGTAGACTTCGTGTGGATCCTGGAACGAGCCATCGTCCCAAACGTCCACGTCGATCAGGAGGAATCCCTTTCCATTGTCATTGGACGCCACTGCGAGCAAGGTATAGAAGCCTGGGTCGGCGATCGCGCCTTTGAGCGAGCGGCTTGTGGCATCGTAGCTGATGCCAGGGATCTTCCCAATGATCTCGATCGTGGCAGGACCATTGGCGAGGGCCAGCGGGAACTCGATCGGGCTGCCGAGCTTGGCGTTGAGATAGTCGGGCGAAATGAATTGAGGGGCTGCAGCGCTGTCTCCGATGAAGAAGATGAGCTTCACTTCGGTGACCTTTTCCGGCTGCGTAATGGAAATATGGGTACGGAAGAGGCCAGCTTCGGTGGGCGTTCCGGCGATGACCGCGTTTTCCGTTTCAGAGAAGCCGATGCCAGCAGGGAAGGTGGACTCTCCGACTAGCTCGAAGGTCGCGCCTGCGAATTCGGCAGGAGCCTCGATGCGGAACGGCACGCCGACGCGTCCCACGAGAGGCTCGGTGTCTTCGATGACGCCGTCCGGCACATCGGGATCTCCTCCCGGATCGTCGTGCGGATACTCGACGTCGAGATAAAGGATTCCGTAGGCGTCGCCGGCTTCGTTGGAGGCACGCACGATCAGGTCGTTTTCGGATTCGTAGTCGAAACGTCCTGACACCAAACCTGTGCTCGGATCGAGCGAGAGTTCCGCTGGCGTTTCCTCGAAGGCGAACTCGGTTGGCGAGCCGGATGCGAGGATCTGGTAGTCGAAGTCCTCGCCGACCATGAACTCGGCTTCGGAGAAGAAGGAGAGCTTGGGGGCGCTGCCTCCGTCGCTTACAAGGAAGAGGATGCGCTTGAGCTTTTCGATGCCGTCGGCTCCTTCGATGCGAACGAGCACGTCGAAGATGCCGGATTCGGTGGGAGAGCCCACGATGGCGTTGGTTTCCACGTTGTAGCTCAAGCCTGTCGGCAGAGCGAAACTTTGGCCTTCCCATTCAGCGGGGAGGGAGACCGTTTCCGACTCGTTTGTGGGGAACTTGAAGGAGAAACGCACGCCAACGGCGCCGAAGAGCACAGTCTCGTCATCACCTTCGTGGTATTCCGGCGGATAGTGCTCGCCAGGGGCGCCTCCACCATAGTTGTTGTATTGAAAATCGAAGTACAGAGGGACTTGGCGGGATTCCTCGCCCTCGGTGATCTTAAGCATGGAGTGGTAGAAACCGCCTTCCTGCGGGAATCCAACGATCAAGCCGTTCTCGGAATCGATTTCAATGCCCACCGGAAGTTCGGCTGGAAGTCCGTCCTCGTAGGAACCGATTTCGATCGAGGTCTTGGAGGGATCGAAAGGAAGGGAGAAGCTCACGAACTCGCCTACGAATCCGAAGATCATGTATTCTTCGGTACCGCCGGGACCGCCACCGTGGTAGGCGTCGAAAATATCGAAGTAAACTGGGATGCGAGCCTCATTGCCGTCCTTGACGCCGTAGATGGCCGTTTCGAAGAAGCCTGGATGGACCGGGGTGCCATGAACGCGCTGGGTCTCGGGGTCCCAAGCGATGCCTTCCGGCAGGACGTCCCATTGGATCCGAAGCATGTCTTGCGGGATGTCGACCCAATAGTCGATGGGCATTCCGACATCTCCGATGATGTTGATAGGCGGGATGTATCCGCCCGTGCCGTCGTCGAAATTCGCCGGAGCGATATCGAAATCGAAGTAGTCCTCGTATTGTTCCGCTCCGTCGGAAACGATGAGGATGAAGTGATAGAAGCCTGGATACTCGGGTACGCCGTCGATCGCGTTAGTCTCGAAATTGATCTGCAACCCAGGAGGCAGCATGGAAACGGTGCCGTCCGCGTACATGCCGTAGTCGACTCCCACGGCATTCAAGTCGTAGGGAAGCGGGAAGCTAAGAGGTTGTCCTGCAACGCCGGATACGTAGCGCGGCTCCGAATGCCCGTCCTTCGGCGGATTCGGGTTCGAGGGGTCGCCCGGAAAGTTTTCTGAAAGGAACGCGTCGATGAATACGGGCATGCTCACGGTGATGCCGGATTCGACGAACTCGACCTGAGCTTCGTAGTGACCTTCGGCTTGCAGCGTTCCAACGAGCTTCTGATTGGTCGAATCGTAGTCTATGCCAGTGGGGAGGCCCGAGAAAACGATGCCAGAAATCTCGGGGCCGGGATCAAGCGGAAAGTCGAGCGGCTGGCCGACGATGACGTTGATTTGAAGGAGGTCGTCTTCAGCTGGCGGAGTTTGCGTGCCGTCGCCAGGGGCGCCGATAGCGCTGCCTTCCACATAGATGGTGACCGGGATGGAGCGTGGCTGGCCGGCCTGATCGAAGTCGACGCTGCCATAGTAGTCGCCCGGTTCGTTGAGGGAGCCGGTGATGGCGTTTTCCTGATCGTTGTAGGAGACGCCTTGCGGGAGACCGACCGCTTGAATGTTGGAGGCGTCGTGAGGAACAGGCACTTGATAATAGATTGGCTGGCCCGCGCCGATCGATATAACGACTTCGAAGGTCTGCTCGTCTGGGGGAGGTTGAGAGCCGTCTCCCGGCTGGCCGGGATAGTCCGCCGCAGTGAAGACGCCGATGCGGATGGGCATGCCATGAGTGACGCCGCCCTCGGTGAAATCGACTTGGGCGAAGTATTCTCCTACCTGATCGATTTGACCGAAGATGACTTGCTCCAGGCCGTCGTACTCGAGCCCGGCGGGCAGTCCGCTAACCTGTATGTCGCTCACCTCCGGCGGCGCATCGAGAGGAAAGTTGATTGGCTCGGAAACGATGGCGTTGATCACGAGCTCCTCTGGCTGGCCTTCGGGAGGAGGCTCTTCCCCGAGCGCGGGGGAGATTGCCAGAGATTGGAGGATTAGAGCGATGCCGAGGCTGAGGAGTTGGAGCCATTTGCCCTGAATCGGTAGCGGAGCGGATTTGGTCATGTTGTCTGGTCTCTGAGGTTTACGCTTTGCCGGGGAAATGATGATGGAATGGAGAAAACCCGTTGGAGCGTTGTTGGTCCCTCATGGTTTGGCCTGAGGAAATTTTTAGGAGTTATCGGAAACGGTGCGGCAGCGGCCTCCTTGAGAGCCCTTTGTTGAGTCTATTGCCTCTTTATGCTCAGTTTACATAACTTGCTCCATAGACCTCAGATACGGTGAGGGGATTTCCCCTCGGAGCGTTTACACGACGTGTTCGCTACCAGAGAGAAAAGGGTAGGGTCCTCCAGCGGTTCCTAGGACCTGTATTGATATAGAACATACGTTCTACAGAAAAATGGATACGAAAAGCGGGCCGGTTCGCGAATCCGCAGCGTTGGTTTGGGAAAGAGCTGGAAGCGTCCTCGACGCTAGAGCTCGATGAAGCACCCGTAGAGGGACGGGAAAATCACGTCGCCAGTCGGAGCGAAATCAGTTCGATGGCAGAGGCGGGGCAGCTGTGGTGGCCAGCCTCGCTCATGCGGATGGGAAGGGCCATTCCAATGGCCGATTGGAGCTTGGTCAGACGGTTGCTATGACTTTAGTTAGGGTTGATGCAAGGATGCTGGCGGGAAGCAGCTGAAACGATGTTATTGCTCGCTTGCCAAAGCGTTTGTCCCGTCGCGTATTAACTTTACTGTTAAGTAAAAATCGGATTGGACCAGTTCAGGGCAAAACTCACAGTATCCGCGGCCCGCTTAACCCAAGTTGGCTTTCGTTCTTGAGCAACCTGTTCAATCGTTTAACCCTCTGACCTCTATCCCACTACGAAGCTATCCCTTCCATTTCCTTGTCTTGTCCCCAAGTCCCTTCGCCGACCCTTCCCGATGTATGGAAGAGGCGGTGTTCGCTGGCTGTGGAGAAACTTGTGGCAGGAGAGTCAGTAGTTCCGAAGTTCGAAAACGACCGCCGTCGCGCCGACGCTATCTCAGCGTTAGCTGCGTGATGGATTTCACGGCCTAGATCGCATTCAGAATTATACCCAATAAAACCCTAATAGAAGCTTATGAGACTGCATGGTTCATCATTGAAAACGTCGCTCTACGTGGCCGCCCTGACCGGGGCGCTTGTCATGGGAGCTGGCTGCGCAAAGGAAGGTGACGTTGTGAAACAAACCGACTTTGGCACCACCGAATCCGGCAAGGAAGTCACTCTCTACACATTGGACAACGCCAATGGAATGGAAGTGGATATCATCAACTACGGCGGAATCATCGTTCGTTTGACCGCTCCGGATCGGGACGGAAACTACGAGGACGTGGTGCAAGGATTCAACACCTTGGCCGAGTACGAAGCGGACGCCTCGTTCCAGGGAGCTCTGATCGGTCGCTATGGGAACCGTATCGCTGCGGGCGAATTCGAGATCGATGGGACCACCTACGAGCTGGCGACCAATGACGAGCCCGGCGACATGCCCGCCCACTTGCATGGCGGCATCGTAGGGTACAACAAGGTCGTTTGGGACGCTGAGCCAGTGGTGGAGAACGGCATCGAAGGCCTCAAGCTTTCCTACCTCAGCGAGGATGGCGAGGAAGGGTATCCAGGAAACTTGGACATCACCGTGACCTATTGGCTGCAGGATGACGACTCGCTGAAGATTCACTACCATGCGACCACTGACGAGAAGACTCACGTAAACCTCACCAATCACGCCTATTTCAATCTGAAGGGCGAAGGCGAGGGCTCCATCCTGGATCACGAGTTCACCATCTACGCCAGCAAGTTCACGCCGGTCAACAAGGGGCTCATCCCGACCGGCGAGCTTCGTCCGGTGGCCGGCACGCCGTTCGACTTCACCACGCCGCACACCCTCGCGGAACGCATCGGAGACGAGAACGAGCAGTTGTCCTTCGGACTTGGATACGATCACAACTGGGTCCTGGACAATCAGGATGGCGACATGGCTTTGGCTGCCACAGTATACGAGCCTAACACCGGCCGCGTTATGGATGTATTGACCGAAGAGCCTGGCATTCAGCTCTACAGCGGCAACTTCCAAGACGGATCGCTCACCGGCAAGTCGGGCAAGACCTATGACTATCGCGGCGCCTTTTGCTTGGAAACGCAGCACTATCCAGACACTCCGAATCAGCCGAATTTCCCAACAACCCTCCTCACGCCGGACGACGTCTACGATACGACGACGATCTACAAGTTCAGCGCGAAATAATCTAAACGGATTAATCTAATGCAAAGTACCTTAGAACTAATGGACTGGGCGGTGATCGCCCTGTACTTCGTCGGGATCGGGCTGATCGCCTGGTGGTCTGGGCGAAACCAGAAGGATACGACCGACTACTTTCTCGCGGGGCGCAACGCTGGCTTCTTCGCCATCGGCGCCTCGATCTTCACCTCGAACATCGGTTCAGAGCACATCGTCGGTCTGGCGGGCCAAGGGGCCTCCACCGGTATGGCGATGGCGCACTGGGAGTTGCACGCCTGGGTGATGATCCTGCTGGCGTACGTGTTCGTCCCGTTCTATTACAAGTCCGGCGTTTACACGATCCCGGAGTTCCTGGAGAAGCGTTTTAGCTCCAAGTCGCGCTTGCTGCTCTCTTTGGTATCCTTGGTGGCTTACATTTTCACCAAGGTCAGCGTCACTGTTTACGCCGGAGCCTTGGTTTTCCAGGTTCTGATGCCCGACACTTTCGGCTCGCCGGAAGCGGCCTTCTGGGTGGGAGCGTTCATGACGGTGATCCTGACCGGTCTCTACACCGTTTTCGGCGGTATGAAAGCGGTGCTCTACACCTCCGCTCCGCAGGCCATCATCCTCATTTTCGGATCCTGTCTGATCACCTTCTACGGCTTGAGCAAGCTCGGCGGCTGGGGCCATCTGGTTGAGATGGCGAGCGCCAACTCCGAGCAATTCGCACTGTGGCGTCCGCTTTCCGATCCCGATTTCCCATGGCTCGGCGTGCTTATCGCTTCCCCGATCATCGGTGTCTGGTACTGGTGTACCGACCAATACATCGTGCAGCGTACGCTGACTGCGGCCAACCTCAAGCAAGCGCGAAAGGGCGCTCTGTTCGGCGGTTTGCTCAAGGTGACTCCTGTACTGATCTTCCTCATCCCAGGTCTGATCGGCTGGGCCCTCCATCAGGAGGGTGTCATCACCATCCCGTCTAAGATTCTTCCCACGGGCGAATCGGTCATCGATGGGGACATGGTTTTCCCGACCCTCGTATCTTCACTGCTTCCGGTGGGCATCCGCGGCTTGATCGTAGCCAGCATGCTGGCGGCTCTGATGAGCTCCTTGGCTTCCCTGTTCAACTCAAGCGCCTCCCTCTTCACGGTGGACATCTATGAGAAGATGCGTCCGGGAATGCCTCCAGCGCACTACGTGTTCGCCGGTCGTGTGGCGACTACCGTGGTCGTTGGCGCCGGCATGCTTTGGATCCCGGTCATGAAGCTTGTCGCGGGCGGTGGACTCTACCAGTACCTGCAGAGCGTGCAGGGCTACCTGGCGCCCCCGATCACCGCGGTCTTCCTACTCGGTCTCTTCTGGAAGCGGATCAACGCCCACGGCGCGGCCTGGGGACTGGGTGCCGGATTCGGACTCGGCATGCTCAAGCTGACCATCCAGACCTTCTTTGGGGCGAGCGATGCGAAATTCAGCGATCCCGCATTCCTCGCCGCGATTGGCGATTTCAACTTCCTCTACGCCACAGGCGTACTCTTCGCGTTGAGCATTGTCATCGTCATCGTAGCCTCGTTCATGACGGAACCACCGCCAGCTGAAAAGGCGGCTCTCACCTATGGCGAGATGATCAAGGGCAAGGATGCGGAAGAGATCAAGTCGAGCTGGGATGCCGGCAACAAGACGCTTACGGCGATCATTGCGTTCCTGGTGGTTGGCCTCTATCTCTACTTCAGCTTCTGGCTTGGTTAGAGGCGGCTTTCGCCCCTCGTGAGCGGGCGAAACCGTTCAACCAACTGAAACCATTTTCGGCGGGCTTCGATTCGATTCGGAGCCCGCTTTTTGTATTCGTTTCGTCGGGGCGCTCGCGAGTTGGGCGGGATGAGGTCGCGAAAAAGGACGAACCGTTTGGGGTTCGTCCTCGAAGCTCTTCGCGTAGTCTGTGCTCCGGCTACTTCTTCTCCCAAACGGTGACTTGAGTCACGTTGTGCTCGAAGGTGCGAGCGGTCTTGCGTAGCGCGTATTCCACGTCGCGCGGTTCGCCGATCCGCTTGAAGGCAGGCCCGAGAACGCGCTCGAGAGAGTCCAGGCTGGTGACGTTCTCGCCATCCACCTTGAAGCCGCCGAGCCAGTTGTCCTTTTCGGTGACCTCGCTCCGCCAGTCGTAGGTAGAGGAAATGACCAGCAGTCCTCCTGGATTGAGCCGCTGATGGGCCGAGGCCAGGAATTTCTCGGGATTGTAGGTGCGCTCTAAAACCGTATCCAAAAGGATGAGATCGTAGCCCTTGTAGATGTCCTTCAGGTTCGACGGGTCGCCCTGCATGAAGTCCACCTTTTGGCGTGTTCCATCCAGGCCGAGCTCCTGCAGGTTCGCTTGATGGAAGGAAACGATCTCGCCTTCCTCGGGCAGCACGTACTGAGTGTAGCCTTTGTCCTTCATTTGCACGCCGATGCGGATCATGCGGGCGGTGAAGTCCATGCCAGTCACGTTCTGAAATCCCGCCGCGAGCTCGAAGGCGGAACGTCCTGTCTTGCAGCCAAGCGCCAAGGCGGATTCCCGTCGGCGATCTGACGCGAGATCGAGACAGATCTGGGCAAGGCGTTCAGGATAGTTGGCCACGCCGAAATAGTCCTTTCCGTAATTGAATTCGCAATACGGAATCACTTCTGGATCGGTTTCCCAAGAGTCGTCCGGTATTTCCACTGGAGCGTCGCTGACGATGTAGCGGAAACCGGCATGTTGGTAGAAATGCCGGCGAAACGCGTAGCGCGAGGCCTTCAGGCATTCGTTTCCGGTGGAGATCCACGAGCCGCCTTTGATCAGGTTGTGTTTCGTGTCGAAAGTAGGCGTGGAGAAGTCGTCGTAGAGCGGATGGACCTCGAAACCGGCGAAGCCGCGGATCGGAGTTTCGGTGTGCTGCCATACGTTTCCGACGATGTCGTGAAAGCCGTGTTTGAAGGCGTGGGTGTCCACAGGCACGGAGGAGGCTGGGCCTTCGAGGTTTATGTTTCCAGGCGCCTTGTTCCAGCTTGGAGCGTCAGGAAGTTCCGTGTAGTCGAATAGTCGATACCATTCCTCCTCTGTCGGGAGACGGACCGGTTGGCCGGTCTTTTCAGCCTTCCAATTGCAAAACGCTTTCGCTTCGAGGTAGTTGGTTTCCGCGGGCCATGACCAAGGCATGTCGATTTCCTTGAGCATGGTACGAAGCTTGTAGCTGCCGTCGGGCTGGGGTCGCCAGAACCGAGGGCAGGTCGCTTTTTCGTAGGTCACCCAGTTCCAGCCTTCATCGGTCCAGTAGCGCTGCGTCGCATAGCCGCCGTCGTCGATGAATTCCATGTATTCACGATTGGATACGAGATACTTGGAAGCGGCGAAGTCCTTGATCTCCTGGGTGTGAGCGCCGTACTCGTTGTCCCACCCGTAGTAGGGGTCGTTGCGGTTTTTTCCGAGTGAGACCTTTCCCCCGGGCACCGTGATCAGCTCGTTCGACGGAGGCGGGTTGTCCTTCTCGCATACCTTCCAAAGCGGATGGGCGCCATCGAGCATTTCCAGCGGCAGTTGGCGGATCAGCACAGAGCTGGTCTCGAGGTGGATTCGCTCGTGCTCGATGCCCATGAGGATGGGCCAGAACGGGCTCTCCCAGCTGATCGGCAGCGTGATGGGGAGCTTGGAAATGAGTTGGTCGATGGTTTCGCGCACCTTTTGGCGATAGTCGCGCACGGCGTCGGGGTCGGGCCATTCGTAGTGCGCTTCATTCAAGTCGTCCCAGGACATTTCGTCCACTCCGATGGCGAAGGTGGATTCGAACTGAGGATTGATTCTGTCGACCAGTTTCGCCAGCACCAGCTTGTTCATGAAAAACGTGGCGGTGTGGCCGTAATAGAAGATCAGTGGGTGCCGCAAGGGATCGGCCCGGGTGGTGAACGCTTTCTTGTCCACCATCGGCTCGAACAGGGCTTCGTAGGCGTCGTAGGTTTGGTGGAAGTAGCGGCGGATTTCTTCGCGTTTCGCTTCTGGATCTCCATCCGCCAGATTCACTGTGTAGGGCGTCTTGATTTCCGTGGTGGCCTGGTTGCTGATCATGGGCTTCGAATCGGTTAGGGTTGGCGTTTGCAAGGCTCGGCGACTTAGCGCGGACGGTCCATCACTGTTGCGTGAAATGGGCGTGAAGACAAGCGGAGGTCCGGCTTTGTTGTGTCAGTTTTTCTAGACGAGTTCGCGGGGCCTATGGTTGCGCTTCCGGATCGTTTGGCGCGTGATTGCGCCAAGGTTTCGTGTCCGGTAGGTGGATACACGTGAACCTGTTCAAGCGTAGGCCTTCTTCGGCCCGTAGGGCGACCTCGCGAATCCTGGCGGGCCAGTCTGCCTCCGAGGGCGGTTAGAAGTCGCTCTCGATTTCCGGAATCTTGTTGTCGGTCTTCAGGACGGTGACCGGGATCTTGGTTTTGATAGCGATGCCCTGCTCCTTGAGGAAACGGGCTCCGACGGCCTCGCAGGCTTCGCCGATGGACTTGACCGGGTACTTGCGACCCTTTTTGGAGATGTTGTATTCGTAGGACGCTCGGATCAGTTTCTCCAGAGTGGTGCCGACGTTGTCGTCCTCAGGGATTTGGGCCACCCAGCCGACGTAGTCTTCGTCTGGCAGGGTGCCGCGCGGGTCGGAGACGATCATCACGAACTGCTTCTTGACCGGCGGCTCGCGGTTGGCTTTTTCCGCCTCCGCTTCGGCGGCGGCCTGTTCCTCGATTTGTTTCAGCACTTTTTGGATGACCTCTGGCTCGAGCTCGTTGCTGGAGAGGACTTCGTGAATCAGTTCGACGGAAACTTTGGCCATAGCGGGTTTTTACAAATTTTTTCTCGTAGTGCGGGGGAGGCTCTGCTCCATTTTTGGAGCCAGAGGCACTCAGATTTCTCCATCGCTCACACCATGCAAGAAGATATTTTCGACATCGTTGATGAAAACGACCGGGTAGTCGGCCAAGCCCCTCGTTCCGAGGCCCATGCCAAGAAGCTTCGCCATCGAGCCGTGCACGTTCTGGTCTTCAACAAGGAAGGGGAAATCTTCATGCAGAAGCGCTGCAAGACCAAGGACACTTGGCCGGGGGCGTGGGATTCCTCATGCTCCGGGCATGTGGATAGCGGAGAGGACTACTTGGAGGCGGCGCTGAGGGAACTGGAGGAAGAGCTTGGCTACCAGCCGAAGCAGGAGCTGGAGCTCTTGTTTAAGCTCCTGCCGAGCGAGGAGACGGGACAGGAGTTCATCAATGTCTATCGCGTGACCGGCAGCGGACCGTTTCGACTCAATCACGATGAGATCGAAATTGGAGAGTGGATGAACGTCCCGAACCTGCTTGAGCGGGTGGAATACACGCCTAAGCGCTTCACCAGCGCCTTTCGTCTGGTGCTGACCCGACTGCAGGCCCTGCAGCTGATTCCTTCCGCTTGAACATTGGACTTGGCCCGCGATGCGGGCACGCTATAAACCGCCCGCTATGATACACCCAAGCGCTGTCGTTTCGTCGGAAGCAAAGATCGGCCAGCAGGCCGAGATCGGACCGTTCGCGGTCATCGAGGCGGATGTGGAGATCGGCGATGGAGTGAAGGTGGAATCGCACGCGGTTATCAAGGACGGGGCGCGTATCGGCCATCGAGTTACGATCGGCAACGCGGCGGTGGTGGCTGGACTGCCGCAGGATCTAGGATTCGACCCGAGCAGGAGGACGTTTGTTCGTATCGGCGATGGAACTACATTGCGCGAGGGGGTGACGATCAACCGAGCCACGAAGGAGAATGGGGCGACCACGGTGGGTTCGGACTGTTTTTTGATGGCTAACTCCCACCTAGGGCACGACTGCCAGTTGGGAAACAAGGTGGTTCTCGCAAACGGGGTGTTGCTGGCCGGGCACGTGACGGTGGGTGACTTCTCGTTTTTCGGCGGCAGCGCCGCCAGTCATCAGTTTTGTCGCATCGGTCAGGGATGCATGGTTGGCGGTTTGTCCGCGATCACTATGGATGTGGCGCCTTTCACCATGCTTGCGGAGCGCAGCGCGCTGTTCGGTTTGAACGTGGTGGGGCTGCGTCGTCGAGGCGTGGCCCGCGAGGCGATTCGCCAGCTGCAGCAGGCGTACAAGTCCGTTTTCGCCCACTCGGGAAACCTTCGGCAGAAGGCGGAGGAGTTGCTGGCGGAAGCAGGGGATCCGAGTCCCGAGCTGAGGACTTTTCTGGAGTTTTTCGCCAGCGGAAAACGGGGCTTTTCCCGCCCGGGGCGGGCCAAGGACTAAGCGCGTATGGGCCGCAAACGCATCGCGATCACCTGTGGCGATCCCTCCGGGCTTGGACCGGAGCTCATCGAGCGCTGCTTGGTGGAAAATCGCTACGAAGGCGCGGAGTTCGTCCTGTTCGGCCCGGGAAACTGGATCGACAGCATCGTTCGACGCTCCGATCTCGCGGTGAGTGGGGAAAGCCTGAGCGAACAGGTTTTCGAAGCTGGCCAACCGAATCCCAAAGGTGCCAAGGTCGCCATGGCTGCCATGGAAGCGGCGGCTCGATCCTGCTTGGAAGGGCGTTGCGACGCGGTAGTGACTGGCCCGATCGCCAAATCGCTCTGCGCCGAGGTCGGGTACGAGTTTCCCGGTCAGACCGAGTTTTTCGCCTATCGTTGGGGCGGCGAGCCGACTATGGCCTTCGTGGGTGAACGCCTAGCCCTGTGCCTCGCTACTTGGCACATCCCTTTGGCCGAGGTGCCGGAGGCTTTGACGCGTCCGGTCTTCGAGCGAGCGGTAGAGGCTGCCCACATGCTGGGGAAGCGACTCGGTCGCATGGAGCCGAGAGTGATCGTCTGTGGGCTCAATCCGCACGCTGGCGAGGACGGCTTGCTTGGGTCGGAGGAGAAGGAGCGACTCAATCCATGGCTGGATGCCTTGCGAGCTCGTTTGACCGGGAGTATCGAAGGCTGCGTGCCGGGCGACACGGCCTTCGCTCGGGCTATGAAAGGAGAGGCCGATGTGGTGGTGGCGACCTATCACGATCAGGGATTGGCTCCCTTCAAGGCGGTGGATTTCGACAGCGGCGTGAACGTGACGCTAGGATTGCCGCACCTGAGGGTTAGTCCGGACCATGGCACCGGTTTCGGAATCGCCGGCAAGGGGATCGCGAGCCCGGGCAGCACATCGAAGGCGATAGAGCTCGCTATTCGATTGTAGGCGAGGCGTTTGCCAGGCAGGATGTGAATCGCTCGCACGCTCTGCTTGATTTCGGGCGAGGATCGTTCGATACTTGTTACGTGTCTATGGGAACAGCAGTAGAGTTGCCCGAAGGGGTGAGACGTGGGGATGATCGTCTGATCAAGCTCAGCGACGATGCGGTGAAGAAAGTGGCTTCCTTGCTGGAGCGCGAGTCCGATAAGCAGTTTCTGCGAGTGGGCATCTCCGGTGGCGGCTGCAATGGTCTTTCCTACAAGATGCGCTTCGAATCCGCTGCCCGAAAAGGGGATATCCTAGTCGACTTCGGAGGCGTGGGGGTGATTGTGGATAGTAAAAGCGCTCTGTATTTGAAAGGCACGCAGCTGGATTACTCCAACGCTCTCATCTCGGGCGGATTCAAGTTCAGCAATCCGAACGCGACCTCCAGTTGCTCCTGCGGCGAGAGTTTCAGCGTTTGAGCACGGTGTCGCGCCCAAAGTCCGAAACGCCCTTTTGATGATTGGTTTTCAAGCGTTTATCCGTAAATAGTGTTGATAATGCGCTTGAAAGGTCTGATTAGATTCAGATTCTTATTTGTTTTAATCGAAGAAAATTCTGAATGCCAAAGCCACGAGGTAGACGTAGACCCCAAAGAAAACAAGATCCGTTCGCTGCTATACGCCGCAATCAACGAATACGGGTACCGAAGATTCGAGTCGTAGGACCGGATGGTAAGCAGTTCGGAATAATGGATACAAAGGCGGCTTTGGAGATCGCGCAAGGCGCTGGCTTGGACCTGGTGGAAGTGGCGGCTCAAGCCCGTCCTCCCGTCTGTCGCATCATGGACTTCGGCAAGTATGTCTACGAGCAGCAGAAAAAGTCCAAGGATAGCAAGGGCACTTCCAGCAAGACCAAGGAGGTCAAGTTCCGTCCTCGCGTGGAGCAGCACGACTACGAGACGAAACTGCGTCGTGCGGAGCAGTTCCTCTCCAAGGGCAACAAGCTTAAGCTCACGCTCTCTTTCCGTGGCCGCGAGATGTCTCACACCGAGATCGGGTTCGAAACCATGAAGCGCGCCATCGCGGATCTCGAAACCATGGGACATGCGGACAATCAGCCCAGGCTCGTGGGACGAAACATCAATGTAATGGTTTCTCCACTACCGGCGAACAAGCGCAAGCCGAAGTTCATGCATCCGGATGACGAGCACGACGATCATGATGACGATGATCATGACGAAGAGCATGATGACGATCACGACGACGAAGAGGATCGCGATTGATTTGAGTTCGGTCCTTTTGCTCCCGAGCGCTGATTTAAACTAGACACGCGGATGCTAACCCCGAAGCGAGGCCTACTGCTTTTTATAATGGCGGCAGTTGCTTCGCTTTTTTTGTGGGGCTGTCAGACCACGGGAGGCGATTCCGCGAAGCCCGAAGACTCGGCGCCAACTGAGGAAACGGCGGTGGAGACCGCCGCTCCCGAGCCGAAGATGGAGGTGCCGAAGGAGGAGGAGCTGGCGAGCGAAACAAGCGCCGCCCAGCCCGCTCCGAGCGAAAGCAGTCTCAGCTTTGGTTTGAACTCCCTGAAGCGGCAGGTCTCTCATTTCGGGGCGCAGGTTACGGAACCTACCGGCAACGACGACCTTTGGAAAGTGTCGGTGGGCGCTCGCGAGCTCGTACTCAAGGAGAAGAGCCGGATGGCGTGGATCGATGGGACGAAGGTTTTCCTCGATGCGCCGTTCTCCCGTCGCATGGGGCAATGGCTGCTCGGAGCGTCCGATGAAGCGATCGTCCTGCCGAGCGCCCTAGCCGACGAAGGGGGAGAGCCGCGCGAGATAAAGACCATCGTGATCGATCCTGGGCATGGCGGCTCCGAGCCGGGAACGCGTAACGCCACTCTTGGTCTCCTTGAAAAGGATCTGAATCTGGACGTAAGCCTGCGATTGCAGGCTCACTTGGAAGAGGCGGGATTCAAGGCGGTGCTCACCAGATACGAGGATCGACTCGTCACGCTGGAGGAGCGGTCCGAGATCGCCAACGGCGTCAAGGCGGATCTCTTTGTCAGCGTGCACTTCAATGCGGCTCCTAATAAGCAGGCAAACGGCGTGGAGACCTATCTGCTGACTCCCCAAGGGCAGCCCTCGACGGGCGACGGCAAGGCTGGCGATGACGCAGTGGCGTATCCAGGAAACGAATATGATTTGGAGAGCTTCGAACTCGGTTTACGGGTTCAGATCAATCTTTTGGAGCGACTCAAACGCGAAGACCGTGGGGTGAAGAAAGGGCGGTTCGTCGTGCTTCGCGGATTGAAGTGCCCTGGGATCCTGGTCGAATGCGGCTTTCTCTCTCATAAGGACGAGGCCTTGCTGATCAGCACCGCAGGCTACCGCGAGCGTGTCGCTCTC
The DNA here is from genome assembly GCF_031127815.1 of Pelagicoccus sp. SDUM812003. Taxonomy (NCBI): domain Bacteria; kingdom Pseudomonadati; phylum Verrucomicrobiota; class Opitutia; order Puniceicoccales; family Pelagicoccaceae; genus Pelagicoccus; species Pelagicoccus sp. SDUM812003. Next base: position 245,631 of record NZ_JARXHY010000002.1, on the reverse strand, counting down.
AGTCTGGCCGACGCGATCAAGTCTTTTGCGGCGAATGAGCGATTCCAGGGACGTATCGAGGAGCAGGATTCGAATGGACGTTAGAGCGCTTTTATGGGTAGGAATCGGAAGTTTCATGGGCGGGAGCCTGCGCTACGTTTCCGCCTGGCTGATCGATCATAGGATGAGAAGCGAGTTTCCGTGGAGCACCCTGTTCGTCAATGTGGTCGGCTCCTTTTTGATCGGATTTCTATTGCCCATGTATTCAAAGTTTGGATGGAGCCGAGATGACGCGCTGCCACTGATGATCTCGGTGGGGATGATGGGCGGTTTCACCACGTTCTCCACCTTTTCTCTGCAAACCTTGCGTTTGATGCAAAGCGGACATCTCGCGCTCGCTGGTCTGAATGCCGTTGGCAGCGTGCTTTCCTGTCTCCTTTCGGTCTACCTAGGCTGGCGCTTGGGCGAAGTGATCTGGAGTTAGGACACATCTCCGGACGAAGAGCCATTTTGAGGACGAAAAAGCCGCGCTCCGGAAATCGGATACGCGGCTTGAGAAAGCTTTTTTCGTTTTTCGCTTAGAGCGAATCGACGATCTTGTCGGCCAGACCGTAGTCGATGGCTTCCTGAGCGCTCATGTAGAAGTCGCGATCGGTATCGGTCTGGATCTTCTCCAGCGGCTGGCCGGAGGCTTCGGAAAGGATGCGGTTGAGCTCCTCGCGGGTCTTTTCCATGTCCTGGGCGAAAATGTGGATATCCACCGCGGGGCCTTGGAACTGCCCGCCGATGAGCGGCTGGTGGATCAGAACCTTGGCATGCGGATAGAGCAGGCGGTTCCCTTTTTTCGGGGCCGAGAGCAGGATGGAGCCCATGCTAGCGGCGAGACCGGTGACCACCACGGTGACCTCCGAGGAGATCATTTTGATGGTGTCGTAGATCGCGAGGCCAGCTGTGACGGAGCCACCCGGAGTGTTGATGTAGAAAGTGATAGGCTTCCCGGGCGCGTCCGCTTCGAGGTAGAGAAGCTTTTCGGTGACGTCCTTCGCCGAATCGTCCGAAACCTGGCCCCACAGGAAGATCTTACGCTCCTCGAGGAACTTCTTCTGGATTTGCGAGCCGACTGGGGACTCTTGAGGTTTATCGTCGTTACATGGCATAGTTAGTATCAGTATCTTCGTCGTTGGTAGCCAACACGCTAGCAATGGCAAGGAATTCGGTGCGAAATTACTCGACGAAAGCGGAGCGATGAAAAAAACGCCGGATCTCGAAGTGATCGGAAATCCGGCGTGGAAAGCGTTTCCTGCGCTTAGGCCTTAGACCAGGCCGAGAATCATGCGGCCCTCTTCGCTGATCATACTCTGATCCCACGCTGGCTCCCACACGAGGTTGACCTCCGCTTCGTCGACGCCGGGCACCAGCATGACCTTGCTGCGGGCGTCCTCGGCGATGGCCGGTCCCATGCCGCAGCCCGGAGCGGTGAGCGTCATCTGCACCACCACTTTGCTGGCCTTGTTCTCCGTTTCTTCGACCACCATGGAGTAGACCAGTCCGAGGTCCACGATGTTGACTGGGATCTCGGGGTCGTAGACGTTGCGGAGTTGTTGCCAGATCGCTTCCTCGTCGGGCGTTTCGTCGGAGGGCTGCGTCTTTTTCTTCTCGGCAGCCTCCTGAGCGGCGGCCTGCTCGTCGGCGATGTCCTGTCCGAGCGCATCCGCGTCGCGACCGTCGATGCGGGCCAGGCCGAAGTCGGTCATCACGGTGTAGCTTCCGCCCAGTTGCTGGGTGATGTATACTTTCGAGAGGGCGGGGAGCTGGAGCGGCTCTCCGCTGGGGATCTGCACCGCTTCGACTTCTCGGGTGAGGCTGCGTTGCTTTTGCTCTTCGGTTTGTTGCATGTGGCTATGAAGTGGTTGTGTGAATCAATCGTATGAGATCGTCTGCCGAGGCAAGGGTTACCGCAGGCGTTTGCGGAACTTGTCCTGGATAATTTCGCGGGCGCGATCGGCCAGCTTCTCGCAGTCGATGCGATTGAGGATCTCTTCGAAGAAACCGTACACGATGAGCTCTTGAGCCCGATTTTCCGGAATGCCACGCGCCTTCATGTAGAAGATCTCCTCATCGTCGATCTGGGCTGTAGTGGCTCCGTGACTACACTTCACATCGTTGGCGTCGATCTCCAGTCCTGGCAGAGAGTTCGCTTCGGCGGAGTTGCTGAGAAGCAGGTTGCGGTTGGTCTGGTAGGCGTCGGTCTGCTGGGCGCCTGGATCCACCTTGATGAGGCCGGAGAAGATGGTCTTGGCGTTGTCGACGAGGGCGTTTTTGAAGAGCAGATCGGACACCGCGTTGGGCGCGGAGTGGGTCTGCAGGGTGCGCTGGTCGATCTCCTGATCGTAGTCCGCCACGGCGAGGGAGAGCATCTCCACCTTCGAGCCCGGGCCCTTGATTTGACCGTGGGTTTCGGAGCGGTAGTGCTCGCAGCCCACGTTGACGCTAAGGGTCTTAACGTTCGAATCCTTGCCGGCGATGTTGGAGTTGATTTGGAAGCCGAGAGTCTTCTCGTTGAAGTTCTGCAGCAGCGTGTAGTCGACTGAGGCCCCGACGCCGGCGAAGATGTGGTTGACCCCGCACGAGTAGGCGGTGGTTTCGTCGGAGGCGGAAAGGTTGGCTTCCACCACCCGCACTTTTGAGAACTCTTCGGCGATGATAAGCGTGTGCGGGAAAATGGCCGAGCCCTCGTTGATGCTCCAGTTGTAGACGACGAAAGGATCTTCGATCTCCACGCCCTTGGGCACGTAGAGCAGGGCGCCGTTTTCTAGGAAGGCGTGATGCAAGGCGGCGAACTTGGCGGACCCCAAGTCGGCTTCCTGCTTCATGAAGTAGTCCTTGAGGATTTCGCCGTGTTTGGAAATCGCTTCCTTGAGAGGGGCCCAGATCACGCCTTTTTCGGCGAGCTCGGGCGAGACGCGGTCCGCCTTCAAGGTCTGGTCTTCGCCGAAAACGAAGCGGCCTGAGTAGGCGTCGAGGAAGTCGGAGCGCTCGACCAGCTTGGCGGCGTCCGCGATGGAGGGAAGTGCGGCGAACTTGAAGGCGTCGAGTCCGAGGTTCTTCACGTTGGCGAAGCGCCAGGACTCGTCCTTGCGAGTCGGCATCGGCAACGTCGAGAACTGCTCGAACGCCTCGTTCTTGGCGTCTTTCCACCAGCTTGGCGCGGTATCCAGATCTTCGATATGACGCCCGAAGGCCTCGCGAATCTTGCTCACGACCTCGCTGCTTTCGCTCATGGGAGTGTCTTCTGTTAGGGAACTCACAGGTATAAATTTGAAATTTGTGGTTTGAAATTTGAGATCCGGACGAGGTCCGACTAACCGACGGAGCCTTCCATTTCCAGTTCGATGAGACGCTTGAGCTCCACGCTGTACTCCATGGGGAACTGGCGTGTGAGGTCGTTCACGAAACCGTTGACCGAGAGGCTCATGGCTTCGCCCTCGCTGAGGCCGCGCTGCTGCATGTAGAAGATCTGCTCGGCGGACACCTTTGAGACCGAAGCCTCGTGCTGCACGGCGTTTTTATCGCCGCGAACGGTGATGGCCGGGTAGGTGTCGGTGCGCGAGTTGTTGTTGATCAGCAAGGCGTCGCACTCGGTGTTGTTTTTGCAGCCCTTAAGGTTCTTCGGCATGTGAACCTGACCGCGATAGGTGGAGCGTCCCTTGCCGATGGAGATGGACTTCGAGATGATGTTTGAAGTCGTCTCGTCCGCGGCGTGGATCATCTTGGCGCCGGTGTCCTGGTGCTGGCCGTCGTTTGCCAGAGCGATGGAGAGCACCTCTCCGCGAGCCTTCTTGCCCTTAAGCACAACGCCTGGGTACTTCATGGTGAGGCGGCTGCCGATGTTGCAGTCGATCCACTTCACGGTGGCGTTCTCGTGGGCGATGGCGCGCTTGGTGACCAGATTGTAGACGTTGGATGCCCAGTTCTGTACGGTGATGTACTCGATCTTGGCGCCCGGCATGGCCACCAGCTCCACCACTGCGGAGTGCAAGGTGGCGGTGTCGAACTTCGGGGCGGTGCAGCCTTCCATGTAGGTGACTTCCGAGCCCTCGTCGGCGATGATCAGCGTGCGCTCGAACTGGCCGAAGTTTTCCGCGTTGATGCGGAAGTAGGCCTGCAGCGGGTGCTTCACCTTCACGCCTGGCGGCACGTAAATGAAGGAGCCACCGGAGAAGACGGCGCTGTTCAGGGCGGAGAACTTGTTGTCGCCGGTCGGGATGACCTTTCCGAACCACTTGCGGAAGATTTCCGGGTGCTTGAGCAGTCCTTCGGTGGAGCCGACGAAGATGACGCCCTGTTTGCCCACGCTCTCCTTGATGTTGGAGTAGGCCGCTTCCGAGTCGAATTGAGCCTCCACGCCGGCGAGGAACTTGCGCTCGTTTTCCGGAATGCCGAGGCGTTCGAAGGTCTGTTTCACGTCGTCCGGCACGTCGTCCCAGCTCTTGCTGGCTCGGTTGGCTCCGGCGAGGTAGTAGCGGATCTTGTCGAAGTCGATGTTTTCGAGATCCTTGGTCGCCCAGTGGGTGGGCATGGGCTTGGAATGGAAGACTTTGAGCGCCTTCTTGCGGAACTCGCGAATCCAATCGTCTTCCTCCTTTACGTCGCAGATGTAGTCGATGACACCTTCGTTAAGGCCGACGCCCGCGTCGTACTTGTGGCTTTCGGTGTAGCGGAAATTCCCCTTGTCCCGATCGATTTGGATATCTGGTGTTTCAGTGGACATATTTTGAATCGCCTTTCTTGGTTGAGGCTTCGGGGGGCGGCGTTACGCCACTACCTCGCCAGCCAGTTCCTTGACCCAATCGTAACCCCTTTCCTCCAACTGGAGGGCGAGATCCTTGTCGCCGCTCTTGATGATACGGCCGTCGTACATGACGTGAACCACGTCCGGCACGATGTAGTTGAGCAAGCGTTGGTAGTGAGTGATGACCAAAGCGCCGAGATTGGGTCCTCGCAGGGAGTTGACCCCTTCGGAAACCACCTTCAAGGCGTCGATGTCGAGGCCGGAATCGGTCTCGTCGAGCACGGCGTACTTCGGGTCGAGCATGGCCATCTGCAGGATTTCGCAGCGCTTCTTTTCCCCGCCGGAGAAGCCGTCGTTTACGGCGCGGGAGGTGAACTTGCGGTCGATTTTCAGCATGTCCATCTTCGCGTAGAGGGACTTGTAGTAGTCGGGAGCGTTGAGCTCCTGATCCTCGGGGAGTCGGGCGTTGAGGGCGGCCCGGATGAAGTTGGCGATGGTCACGCCTGGGATTTCCATCGGGTACTGGAAAGCGAGGAAGAGCCCTTCGCGCGCCCGCTCGTCCGGCTCCATCTCCAGGATGCTAACGCCGTCTATGATGATCTCGCCGCTAGTGACTTCGTAGTCGGGGTGGCCGGCCATGGCTTTGGCAAGGGTGCTCTTTCCGGTGCCGTTCGGCCCCATGATGGCATGCACTTCGCCCTTCGGTACCACGAGGTTGAAGTCCTTTAGGATCTGCTTGTCGCCGATGCTTACGCTGAGGTTCTTGATTTCGAGTGTATTGCTCATTGATCTAAAATTTGAGAAGTGGTGGTTGAGAATTAGGACGTCGATGAAGCGGCGGCCTTGCCGCGAAAGGTGATGTCTATGGAGCCGACCACGAAGCCGGAGGGGAGCAGGGAGGTCAGCTTCTGGATGGTGGCAGCGTCTAGCTGCACGTCGTAGATGTCGCCGCTTTCGTTGTCGTGAAAATGGGCGTGCTCGGTGAGGTTGGGGCAGTAGCGGGTGGATTCGCGCTCCAAATGGACCTGCTTGATCAGATCGCACTGCACCAAGGTTTCGAGGCAGTTGTAGACAGTGGCTAGGGAGATGGTCGGCATCTCCAGCTTGGCCCGGGCGAAGATCTCGTCGGCGGTCGGATGATCGCGCTTTGACAGAATGGCGCCATAGACGACTTCGCGCTGGCGAGTCGACCGCAGCCCCGAAGCGGCAAGCTTCCGGTTGAGTACCTCTGTGTCGATTTCGTTGTTCATCTGTTGGCGGGGTTATTTAGAATAACTCTAAGTCGCAGGATCAAATGAGAATAATTCTAAATATCAAGTGAAAATTGGAATCGTTCCAAATAAATTTTCGAAACCGGAGCGTCGCGGGAGCGATAGGGCGCCGGGAGTCGTGCAACTAATCTTTGTAACGTTGCAAAAACGAGTTGCGTGACCGGTGGCGGTCGATGCGGCGGCCTGGTGAGCGTTGGATGGCGGATGCGGCGGCCTGGTGCTCCGATTTTGGGAGCGATGCCAGGGGGCGGCGGGGCCAGCCGACAGGTTTAAAGATCGGAATCGCAACCTGCTGGCCTGGCGGGCATTGTCGCGCGGTTGGGGCTGGCGAGCCGCCGCCAGCTGCTCGTTTACAAGGAGTGGATCGCTGCTCCGTCTACCGCCAGTCCGGCTTCCTTGATGGATTCGGAAATGGTCGGATGGGCGTGAACGGTGCGGCCGAGGTCTTCGGCGCTTCCGCCGTACTCCATGTGGGTCACGATTTCGGCGATCATTTCGCTGGCGCCTTTTGCCACGACTTGGCCGCCGAGGATCTTGTCGGTTTCGGCGCAGGCGATGATCTTGACCATGCCGTCGGTGGCGTCGGAGGCGATGGCCCGACCGTTGGCGGCGAGAGGGAACTTTCCGACCTTCACCTTGATGTCCTTTTCCTTGGCTTGAGCCTCGGTGAGGCCGACGGTCGCCACTTCGGGCTCGGTGTAGATGACGCCTGGGATGACATCGTAGTTCACGTGGCCCGCTTTGCCTGCGATCATCTCGGCAATGGCCACGCCTTCTTCCTCGGCCTTGTGGGCGAGCATGGGCCCGCGCACGATGTCGCCGATAGCGTAGACGCCGTCTGCGGAGGTCTTAAAGTGATCGTCGATTTCGATGAAGCCACGCTTGTCGGGCTCGATGCCGACCTTGTCGAGGCCGAGGTTTTCCGTGTAGGGCTTGCGTCCTACCGCCACGAGAACCTTGTCGGCGGGCACGGTGATTTCCTTGCCTTTCTTTTCCGCCACCACGTTGAGCTTTCCGTCGATCTCCTTCGAGCCGGTCACCTTGGTTTCGGTGTGAATGGTCATGCCCTGCTTCTTGAAGCAGCGTTCCAGGAATTTGGATACATCGTCATCCGATCCGGCCGCGATCTTCGGTAGAAACTCTAGGACGGTGACCTTTGAACCGTAGCGGCTCCAGACGGATCCCAGTTCCAAGCCGATGGCACCGGCGCCGATGACCACGAATTCTTCGGGCACCTTGTCGAAGGAAAGCGCGTGATCGCTCGACACGATCGTCTCGCCGTCGAACTTCATGAATGGAAGCTCCACCGGGACCGATCCTGTGGCCAAAATGATGTGCTTAGCGGAAAGCTCGTCCTTTTCGTCCACGCTGATCTTGCCGTCTCCCAGAAGCTTTCCGTGGCCATTGAAGCGAGTGATGCCGCGTTTCTTCACGAGCATGTCTACGCCGCCAGTGAGCTGCTTGACCACCTTGTCCTTCTTTTTCATCACTGTATCCAAATTCAACGATACATCGCCCGAGATTTCCACGCCGGACTCCTTGGCGTGCTTCTTGGCGAAAAGGAACTGCTCGCTAGTGTGGAGGAGGGCTTTGCTAGGAATGCAGCCGATGTTCAGACAGGTGCCGCCGAGCGCCTTGCGTTTTTCCACCAAGGCGGTTTTCAGCCCAAGCTGGGCGCAGCGGATGGCCGCAACATAGCCGCCGGGTCCGCCGCCGATAACGGCCACATCGAAAGAGTTTTTATCAGACATTACAGTTTGAGCTACGGATCGTCTCTATCGGGACGGTCGGTGAACAGGCAAGGTTAGACGTCGAGAAGCAAGCGAGTCGGATCCTCCAGGGCTTCCTTCACCTTGACGAGGAAGGTGACCGCTTCCTTACCGTCGACGATGCGGTGATCGTATGAGACGGCCAAATACATCATCGGGCGTATTTCCACTTGGCCCTTCACAGCGACAGGGCGTTCCTGGATGGCATGCATGCCGAGGATGCCGCTTTGCGGAGCATTGAGGATGGGAGTGGAAAGCATGGAGCCGAAGATGCCCCCGTTGGTGATGGTGAATACGCCGCCCTGTAGGTCGTCGATCTGGATCTTTCCTTCCCGAGCTTTTTTGGCGTATTCGATGATGGATTTTTCGATGCCAGCCAGGTTGAGCTGATCGCAATCGCGAATGACGGGGACCATCAGTCCTTTTTCTGTGGATACAGCGACCCCGATGTCGAAGTAGTGATTTTGGATGATTTCGTCGCCATCGATCTGAGCGTTGATTCCAGGTACCTCCTGCAGCGCTTGCACCACTGCCTTTACGAAGAAAGACATGAAGCCCAGCTTGATGCCGTGCTTCTTGACGAAACTGTCCTGGTACTTGGCGCGGAGCTCCTTGATGGCGGTCATGTCCGCTTCGTTGAAAGTGGTCAGCATGGCCGCGTCCTGCTGGGCGGAAACGAGTCGCTCGGCGATCTTCTTGCGCAGCGGCGTCATGCGCTTGCGAGTCGTACGCTCGCCAGCCGGCTTCGATTTGGCGGCTGGTTTGGGAGTTTCGGCAGCGGTTTTTTTGGCAGGCTTGCTTTCCTTGACCGAGGGGCGATCAGAGAGGGCTTTCAGCATGTCTCCCTTGGTCACGCGGCCGGCCTTGCCGGATCCTTCCACGCTTGCCGGATCGAGATCCTCTTCTGCGGCGATGCGTCGCACGGCAGGCGAGACGGCGTCGGAGGATTCGGCGGACGGTTTCGCTTCTTCGGATTCGCCCGATTCCTCGGATTTGACTTCGGGCTCTTCGGCCGATTCCTTTTTCTCCGAGTTGTCGGACGGCGCTTCCGCGGATTCGTCGATGGTAGCGATGACCTGACCGATTTCTACTTCGTCGCCTTCGGAGGCGGACAGAGAAACGACACCGGACACCTCGGCGATCCCCTCGGAGGTGATCTTGTCGGTCTCGAGCTCGTAGATGACTTGGTCCTTTTCGACGTAGTCGCCGTCTTGGACGTTCCATGCGGCGATGATCCCGGAGGTGATCGATTCGCCAAGTGTGGGCACTATTACTTCAGTCGCCATGTTGGTGTATTGAAAGAGTCGTTACGATTTGAGGGTGAACGCTTCGTCGAGAAGCTGGGCAAGTTCCTTCTTGTGCAAGGCCATAACGCCAACGGCTGGGCTGGCGCTTTCGTCGCGACCTGCGTACACGACCTTCTTGTCGAATATTTTTTCCAAACGAGGAGCGATGAAGGTGTAGGGGCCCATGTTTTGAGACTCTTCCTGGCTCCAGACCAGTGTATCGATTTTTGAATACTTTTCGGCGATTTCCTTTAGGCGCTCGGCGTGCAGCGGGTAGAGTTGCTCGACTCTTACGATGGCGGCGGAGTTGTCCTTCAGCTCCTCTCTTTTTTTGATCAGGTCGAAGTACACCTTGCCGGAGCAAAGGATGAGGCGGTTGACCTTGGCAGGTTTCGCGTTCGCGTCGTCGATGATTTCGAGGAAGGAGCCGGATTCGATATCGGACCAATCCGAGGCGGCTTCCTTCAAGCGCAGCATCGACTTCGGAGCCATGATGACGAGCGGCTTGCGGAACTCGCGCATCATTTGGCGTCGGAGGATGTGGAAATACTGAGCGGGGGAGGAGAGATTAGCGACTTGGATATTGTCCTCGGCGCAGGCTTGGAGGAAGCGTTCCAGTCGAGCGGAGGAGTGCTCGGGGCCTTGGCCTTCGTATCCGTGCGGGAGGAGCATCACCAGTCCGGACACGCGGCCCCACTTGGATTCGCTGCTGGTGATGAACTGGTCGATGATGACCTGGGCGCCGTTGGCGAAGTCGCCGAACTGGGCCTCCCAGAGGCAGAGCATGCGCGGGTAGTCGAGCGAATAGCCGAAGTCGAAGCCTAGCACGCCCGCTTCGGAGAGCAGGGAATTGTACACGCAGAATCGCGCCTGGTCCTTGTCGATATGCAGCAGCGGGATGTAGCGTTCGTCCGTATCCACATCGTGGATAACGGCGTGACGTTGGCTGAAGGTGCCGCGCTCCGAGTCCTGACCGGAGAGGCGAACGGGAGTGCCTTGATTGAGCAGGCTTCCGAAGGCCAGCGCCTCCGCGTAGGACCAGTCGATTGGTTCGTTGTTTTCGAAGGCGGTCTTTCGATTGTCGAGGAAGCGCTTGATTTTGCGATTCGGCTTTATGTGGGTCGGAAGAGAGGTCAGTCCGCGCACGATGACCTCCAGCGTTTCGCGCGGCACGCCGGTTTCCACGGGGTTGAAGCTGTATTGCGGTTGGAAAACGGCGTTGGAGCCCGCGAAGGCCTTGCGGGCCTGGATCTGTGTTTCCGCCGCTTTCTTGACGCGTTCCAGCGAGTTGGCGAGCGAGCTTTCGTATTCCTTGCGGATGCTTTCGATCTGCTTTTCCGAAAGCGTGCCGTCGCTCGTGAGTCGCTTGGCGAGGGCTGAGCTGACCGGCGGGTGCTTGGAAATCTTGTCGTAGAGATCCGGGTTGGTGAACATCGGCTCGTCCGACTCGTTGTGGCCGTGCTTGCGGTAGCAATACATGTCGATGACCACATCGGCGCCGAAGGCTTGGCGGTATTCGATGGCCAGCAGGGTGACGAACACCACAGCTAGGGGATCGTCGCCGTTGACGTGGAAGATCGGCGCTTCGATCATCTTGGCGATGTCGGTGCAGTAGCGAGTGGAGCGCGCTTCCTTGGGGGTGGTGGTGAAGCCGATCTGGTTGTTGACGATGATGTGCACGGTGCCGCCAGTTCGGTAGCCGGGGAGCTGCGAGAAGTTAAGGACTTCCGCCACCATGCCTTGTCCGGCGAAGGCCGCGTCTCCGTGAACGAGAACCGGCAGGACCTTCTTGCGCTGGGAATCGTTTAGGATGCGTTGACGAGCTCGGGCTTTGCCTTCGACCACCGGGTTGACCGCTTCGAGGTGGCTTGGATTGGAGGCGAGCCGGATTTCGACGTAGTGGCCCTCCTTGGTTTCGATCACTTTCTCGTAGCCAAGGTGGTACTTGACGTCGCCGTCGCCGCCCACCGTGTCCGGTATGTAGGTATCGCCAAATTCCTCGAAGATGAACTCGTAGGATTTCTTGAGCGTGTTGGCGAGCACGTTGAGGCGACCGCGGTGGGCCATGCCCATGACCACTTCCTTGATGCCGAGGCGCCCGCAGTGTTCCAGCAGGTTGTCCAAGCAAGGGATAAGCGTCTCGCCGCCCTCGAGCGAAAAACGCTTTTGTCCGGCGTAGCGGGTGTGGAGAAAACTCTCGAACGACTCCGCGGCGAAGACCTTGCGCAGGATGCGGGTTTTGACCTTCTCGGAAAAGTCGATCTTGCCCTGCAGCGGCTCGATCTTGCGCTGTATCCAGCGACGAGCGTCCGTGTTCTGCATGTGGATGTACTCGTAGCCGATGTTGGAGCAGTAGGTTTTGCGCAGGGCTTCGATGAGATCGCGCAGCTTGAGCGGCTGACCGTCGAGGAAGTGGCCGGAGTCGAAGGCGGTGTCGAGGTCCGCTTCGTTGAGTCCGAACTCCTCGATGCGCAAGTCATCGTTGGCCGGCGGCTTTTCCGAGAGCGGATCGAGCCAGGCTTGAGTGTGCCCGAGACTGCGGTAGGCGTAGATCAGGCTCGAAACATTCATCTGCTTCGAAGCGCTTCCCAGCGAGGCGCCGCCCTTGGCGGTCGAGCCTGTTTTCCTTACGGGGGCGGATGCGAGCGCGAGCTCGAAGCCTTCGAAGAACGCTCTCCAGTTCTCGTCTACCGATTGGGGGTCGGCCTTCCACTTCTCGTAGTTGAGGTCGATTAAGTCTGCGTTCGAACGCGTTGCGAATGTGACCATTCCTGATGTTCCTGGTGTGGATCCTGGTGGAGGATCGGGTTTTAGAATGTATGAGGGTTAAGCCCCCCCTCTGAGCGAGTAAAGAAAAACGCTCGGTTTTCTGCCTGTCAGAATGGAGGTATGACCTTAACTAGTAAGGATTTTCATAGTTTTCCGTATTCGAACGACAATCTCTTATGGAAACGGGCTCGCCAAAGATACAGGACCCCGTTTCGACGTTTTTTCAACTGTCGTCGGCGAGCTACCGGATCGAACGAACAAACCGCTTGCGCGATGACGAGAATTCGGCAGAAGCTGGCTCCATGCTGGAAGCGGAATTGAATGCGTACATGAAAGCGGACCTGGAGCGGCTGCAGCGCGGAATCGAGTCGGGGGACGGGGACGCGGTGAAAAAGAGCATCGCCTCGCTGGACAAGACCTTGTCCGACCACCGACGAGCGATCGATCCGCAGCTGAAGCATTTTCTGAAGAATCGGAGCTACCAGAAAGCTCTGATGCTTCTCAACCATCAGACCGACATCCCTAGGGGCAGGTGCCAAGGGCGAACCGACTTTTCCTAGAAATGGGCAAGAAGCGCGATCGCGTATCCACGGAAGGGGGACAGGATATCGGGTCGAACCCCTTTGGCTCCTTGGATCTTGGAAACCTGCCTGCCGCTCCGTCTCAGCCCGCCGCCAACGCTTCGGCTCCTTCCGGCAGAACCGGAAGCGGAAATCGCGGTCGCCTGGACGTGAAACGGGAAAAGTCGGGCCGGGGTGGGAAGACGGTGACCGTCGTCTACGGCTGGAAGGGAATCGCTGCCGAGGAGAAGGTCCAGCTCGCCAAGTCCATACAGAAGCGCTGCGGCGTGGGCGGCGCGGTGAAAGGCGGCAACATCGAAATCCAAGGCGACAAGCGCGAGGAAGTGAAGGCCACCCTGGAAGCGGCTGGATTTCAGGTGGTGCTCGCCGGCGGTTAGGAAGCGTCCTTTGGCGGACCGACCGCCGAGCGATAGCCTAGCAGCTTTGCTTGGAGCGGAAGGCGCTCATCAGCGTCTTTGCCGCATCGCTGCGATTGAGGGCGTAGAGGTGCACGCCAGGCACGCCGTTTTTCGCCAGATCCTCCAGCTGGTTCAGTGCCCAGTTGGTGCCGATCTCCTTGACCGCTTCCGCATCTTCGCCCGCTTTCTCCAGCTCGCGATCGAGGGCGTCCGGCAGCGATGAGCCGCACATGCTGACGATGCGCTTGATTTGCTTGGTGGCCAGCACTGGCATCAGGCCGGGAAAGATCGGCAGCGAAACGCCCTGTTTCTGGGCCTTCTCAACGAAGTCGTAGAAACGCTGGTTGTCGAAAAAGAGCTGCGTGGTGATGAAGGAAGCGCCAGCGTCGACCTTGACCTTCAAGTGCTCGAGATCCTTCTCCATGCTGCTGGCCTCCGGATGCTTTTCCGGATAGCCCGCCACCCCGATGCAAATGTCAGGATAGCGTTCGGAGATGAAGGAGACCAAGTCGGTCGCGAAAGCGAAACCACCCTCGGCCACCACGAACTCGGTCTGGTCCTTCGGCGGATCCCCACGCAGAGCCATGATGTTGCGGTAGCCCTCGGCATAGAAGCCGTCTATGATTTCCCCGAGCTCATCCTTGCTCGCCCCTACGCAGGTGAGGTGAGGCATGACGTTGAAGCCCAGGTCGTCGCGCATCTGGGCGCTGACCCGGGACGACCGATCGCGCGTGCTGCCTCCCGCTCCATAGGTCACCGAAACGAAATCCGGCTCCAGCGCCTTCAGCTCCAGCGAGGAGGAAACGAGAGAGTCAATGGCCTCCTCCGACTTGGGTGGAAAGAACTCCACGGAAAGCAGTTGGCCCTTGGTGGCGAGAAGGTCGTCGATGCGTTGTTGTGCGATCATAAAATATCAACGTATGTGGATTTGTTGATATGAGCTGTTGGGCGTTGAAATCAACTCTAAAATTCGCGAAAGGCAAGGGCCGGACCGGAACGTCCCTGGTAGGATTCGAGGCTGGCCTTTGGTGTAGGAGCTACGAGCCGACCTCTTCCGTTTTCAGCTTCAGCTGACCGCAGGCGGCGGCGATGTCGTGTCCCTTTTCGCGGCGGATGGTGACGCTCACCCCTTTGTTTTTCAGTCGATTGTAGAAGGTGTCCTGCCGGGCGATGGAGGGGCGTCTCCACTCGAGACCGTCAACCGTATTGTAGGGGATGAGGTTGACGTGGGCCCGCAGGTCGAGAGCGATCTTCGTCAGCTCGTCCGCTTGCTCCAAGGTGTCGTTCACCTCCTCGATCAGGATGAACTCCAGCGTGACCATGCGGCCTTTGCTTTCGCCGTAGGTCTTGATGGCGGGGATGAGCTCTTCCAGCGGATACTTGCGATTGACCGGCATGATCTGGTCGCGCACCGGGTTGGTGGCCCCGTGCAGGCTGACCGCGAGGCGAAACTGTTCCGGCTCGGCCGCCAGCTCGCGAATGCGCGGCACTACGCCCGAGGTGGAGATGGTGATGCGCCGAGCCCCGAAGTTGAGCCCCCATGGGGCGTTGAGGATGCGCAGAGCGGGCAGCAGGTTCTTGTAGTTGGCCATCGGCTCGCCCATGCCCATGACCACGATGTTGTCGAAGGAGGCGATTTCCTCGCTGGCCCGCTCGGTGGTGGCGTCCTCCTGGTGGCAGACGTGAATCAGCTGGGAGACGATCTCGCCGGTGGAGAGGTCGCGCTTCCAGCCTGCCAGGCCCGACGCGCAGAACTTGCAGCCGTAGGCGCAGCCGACCTGGGTGGAGATGCAGATGGTCTTGCGGGAGTTTTCCTGGCCGACACCGACTTGAGGAGCTCGGATGACCACGGTCTCGATCATGGCGTTGTCGCCCATCTGCAGCAGGAGCTTTTCGGTCTCGTCGGCGGATTCCTTGGCCAGGAGTCGTTTGCTGGGGGCGATTTCGAACGTTTCCGCCAGCTTTTCGCGCAGCGGCTTTGGCAGGTTGGTCATGGCGTCCCAGGTCCGGGCTCTTTTCTTATAGAGCCAGTCCATGACCTGCTTGGCTCGAAACTTGGGCTCGCCAAGCTCCGCCAGGCTGTTTTGCAGCGATTCGAGCGTTTCACCGAAGATGGGCTTCTTTTGCGGGACGTATTTCATTTTCTTAGGCGTGAGGCTTGGGGCTGATGACAGCGAGAGGAAGCGGGAAGTTGCTTGGGGATCTAGGCGGGATCTGGCAAGTCGAAGATTTCGGCTTGCGGAACGGGCTGGCTCTTTAAGTGTAGCGCCAGGTGACGCTGATCCACAGATACATTTTCAAAAACGTTTTCGCTTCCTGTTTCGCTTCGGTGGCGATGTTCGCGTTTCTGATTCTGACCATGAGCGTGGTCAAGGACATGCTCAATCTGCTCGCGGAAGGGCAGCTGACCGTAAACGCCTTCTTCAAGCTGACTTGGCTCCTGCTGCCCTTCGTCTTCATCTATGCCCTGCCCATGGGATTCATCACCGGAGCTTTGCTGACCATGGGCCGCCTTTCGGCGGAAAACGAGATCACCTCGCTGCGCGCGGCTGGCGTGAGCATTTTTCGCCTTTCCAGTTCCGTATTCGCGTTGGCGATACTCGGCACCGCTGCATCCTTGGTGGTCAACTTCTACTACGGTCCCTTGGCCAAGACCGAATACCGCAACGAGCTGAAGAATACCATCCAGACCAATCCGCTCGGCTTCATCGTGGAGAAAACCTTCGTGAAGGACTTTCCTGGCACCGTGGTCTACGTGGGCAAGAAGGATGGGGAGCTGCTGAGCGACATCTGGATTTGGAAGCAGGACGAGCTGGGTCGGGTGACACAGTTCAGCCGGGCGGAGCGGGGACGCTTCAAGTTCCACGAGGATAGCAGCGACCTTGAGCTGCAGGCGGAGAACGTGGCCATCGAGATTCGCGACGAGGATGATCCGGAGAACTTCCGCACCCGGCGCTACATCCCGGTGTTCATCGGCAGCACGACCTTCAGCTTTTCGCTCGAGCGCATCCTCGGAAAGGAGACGCTGCAGCGAAAGCTTAGCTGGATGACCTTTGACGAGCTGCGGGCGGAACAGCGTCGCTGGCAGGAAATTGTGGATACATCGAGCGGCGAAGTGAAGCAGGAGGCTCAGGCGTCGCTGCTGAAGACGAAGATGGTGTTTCACAAGAACTTCGCCATGGGCTTCGCGGTGCTTTCCTTCGCCTGCGTGGCCATCCCGCTCGGGCTGAAGACTTCGCGCAAGGAGACTTCAGCCAACGTGGGGGTGGGGGTCGCCATGGGGCTGCTCTACTACCTGACCATGATCTCCATCGACTTCATGGACGGAAGCCCTCAACTGCGGCCCGAATTGCTGTTTTGGGTGCCGAACTTCCTTTACCAAGGCATTGGGACCTGGATGTTTATCCGGGCGGACCACGGCAAGAAGAGCAAAACGAAGCCCGCTCGGGCGAAGCGAGCCTAGGGGCTCTAATTCGCCACTAGCAGCAGAATCAGCTTTCCGCTGCCGGATGCGGGACCGACCAGCACCGTGGGCTGTCCTCGGGGCGTCACTACAGTGGTGGAGATCTGAGCCCAACGAGCCGCGATGCGCAGCTTTCCGCCGCCTGCGTCGGAGGCTTCAATGGAAACGCTCTGGCCTTGGCCGACGTTGATCGAGGCCTTGCCCGGCAGGGAGACGCTGGCGCTGCCGGAGCCTTTTTGGCGAAAGGTGTCGAAGCGTAGAACGCGTTTGAGGTTCTTTTCGTAGCGCTTGAGCTGGGAGTCCACGCCGCCGCCATCGTTGGTGCCGAGGATGAGCGTCGCCTGGATGCGGGCGTCGTCGGCCGCGTGCGAATCGGTCGCGATGCCCGCGGCGAGGAACAGGGTGGCGACGAGCAGGAGCGTTTGGGAAATGCGTTTCATGGCAGAAGGTCGATGAGGTGTTTTTGAATGGATTTTCGCGCGTTGAAAAGGCGGGACATCACGGTGCCGGTTTTGCAGTTCAGTTTTTTGGCGATTTCTTCGTAGGTCAGTCCTTCCAGCTCGCGGAGCTTGAGGGCGGTTTTCAGTTTTTCTGGAAGCTGTTCGATGGCTTGCAGCAGGCGCTGGTGGAGTTCTTTTCGTTCGAGGCTACGGATTTGCTGGGCGGAGGCAACGGGAGAAACCTCGCTTTGGGAGGCGTGTTCGAGAAATTCCTGATCCGCCAGGGATTCGCGGCGGCTGTCGCGCTTGCGGATGGCGTCTAGGGCGGTGAAGGTGGTGATGCGGTAGAGCCAGGTGGAGAAGGCGGAATCCTGGCGGAAGGTGTCGAGCTTGTTCCAGGCTTTGATCCAGGCGAGTTGGGCGACGTCTTGGGCTTCCGTTTCCGATTTGAGCATGCGCAGGGCCTGGCCGTAGACCTTGTCCTGATGCATGCGGACCAGTTGATCGAAAGCTTTTCTGTCGCCCGCCTGGCCGCGGCGGATGAGTTCGGATTCGGTGTCGGAGTTCACTCGCTAGCTATGTGAGGGAGGTGAATAAGGCCTCGGTCGCAAGCTTTGACGTGGCTTGCGGGTATTTTATTCGCCGCTTTCGCGAGCGAGGGTCTGGACCAGCCGGGTGACAGCCGCTATCTGCATGCGGATGCGCAGCGAGAGGTCGAGAGAGCTCGGGCTTTCGATGGTGAAATGGAGTTTGGGAGAGCGCGAGACCAGCAGAAACGCCTCCGGCCAATCGTCGCGGTCAGCGAGTTCCTGGAGGATGGGTTTGGCGATGATGCCATCGCGGGCGGCGTGCCCGTCGATTTCCTCGGCCCTCTCGATCGGGCCGATGGGGACGATGGATTTCAGGATTTCGGCGGCGATGGATCGTTCCTGCTCTTCGTCTTGGCAGTAGATGTAGAAACCCTCGCTTTCCCAGTCCTCGTGCATGCAAATGGAAGCATCGAAGCGAGCGGGTTCGCGCTCGAGATAGTCAGCCAGAGCTCGGCTCTCCGGTTGGCTCAGACGCTTGAAGTCGCGATTGAGGTCCACCTGGTTTCCGTTTTCCCGGCAGTTGCGAACGAAACCGTCGGGATTGAGAAGGGGGCACAGGCTGATATCGATGGTCCTGGGCAGCCGTTGTTCGCGCAAGAGGGCAAGCAAGGCCAAGGGGGGCGCCGGTTCGTCGCCGTGCACGCCTGCCGAAAGGTAGATGCGAGGCGGGGTACCCTGGCCCACGCTGTGGGAGGCGGACCGTTTGAATAGGTAGATCGGATGCTCAAACGCGGAGCTTTTTCCGATTTCGTGGATCGCGAAGCCGTCAGCGCGAGCTGCGTCGACGAGGGACTGGAGATGGGAGGCGGGATCGAGCATTTGGCGTGCGGGGATGGTCTGCGTAAGCGAACGTATAGTGGCGCTAAAATATTGATGATGAGGCTGCTTATCGAAGGAATTGCACCGATATGGCGCGGAAGGTGGTAAATCGCTAAGTAAAATCATTGCATGGCCGATCATGCATCACATTCATTGCGACGGTCTCATTCGCGTGCCGCGATTTGCGGTGCCCATGCGATTGGCGCTATCCGATCCTGACTCTCGATAACCTTATTGAAAAGCCCGATGAAAATTTGTTGTTTAGGAGCTGGCTACGTAGGCGGCCCAACAATGGCGATGATCGCCTATAAGTGTCCGGACATCACCGTCACGGTGGCCGACATCAACGAAGCGCGCATCGCCGCCTGGAATTCCGAGACCTTGCCGGTCTACGAGCCTGGACTCGACGATGTGGTGAAAGAAGCCCGCGGTCGAAACCTGTTTTTCACCACCGACAAAGCCAAGGCCATTCGGGAGGCGGACATCATTTTCGTGAGCGTCGGCACCCCGACTAAAACCTATGGAGCCGGCGCGGGAAAGGCGGCCGACCTGAAGTACGTGGAGCTTTGCGCCCGCGATATCGCGGAAATCGCCGAGGGCTCGAAGATCGTGGTGGAAAAGTCCACCATCCCGGTGCGCACGGCCCAGTCGCTGAAGACGGTGCTGACCGCCAACTCCAAGCCTGGGCTGGAGTTTCAGGTTCTCTCCAACCCGGAGTTCCTTGCGGAGGGTACGGCTATTGAGGACTTGATGGCTCCGGATCGCGTCTTGATTGGCGGTGAGGAGGAAACGGAAGCTGGGCGCAAGGCGATCGAAACGCTCGTCAGCGTCTACGCGAACTGGGTGAAGCCGGAGAACATCATCACCACCAACCTCTGGTCCTCCGAGCTCTCGAAGCTGGTCGCCAACGCCTTTCTCGCGCAGCGCATTTCCAGCATCAACGCCATTTCGGCTCTCTGCGAGCGCACCGAAGCGAATGTCGATCAAGTGGCCTACGCCATAGGACGCGATTCGCGCATCGGTCCCAAGTTTCTCAAGGCCTCCGTGGGCTTTGGCGGTTCCTGCTTCCAGAAGGATATCTTGAATCTCGTCTATCTCTGCGAGCATTTCGGTCTGCCGGAGGTGGCGGAGTACTGGCATCAGGTCATCAAGATGAACGACTGGCAGAAGCGCCGCTTTTCCCAGCAGATCATCAACACGCTATTCAACACGGTCACAGGCAAGCGCATCGCGTTTTTCGGCTTCGCCTTCAAGAAGGATACCAATGACACCCGCGAATCGGCGGCCATCTACGTCGGGCGCGATCTGCTGGCGGAGCAGGCGGTGCTGGCGATTCACGATCCGAAGGTCGCGGCCTCGCAGATCTACTACGATCTGCAGCAGCCGCAGACCGACGCTGACGGAAAGCCAAACCCGCACATCGATCTTTGCGAGGATCCCTACGAGGCGGCCAAAGGGGCCCATGGTCTTGCCATTCTCACCGAATGGGACGCCTTCAAGGATCTGGACTATCAAAAGATCTACGACAGCATGATGAAGCCGGCCTTCATCTTCGATGGGCGCAACATCCTCGATCACGAGAAACTGCGCCAGATCGGCTTCCAGGTTTTTGCCATCGGCCGCAAATAGCCGCGGTACGAAGCCTCCAACCATTTGCGCGAGAAAGCCTTAGGCTTTCTCGCTTTTTTATGGGGAGCCCTACTCAGCGATTTGTAAAAACGAAAGTAAACGCCGTTCCGCGCCGAAGTGGTTCTTCAATAACTCCTTGGCGCTCCGATGCTGGCATCAGAATTCGCGTTTCCAAACCCAAGCCTCCGTTACGATGCTCATTAGCCTGCTTTTCCTTATCATTCTTGCAGTGATGGCTTTCCAGAGTCGGAAGATTCTTTTGCCCGCCCTGCTTTTCGGATCCCTCAAGGCGGTGGCGTCCTGCTTCTACACCATGGCGGAGAGCGAATTGACGGATGCTGGAGTGGTGGTGCTGGCGAGCTCTCAGTTCACGATCAATACGCTGCTCGGCCTTGGTATCGCCTACTTGGTGGTGAAGCACTCCCAGGATTGGAAATACATGTTCGCTACTACGGCCCTCGCGGTGGTGACCTTTCTCACCAGCATGTTCGAGACGATCGTAGTGACCCAGCTCTAGGAGCGGGACGCGTTCTTCGCCGCCCCGACCGGAGCTCTTGTCGCTTCAGCTCTTGCTGGCCGCTTTCTTGGCGGCCTTTTTTGCTGCTTTCTTGGCGCCT
The DNA here is from genome assembly GCF_031127815.1 of Pelagicoccus sp. SDUM812003. NCBI lineage: Bacteria > Pseudomonadati > Verrucomicrobiota > Opitutia > Puniceicoccales > Pelagicoccaceae > Pelagicoccus > Pelagicoccus sp. SDUM812003. The sequence continues at coordinate 225,228 of NZ_JARXHY010000002.1, read as the reverse complement.
TTCTTGGCCGCCCGAGGCGGAAACTCGAATTTGGTCTGTCCGCTTTTCTGTAGAACCAGGTAGGCGTCGAAGGGGCGCTTCGTGCGCTTGGACCAAAACTTGTCCAGCAGATCGGTCTTGCCGTTTTCCAGCAGCTTGAGCATCTGCTCGCGCGGAATCTCGCGATCGAGGATCTTGCGGGAGACGCGGATGGGAGTGGTTTCCTTTCCATCTTCCATGACGCGAACCACGTAGGCGGCAGGCGTTTCGAAGACGTCGCCACCGGTGCGCGGACACTTGGCGATCGGAGTGAGTTGCGAAAAGTCGACGGTCCCGTTGGAGCCTTCCTCCTCGCCGCCGAAGTCGAACTTCACCTTGTTGGTTTCCTCGTCCAGCAGCAGGTTGGCGGAAAAGCTTTTTCCGGCCTTGGAGCGGAAATTGTCCACTGGGCCGATGCGTCGCTTTTCCAGCAGCTCCTTCAGTTCGGAAACCTGCATCTTGCGGTTCCCGATGATCTTGTAGATGGCGAAACTGTTATCCTTGGTGCGGTAGGCCCGCATGGACTCGTAGAGCGGCTGCTGGTCGATGGGCGAGCGAAGCTCGGTCTCCGGCATGGCGTCCTCGTCTTCCTGGAAGTTTTTTATGCGGTCGACGATTTCCTTGGTCATATCGACGATCTCCTTCATGAACGCGTCGCGGTCCAGCTCGCCGTCCTCGATCTTGTGGAGCTTGTACTCCCATTCGCCGGTTAGCTCGGGCTTGGTGAGAGCCTCGGCATTGAGGTGGGATAGAAAATCGAGCAGCGTCTCCGCTTTCGGAGTGGGCACCAAAGCGCGGTGTTCGCGCTCGATGTAGCGCTCCGCGATCAAGCGTTCGATGATCTGCGCCCGCGTGGCCGGCGTGCCGAGGCCCTTTTCCTTCATGGCGTCGGCCAGTTCGTCGTCTTCCACCAGCTTGCCGGCGCCTTCCATGGCGGAGAGCAGGGTGGCTTCCGTGTAGCGGGGCGGCGGCTTGGTTTCTTCCTTTATATTTTCGAAGCTTTCCAGCTTGGCGGTCGCGGGCGAGCCGTCTTCTTCGCTGAGGGCGGGCAGGGTTTCTTCGCCGATTGCGTTGTCCTTGCCGTAGACTTCGAGCCAGCCCGGCGATACCAGAACCTTGCCCTCGGTCTTGAAGCGGTGCTCGCCAATGACGCTGAAGCGGGTGGTGATATCGAACTCGGCGCTCGGGTAGAAGATCGAGATGAAGCGACGCACGATCATATCGTAGATCTTCATTTCGTCGTCGTTGAGCTTCTTGGGCGATTCGTTGGTCGGGATGATGGCGAAGTGATCGGAGACCTGCTTGTTGTTGAAAATGCGCTTGTTGCCCGGATTTATCCACTTGTTGGATACGACGCGGGCGGCGAGATCGCCTAGGGTGTCGTCGAAGCCGAGCAAGGTCTTGCGCACGGTGTCCGGATAGTCCTCGGGAAGGGCCCGCGAGTCCGTACGCGGGTAGGTGATCATCTTGTGCTTTTCGTAGAGGGACTGGGCGAGCTGCAGCGTGCGACGTGCGGAGTAGCCGAAGCGGTTGTTCGCTTCGCGCTGTAGGGTGGTCAGGTCGTAGAGACGAGGGGCGGCCTGGCGCGATTTCTTCTTCTCCTCGCTCACCTCCGCCCTATCGGCGGCTTCGAGGTCCGCGATGATGGCCTTGGCGCGTTCCTCGTCCCAGATGCGATCGATGCGGTCGTGCTCGTCGTCGTTTTTCTTGAAATCCGCTTTCTGGTAGTTGCCTTGGTAGCTGCCATTGGCGATGCCGAAATCGGCCACGATGCGCCAGTAGTCGCGCGGCTTGAAGCCCTCGATAAGCCGCTCGCGTTCCACTACGATGGCGAGAGTGGGAGTCTGGACGCGACCTACGCCCGCCACGTTTCCGGCTCGGGAGCCGTAGAGGCGCTTTGTCACCCCACGCGTGCAGTTGATGCCGATCAGCCAGTCCGCCTCGGAGCGGGACTGAGCCGCTTCGGCGAGGTGCTCCATCGCCTCCCCATCGCGCATGTTTTTGAAGGCTTCGCGAATGGCGGTAGGCGTCATGGACAGCATCCACAGCCGCTTTACGGGCAGCGTGCACTTGGCCAGCTTGTACAGATAGTTAAAGATCAGCTCGCCCTCGCGCCCGGCGTCACAAGCGTTGATGACGGTGCCGATGTCCTTGCGCTTCAGGATCTTCTTGATCGCTTTGAACTTCGATTCGGTGCGCTCGATGGGCTTGAGCTTAAAGGTGTCGGGAACGATCGGCAGATTGGCGAGGCGCCAGAAGGCGTCGCGCTTGTCGTAGTCTTCCGGCATGCAGAGCTCCACGATGTGGCCCACGGCGGAGGTGACGACGTAGTCATCGTTCTCGAAGTATTCGTCGTGCTTTTCGAATTTTCCTCCGATGGCTTTGCAAAGATCTCGTGCGACACTGGGCTTCTCGGCGATGACTAGGGACTTCATTTATAATCTGCTCGTTGATTGGAAACGGTTGAATTCCAGCGCTTCGGGGCGCTTGGTTTGGGGCCGCCTATTCCTCCGATCCTCCTTGGATCGCTAGGGATTGGTCTCTGTTCGCAGGGAATCACAGTCAGGCGGCAGCTCGTATTTGCTAAAATCTCGCTGTTTTCGGGTCGATGAGGACAAATTTCGCCGCTGGCAAGTACAATTTTGCGCAGTCGGGCTTGCGCTTCGTCGAAAGAAGCGAGCTTGGGCGCTACTAATATAGTAGCAACGACGCAACTATAGCAGGGTGGCGGGCGATTGGACTTGGCGGAGCTATCAGGCTGGTCTAAGCATTTGGATTTTATGCCGTTACGAGCAGCAGAGCGAAGCCAATCCGTCCGATAGAAGATGGGAGTAAAGCCATCTAGACGCCTTTTGAACCAGCTGGAGGAGTTTGCCGTCGACGTGGTCTACGATCGCCGTCGAGGAAAACGGGCCTTCGCCTTCAAAGTTTTCCTGCGAGCCCTCTCGATGCTTTTCGGGAGCCTGGTGAAGCTGCGATTCTTTCTCTATCGCAACCGGATTCTCAAGGACCAGCCGCTAGGATGCCTGGTGGTGGTCGTGGGCAATCTCACTGTGGGAGGCACAGGGAAAACGCCGGTCGTGGAGAAATTCGCCCGCTCTTTGCGCAACCGAGGTCGCAAAGTCGGTATCCTGAGCCGCGGATACAAGAGCAAGACGGTCAAGAAGGAATCGCTCAAGAGCAAGCTCTGGCGCACCTACGTGACCGGGGCGGATGCGCCTCCGCCCAAAGTGGTGAGCGATGGGGAATCGCTGCTGCTGGACTCCGAAGTCGCGGGCGACGAGCCTTATATGCTAGCCAAGAATCTGCCCGGCGTCGTGGTGCTAGTGGACAAGGACCGGGTCAAGAGCGGGCTCTACGCCATCCGCCATTTCGGCTGCGATACGCTGATATTGGACGATGGGCTCCAGTATCTTCCTTTGAAGGGACGTCTCAATCTGCTGCTGGTGGACAAGACCAACCCCTTCGGAAACCGGCAACTGCTGCCGCGCGGCATCCTGCGCGAACCGGTGCGGCACCTGAAACGAGCCTCGTATGTTTTTCTTACAAAGTCCGACGGTCGCCCGGATCCGGAACTGGAAGCCTTGATCCAGCGTCACAATCCGGGGGTCGACGTGATCGAGTGCGCCCACAAGCCGCAGTACCTGCAGGAGGTGAATGGCGAGCGACGTCTGGAATTGAGCCAGCTCAAGGGTCGGCGGATCGGGGCGTTCAGCGGCATCGCGGTGCCGGAGAGTTTCGAAGGGTTCCTGAGAGGACTCGGGGCGAATCTCATCTACACCCGCCGCTTTTTGGACCACCACCGCTTCGATGGAAACGAACTCTTGGAGATCTTCGACGAGGCCAAGGGCGGCGGACTAGACTTCATCGTGACTACGGAAAAGGACGCGGTTCGCATTCCGGACACCATCAGTTTCTCCATACCGCTGTACTACCTTCGGTTGGAAATCGACATTATGAGGGGAGCGGACGACTTCGATGAAGCCGTATCCAAAATCTGCTTTTCCGAGCGCCTGGAGGGGCGTGCCGCGGAGGCGGCCTCAAGAGGACGGCCTGAGTAGGGCGGCATCCTGCGAGGCATTTGTTTCCCGCAGCGTTCTCGATCCGCCCCGTGCTGTTGAGAGTTAATAGCGTTGCATAAGCGTCAAATTTGCATTGCTAGAAAGGCATGATTGACCCTCGCCTTTCGCAACTGGCCAAGAATCTTACGCGCTACTCGACCAATCTCAAAGAGGGCGAGCGCGTCTTGATCGACGCTTTTGACGTGCCGGATGAAATCATTGTGGAGCTCATCCGGGCGGCCCGTGAAATCGGTGCCATTCCCTACGTCAACCTCAACCACGCCCGCGTCAATCGCGAGCTTTCGCTCGAAACGACGGAGGAATCGCTTCGCGTGCAGAGCGCGATCGAGCTCCAGCGTATGAAGAATATGGATGCGTACATCGCCCTGCGTGGGTCGAACAATATCTTCGAAGCGTCCGACGTGCCAGCGGAGCAGGCTCAACTGGTTTCGCAGGTCATGAAGCCCGTTCTCGACTGGCGGGTTAACAAGACCAAGTGGTGCGTGCTGCGCTGGCCCACTTCGGCCATGGCTCAGCAGGCGATGATGAGCACCGAAGCCTTCGAGGACTTCTTTTTCAAGGTCTGCAATCTCAACTACGCCCGCATGGAAGATGGGAGCGAAGCCTTGGCTGACCTGATGCGTCGGACCGACAAGGTGGAGATCAAAGGTCAGGGCACGGATTTAAGCTTTTCTCTCAAAGGCATCGACGCAGTCCCGTGCATTGGGACCTTCAACATACCGGACGGCGAGGTCTTTTCCTGTCCCGTCATCGACAGTGTCCAGGGGGTAGTGCAGTTCAACGCTCCGACGGTTTACCAAGGCGTCTCATTCGACGACATCCGACTGGAGTTCAAGGACGGGCGCATCGTGAATGCCACCGCCAACAATAGCAGGCGCTTAAACGAGATACTCGACTCCGACAAAGGCGCTCGCTACATCGGCGAGTTCGCCATCGGATTCAATCCCTACATCAAGGAGCCCATGCGGGACATCCTCTTCGACGAGAAGATCGCTGGCTCGTTCCACTTCACGCCCGGTCAGGCATACGAGGAGGCGAACAATGGAAACAAGTCGCAGATCCATTGGGATATGGTCTGTATCCAGCGACCGGACTACGGCGGTGGTGAGATCTGGTTTGATGGAAGGCTCATTCGCAAGGATGGCATGTTCGTCGTCGAGGAATTGCTGCCATTGAATCCGGAGAACCTGGTGGGATAGAAGCGATGATCAAACCAATGGATTCAGTGGAGTCGTTCATTCGACGTATCCCGAAAACGGAGACGCATCTTCATATCGAGGGGGCTCTGCCGTACGATTTGCTCGTGGAGCTCGATGATTCGCGCTTCCCGTCTCAGCCCTTCTTCCGCGAACGAGCCTACAAGTATCCAGATTTCGTAAATTTCGAAACCCTGCTGATCGATCACGCCGTGCAGTGGTTTGATTCCGCGGAGCGCTACCACGTCGCTTGCAAGCGAATGTTCGAAAGCATGGCGTCGTTGAATGTCAAATACGTGGAAACGAGCTTTCACCTGCATATGGTGGAATTCATCGGCGTCGATGGACGTGATATCCTCTCCGCTATCAAGTCTGCCGTGCCAGAGGGCATGGAGGTGCGGGTCATCGGCGGTATGGTGAGAAATGGATACACCGAGGTCATGAAGCCGATCATCGAAACTCTGCATCAGTGGGACGAGCTTGACGGCATCGATCTGCACGGACAGGAGTGGCTCGATCTGGAAGAGTGGGCGCCGCCAGTGTGGCGCCGCTGCGCCGATGCGGGCAAGATCATCAAGGCCCATGCGGGCGAGTTCGGCGGGCCGGACAAGGTTTACGAAGCGATCGACGTGCTAGGATCTCGCCGCATTCAGCATGGCGTGCGCGCGGTGGAGGACGAAAAGCTGGTCGCTCGTCTGGCGGAGGAAAACTGCGTGTTGGACGTGTGTCCGCTGAGCAACGAGAAGTTGGGCGTTTTCCCAAGTCTGGAGGATCATTCGCTTCGACGGCTGATCGACGCTGGCATTCCATGCACCATCAGCACCGACGACCCGCTTTGTTTCGCCAACGACATTGTCGACGAGTACATCGCGCTTCACTCGCGGCTTGGCTTTTCCAAGGAGGAGCTTGCTCAGCTAGCGAAAAACGGTTTCGTACATGCTCGCATGAGCGAGTCTAAGAAATCTCAATACATAGCGGAAATTGACGCCGCTCTCACCCAGTGAGTGAACCGATAGAATGGATCGTTCCTGACGGAACGTATAAGCAACGCATCGACAAGCTGCTCGCGGAAGCGTTTCCCGATCATAGCCGCTCGGATTTTCAACGAGCCTTCGAGTCGGATCTGGTTACGTTGGACGGATCGCCGATTTCCAAGAATCGCAAGGTCTCCGAGGGTGGAGTGATTCGCTTCGAGATGCCAAGTATCCAGAAGCTCGATATGAGTCCGGTGGAGATGGAGCTGTCGGTGATCTTTGAAGACGAGCACCTGATCGTGGTCGACAAGCCGGCGGGATTGGTGGTCCATCCAGGCGCGGGTCCGTCCGAGCCGACGCTTGCTCATGGATTGCTGCATCATTGTCAGGGACAGCTCAGCGGCATAGGCGGCGTGGAACGTCCGGGCATCGTGCATCGCTTGGACCGGGAGACTTCTGGCTTGATCATGGCGGCGAAAACCGACGTGGCCCATCGGGCGCTGAGTGAACTGTTTCAATCGCGTTCCCTGGTGAAAGAGTACCTCGCCTTGGCCTGCGGGACGCCGGAACTGATGTCGGGCGTGATCGATCGTCCCATCGAGCGAAATCCAAACCAGCGCCACAAGATGCGCGTGGGCACGGAAGGACGTGGTCGAGCCCGCGAGTCCCGCACGGACTGGACGCTGGTTGAGACTTACGAGGCGGGTTATTCGCTCTTTCGCTGCCGCATCCACACGGGGCGCACGCATCAGATACGCGTTCACCTCAAAAGCGCGGGACACATCATTCTGGGAGACCGTACCTACGGCTTCAAGGACCTGCCGCGTCTCGCCCAGCAGCCCAAGCGCGTCATGCTGCACAGCGCCTTCCTGAGATTCGAGCATCCGCTGACCGGCGAGGACTTGGAATTGGAAGCCCCTCTACCCGAGGATTTTAAGGCGTTCGTCTGAACCGATTTCGAACGGCGCCGGCGGATTTGCCTCCTTTTCCCTTTGGGTCGCTTCGTGCTTGCAGGCTCCAGCAAGGTTTTCAGAATTCCACGCCTATGTCTGAAGCAGAATGGCAAGTCGTAAAGGAGTATCAGGACATCACCTACCACAAGTGGAACGGAATGGCCAAGATTACGATCAACCGACCGGAAAAGCGAAACGCCTTCCGGCCTCAGACCGTGAGCGAGATGTTCGACGCCTTTTGCGACGCTCGCGAGGATCAGAAGATCGGAGTCATTCTGCTGACCGGCGCCGGTCCTCACACTGATGGCAAGTACGCGTTTTGCTCGGGCGGAGACCAGAGCGTGCGCGGCCACGCGGGCTACGTGGGCGACGATGGGGTGCCCCGTCTGAATGTGCTCGATCTTCAGAAGCTGATTCGCTCCATCCCGAAGGTGGTGATCGCCTTGGTGGCTGGTTACGCCATCGGTGGTGGGCACGTGCTGCACGTTATCTGCGACATGACTATCGCGGCGGACAATGCGATTTTCGGGCAAACCGGTCCGCGTGTAGGAAGCTTCGACGGTGGATTTGGCGCCAGCTACCTGGCGCGCATCGTGGGACAGAAGAAGGCCCGCGAGATTTGGTACACCTGCCGCCAATACAATGCTCAGGAAGCCCAGGACATGGGCTTGGTGAACAAGGTCGTACCGGTAGAGCAGCTCGAAGCGGAAGGCGTGGCGTGGGCGAAGGATGTGCTGCAGCATAGCCCGATCGCCATTCGCTGCTTGAAGTCGGCCTTCAACGCGGAGCTCGACGGTCAGGCTGGCATTCAGGAGCTCGCTGGAAACGCCACCTATTTGTACTACATGACCGAGGAGGGCACGGAAGGAAAACGCTCGTTCTTGGAGAAACGAAAACCGGACTTCACGCAGTATCCGTGGATGCCGTAGGTTTCGCTTTTCCTAGTTAGCAGGTCGCTTTCATGACCTGTATCCGTTTTTCCAATTTCAGTTCCTTTCTAAACATGAGTTTCCAGAATTTCATTACCCGCGAGGTCGCGGATCGTATCCAAGAATCAGTAGGCGCTCCTTGCTACGTCTACAGCGAAGCAGCCTTGCGCCAGTCTGCGGAAAAGGTGCTGGCCTTTCCCAACGCTTACGGTCTGACCGCTCGCTACGCCATGAAGGCTAGCCCGAACTCTAACATCCTGCGCTTGTTCGCTTCCATGGGGTTGCATTTCGATGCCAGCTCAGGTTTCGAGGTTCGCCGCGCGATTGCGGCTGGCGTCGCTGCGGAGCGCATCTCACTGAGCACTCAGGAACTGCCGGAGGACATCGCTGAGTTGATGGAACTCGGCATTTCCGTAAACCTTTGCTCGCTCAGCCAAGTGGAGCGCTACGGAGAGGCCTTGCCGGGAACTAAGGTCGGATTGCGGTTCAATCCGGGGCTTGGTTCCGGAGGCACGCAACGCACAAACGTTGGTGGACCAGCGTCATCGTTTGGAATCTGGCATGAGCAGATCGCTCGCGCTCAGGAGCTTGTAGCCAAGTATGATCTCGATGTATTCAGAATTCACTCGCACATCGGAAGCGGAAGTGACCCCGAAGTTTGGATACGAGTGGTTGGTATGAATTTGGATCTGGTGAACCAGTTCCCTAACGTTACGAACTTGAATCTCGGCGGTGGATACAAGGTCGGACGTGTTGAAGGTGAAAAGACAACGGACCTTCAGGTTATCGGCCAGAAGATGCGTGGCGAATTCGAGCAGTTCGCGCAGCGCACAGGACGTCGGATCCATTTGGAAGTCGAGCCTGGCACCTATCTCGTCGCCAACGCGTGCGCCATCCTTTCGAAGGTGCAGGACATGACAGATACCGGAGCGGATGGATACGCGTTTTTGAAGCTGAACACCGGCATGACTGACAACACCCGTCCCTCGATGTATGGAGCCCAGCATCCGATGTGGCTGATCCCCGCCGACGATTCGGAGCGAGGAGAAAAGGAGTACGTCGTGGTAGGGCATTGCTGCGAATCAGGCGATATTTTGACTCCCGCCCCGGGCGACCCGGAAGCTCTGTCTCCACGCCGTCTGACCGAGGGAAAGATTGGCGATTACATGGTGATCGGCGGTTCTGGCGCCTACTGCTCGTCCATGGCTTCGAAGAACTACAACAGTTTTCCCGAGTCGGCGGAAGTCTTGCTTCGCGAAAATGGCGATGTCGCGGTTATCCGGAACATTCAGCCCATCGAGCAGGTTTGGGCGAACGAGGTCCCGGTGCTTTAGACCGGGCTTTCGCGCCATCCTCTCTTGCCTAAATGTCGCTGCCGATACTGGAAATCGAAGAAGCGTTTCGTACTAAACTTGCGAATACGAATCGGTTGGTGCTCGAAGCTCCAACTGGTTCGGGCAAGTCGACGCAAACACCTCAGTTCCTGCTCAAAGGCGGATTTCTAGACGATGGGATCGCCATCGTGCTCCAGCCGCGACGCATCGCCGCTCGCATGCTAGCTAAACGAGTGGCATGGGAGCTAGGCTCCTCCCTCGGCGAAACGGTTGGTTATCAAGTTCGACATGAACGGGTATTTTCAAAACAGACGAAAATCCTTTTCGTGACGGAGGGCGTTTTGCTGCGTCGCATGATCTCCGACCCGGATCTGCAGGGCGTCTCGTGCATCGTTTTCGATGAGTTTCATGAACGCAGTCTGCACGCCGATCTGACGCTAGCCCGGTCAATGATGCTGCAGCGGACGCGACGTAGGGATTTGAAACTGATCGTCATGTCGGCGACGTTAGATTCGCAACAGCTGGAGACTTACCTAGCTCCTTGCGAGATAGTGAAGTCGGAAGGGCGTACCTACCCGGTGGATACGCGGTACCTGGATCGGCGTAGCTCGGTTTCCGGGCGAGCCATCTGGGATTTGGCTGCGGAGCAAGTGAGCTGTCTTGTTCGCGAGCAGCCGGAAGGGCATGCTTTGGTCTTCATGCCAGGAGCTTTCGAAATCGGGAAAACGATCGCCGCTCTTGGAAGCAAGTTATCCAGCCATGAGTTCGAGCTTTTGCCTCTGCATAGCGAACTCAGTCCCAAAGATCAGGACCGGGCGGTGGAAGGCGGCGATCGACGAAAGGTGATAGTGGCTACCAACGTGGCTGAAACCTCGCTGACCATCGACGACGTTCGAATCGTGGTCGACAGCGGTCAGGCCCGGGTGGCTCGCTATGATCATGTGCGCGGAATCAATACGCTCTGGATCGAGAAGATCAGCGACGCGTCGGCTCGGCAGCGAGCAGGTCGGGCGGGGCGTACCGCTCCCGGTATCGCTCTGAGACTTTGGTCCGAGCAAGAGCAAGCGGACCGTGCTCCCTTCGAGGAGCCGGAGGTACGGAGAGTTGATCTTTCCGAAATGCTGCTATCGCTTTTGGCAACTGGTATTGAATCTGTGGATGCGTTCGACTGGTTCGAAGCGCCGAGCGAAGAACGCTTGAAGGATGCGGTCGGCCTGCTAAATGCCTTGGGAGCGATCGACGAATCAGGTCGTTTGACGGAGCGCGGACGGGTGATGAGCGCGTTTCCGCTTCATCCCAGATATGCATCGATGCTGATCGAGGCTGGTCGGCTGGGCTGTGTGGAAGAGATCGCGTTGGTTGCGGCGTTGGCGCAATCCAAGAGCATTTTGCTGCGCAAGGTGGACAAACCGGTGGCGAAGCGACGCGAGGCCCTTTGGGACGGCGCCTCAGAGAGCGATTTGATCGCCCAGACAAAAGCTTGGCAAGCGGCGTTCAACGCGCGTTTCGATATGAGGTTTTGCCAGGAGCATGGCATTCATGCGCAAAGCTCACGCCAGGCGCTGCAAATAGCGAATCAGCTTTCTCAATACGCGGAAGCCTGCGGTCTATCGGAGAGTATCGAAGGAAAAAAGACGCCCCAAGAAGTGGACGAAGCGGTGCGGCGTTGCGTGCTGTACGGTTTTCCGGACAGGGTATGCAAGCGATTGGATAGGGGAACCTTGCGCTGCGCCATGGTCGGTGGAAGACGAGGCAATCTCGCTCGTGAAAGCGTTGTGGGCGACGCCACGCTTCTCGTTGCCTGCGAAGTCAATGAAATCGGTAGGCAAGGGGGCGAGGTGACGACGGTTTTCAATCAGTGCACCGCTATCGAGCGCGAATGGCTTGAGGACCTTTTTCCTCGCTTGTTTCGCGATGTTTCCGAAACCGTTTTCGACGAGCGACAAAAGCGCGTTGTTTCGCGTCGTTCGGTTCGCTTTCAGGATCTGGACATAGAAACCGTAGAAAGTCCGGAGGTGGATTCCGGCGCGGCGGCGGAAGCGCTTGCGGCTCTCATCAGCGAGGGCAAGGCCCAGCTCGGGCAGTGGGACGACAAGGTGGAGCATTTCATCCGCAAGGTGAACCTCATCGCGTCAGTTTATCCTGAATACGAAATCGATCCCATCGATGAAGACGCGCGCGCCTTGATCGTCGAACAGTGCTGTCAGGGCGCTCGTAGCTTGAGGGATTTGAAGAAACTCGATGTCCTGCCCACGGTGCGCGATTGGGTTGGGCGAGAGGTTTGCTCATTGGTGGACAAGGAGCTTCCGGACCGCGTCCGACTCGCCAACGATCGGCCGGCCGCCTTGCGAGCGGAAGAGGACGGGCGACTGACGCTCTCGGCGAAGATCCAGTGTTTGTATGATTTGCCGGATACGCCGAAATTTTGCCAAGGGAGGGTCGCTCCACGCATCGAGCTGTTAGCTCCGAATATGCGCCCGATCCAAACAACGGAAGACTTGCAAGCGTTTTGGAAGGGTTCCTATGAAGGGATCAAGAAGGAATTGAAAGGCCGCTACCCGAAACACGAGTGGCGCTAGCGAGGGTTTGTAGAGGAATGCGCTCAGGCGCAATTTGAGCAGCATACGTGATAGTGGGAACCGTGGCCCTCATGCTAAAATGGGCCATGTCGATTTCTCCGATTTCACCAGCGAACGGCTACGATACCTTCAGCAGCGCCCGGCAAGGAATGCAGCGTGCCGAGCGAAAGTTAGGCGAGGCCGCGTCCGCAATCTCGCAGGGCGATATCACGAGTTCTCGCATGGTGGACCTGATCGTTTCGGAAAAAATGTACGCTGCGAATGCGAGCGTCATTAGAACGAAGGACCAGATGCTGGGCATGCTCATCGATGTGAAACGCTAACGTGAGCGATCTGGAGCTCGATCGCTAAATACTTGCTAATAACGGTGGTTAACGAATTGGGAGGCATACATCGGGGGCCTTAGGCTAAACTCGCGTCGGCGACCGCCGAACGAGAAGAGGTCCGACCATCGTTGTCGGATTGGAGGAATATGGATCGACACGTCATCGCAGCCCTGATGGGCAATACAGTGAACAACGCCATCACCGATGTGTTGGGAGTGGTTGCGGTGTGCGCCTTTATCGGCGTCGCGATTTACATCGGAGTGCTGATGCTTCGCGAAACGGCGACCCGCAAGCCGATCACGGTGACCGGAAAGTCGATTGGGGGCATCGATGCACAGGCCCACCCAGCCAAGCCAAAGGCGACGGAGCAGCAGATCGACTCTTCCAAGTTAATTGCGGAACGGCATTTCGCAGACTTTTACGACGGATTGGTGGAGATGAGCCAGGAGGTGCTCGAGGAGCTCAGCGTGCTGGCCGATGGCACTTTCGATCAGTTGGCGTCCGCTTATTCCGCCAATTCCTATGGTCTTGAAGGCGAGAATTCAGCCGTTCGTTCATCGAAGTTCGCCGCGGTTTGCGAGCGTCAGTGGAGCTACTTTCGAAGCGATATTGCGTTCATGACGCATATGGACGTGCAGGAGCATCTGAAGCACATCCTCGAAAACCATCGCATGTTTTCCAATCAGAACGCGTCTGGCGACATGGCGTCGATGGAGGTTTCTCCAGAAATCCTGCGCACGCAGGAGTTGGTGGCTCTCCTGCGCGTGGTGACCAAGGAGAAGGTGAGACCCTTTCAGGAAACCACTCTGTCGGTCGCGCAGGAGTTCAGCTCTCACTACGAGAAGGAGCTCAAGAAACCGGTTCAGGACATGCTGAGCAAGGTGAATAGCGAGATGCGGAATCGGCACCAGGGCGTGCGTCTCAGCGATACGCCGTATTACGATCGGGTGAGGCAGCTGAAGAACCATTTGGAGATGATCACCTGCATCACCGAGCGCATCGGCCAGAATACGCAGCGCATCAATCAGGAAAGCCTCGCTCTGAGTCAGATAATCTACATCGGCGCGCTGCTGCGTATCCTCGCCAATATTACGGATTGGTTTGCATGCTACGATAGGCCGGAAGTGCCGCAGACTCAGCAGACGTCCAAGGAAGATTCTTCCAAGCGCCCCGCTAAACCGGTTCGCTAGTCGGCTGCTCGTTTCAGCTTTTGCGCTGAATAAATGAATACGACGGCGGCCAAACCGAGGAAGTAGTAGGGGAACCAGGAGAAGACGGTCTGAAAGAGCGCTCCTTCGACTTCTTCCTCAGGCAGCTCCTGTATTTGAGATGTTTCCCTCAATCCCGCGATCACGCTCGCGTAGAGGTATCCGATAAGGCCATACGCAAGGTTGAAGGAAAGCCCCTTGAAGCTCAGCACGGTGGCGCGATGACTGGATTCGGTGATCTCGTTCAAGTAGTGGCTGACAAAGAATCCGTTTAGAAAAATGCCCGCGTAGACGATGGCCATCGGAATGGCGCTCCAGTAGGGTATGAATCGAGCCATCAGCCAAAGACCGATCGCTATCAATGCGGTGAGGGTCAGGTAGTTGAACGCTTTCCCATGGTTCTCGGCGAGACGTCGACCCAGCTTGGGCATGACGGTGCCAAGCAAGGCCAAGGAGGCGCCGATAAAGCCGTAGCTGTACTCGGGCAGCTGAATTTGGCGATAGAACTCGCTGTTGAGGGTGAGGACCATTCGAACGATATGATCGAAGAGAAGTCCCGAAAGAATGATGACAAACGCCAAAGGCGTTCTCAGTATCCAGCGTCCCGCTCTTAAGGTGCGGGCGAACGATTCGCGTATCGCGGACCACGAGGAGCCCAGCGCGCTTTGCGAATCGGTTTCTCTCATTCCAAGCGTCACGAAGACGGCTGCGACACCGAGAGCTAGGGTACCGAAAATGGGAAGTCGAATTGCGACCGCTTTGCTGATTTCAAATGGCAATCCGAAGAAATCGAAAATGCCGTTCAGCTTTTGGTGATCGTAGAGAATCGCTCCCAAGCTCATGGCTGCCACGAACGCGGCGGACTGCAGTTTCATCTGACGCTCCAGGACCTCTCCCCATTTTTTCTCGAGACCGTTTTCCTGCAGAGTGTCGTAGGCGAGAGCTTCGTCCGCTCCGCTAGCGGCGGCTTCCGCGGCGCCGCTAAGGATGCGATTGATGGCGAAGAGCGTGAACAGCAGCGGGGAAGCCCCGATCGGGGCGAAGGCGATGACCAGCATCTCGATCACCATGATCACAGCCGCTGCGACGACTAGGTTTCGCCGACCGATGGTGTCGGCGAGGGCCCCAGAGGGCACTTCGAGGCAAACGATGCTGACGGCCCAAATGCTGTTGAGGATCGCGAATTGCTCGAGACTTAGTCCGAAATCCAAAAAGAGGATGGTGAAGATCGGATAGTAGAAACGGGCGTTGAAGAGGATTCTAAACGCGATGAAGCGCCGAACGTTCGAATAGGCGAAGGGATTGGAGGCGGAGGAGTCGCTCATCTCGAAGCGACAACGCTTTGGGCTTCAGTTCGATTGTGCCGGGACCGAGCGGATCGATGGCTCAGGAGTACCGCAGTGGCCCGATCGGATACGAGAAAACGCCACCTGCGAAGAGGTGGCGTTCGGGAAAAATCAAGGTTTGGGAGGGGATAGCAGCGCTTAGCACTATGCGACAAAACTCCGGGCGAGCGTCCAGACGGAATCGATGACGTAGATCCAAATGAAGATCGCAGAGATCATGAGTGAAATGACGCCGAACATGTTAAATCGCATGTTGCGACTAGAACCTATTCGGCCTTTTGAATAAAGTGTAAATTCACAATCGCTTTACAAATCAGGGAATCGATTAGGGGCAGGACTCTGGGCCCGGGTTTCGTCAAGGAAGGATGCCTTATTCGAGGCTTAGGACAAAGACCCCATGCGTCCCGACTAGGTGCACTGCAGAGGGGGCTCGAACGCGGTCAAAGGGCTTCGATCAGGCCGTCGAGTCGCTGCGCGTCGAGATCGAGGCGCTGGAAACAGAACTCTCGCAGATCGTCGGTGAGCGGAGCGGTGTAGGTTTCCACGCCGTCCTCGAGGTGGAAGGTCATGCGATAGGCGTGCAGGGCGTGGCGATTGATCGGTAGGATGGACGCCATCTTGTCCGTCCAGCCGTCCTCGATGAAATCGAGAAACAAGCCCTCGTCCGGCCCGTAGAGCTTGTCGCCGACGATGCTGTGGCCGAGGTGCAAGGCGTGGGCTCTGATCTGGTGCTTGCGACCGGTGATGGGATCGACTTTCGCCAAGGTGTAGCGTCCATTGCTGTGCAGCGGCGTGTAGCGCGTTTGGGCGGCTTGCTTGCGTCCGTCGTAGCGAACGGTGGTCTTGCTGTGCACGATGCTGCGGGTATCCGGGCCGAGCGGCTCGTCCACTAGAATTTCCGCTTTCAGCTCCCCCTCCATGATCGCCAGGTAGGTCTTGTCCACCTTTCGCCGTTCCAGGGCCATTTGCAGGTGACGGGCCTTGAGGCGGTGCTTGGCGAATAGGACGATGCCGCTGGTCTCGCGATCCAGGCGGGATACGAGGTGAGAGCGAACCGAATCCAAGTATTCGCGACAGGCGCCTGCGAGGGAGGACCAAGGGCCGTTTTTAGACGGATGGCAAACCAGGAGGGCCGGCTTGTTCACCAGCAGCACATGCTCGTCGTTTTGCAGGATCCATTCTTCGAGCTCGTCGGGCGTGACGAGCCATCCCCATTCCGTAGCGGGCATAATGGTCAGCGGTTTGAGCTAGAGGTGGACCGCCAGCGTTTGAGTACGCTGGCCGCGAGCGCCGTTCGCGTTGCGGGCGGAAGCAGGCTGGTAGCGAGGACGGCCAGCTTGTTCAGCAGGCCAGGGACGCGGTAGCTCTGTCCTTTCTCGATCATGGAAAGGGCGACTTTGGCCACCTCCTCGGGGCTTTGGGAAAAGCCGCCGGGGATTTTCGAGAGTCCCGCCCGATCGAAGAACTCGGTGCGTGTGGGGCCTGGACAAAGGGCGTGGGCGGAGGCTCCAGAGCCCTTGAGCTCCTGGTTGAGCGCAAGGGTCCAGTTGAGCACGAAGGCTTTGCTCGCCCCGTATGTGGAGAGGTAGGGCGTGGGCTGAAATGCGGAGGTGGAGGCGATGTTCATGATCGATCCGCCACGCTGCTTAATTCTAGGCAGGAGGCGAGTCGTTAGTTCGACCAAGGCGCAGATGTTTACCTCTAGAAGCTCCAGGTGACGTTCCGGAGATTGGTCTCCTATTTCACCGTAAAGGCCGAATCCCGCGTTGTTTATCAGGAGAATCGGTCCGCTCTCCGGCGATTGGTCTATCTCATGCTCCAGGGAGGAGAACGCCTGCTTTCTCTTGGCGCGATCACCTAGATCGCACTCAAGGTGAAGCCTCCGTTTGTCGTTTGTAAAATGGGCCGGTTTTTTCCGAGAAAGATTGAAAACTCGATGAGCCGTTCCTAAATTACCCAACAGTTCGATGATTGATTTTCCAATCCCAGAAGAGCCCCCTGAAATGATGGCGAGGCCGTATCTAGAGTCCTTTTCGTTTGCTCTGGATGTTTGGGACATTTCGTCGAAGTAACACAAATAAACAAAGGATAACTATGTACACTGATAACAACCACGATCTGATCATCACCGGCATCCACATGGACCTGACTGAGTCAATCAAGCAAGGCGTAAGGGATAAGGTGGAGCGACTTTTCAGGCATGAAGAGCGCATCATTCGGGTCAAGGTTGAACTGGAATGCGACTATGGCAAGGGCGGCAAGGAACACGAGTTCACCGCCAAGGGACACATAGAAATCAACGGGCCGAGCCTGAACGTCTCGGTTTCCGACCCGGATTGCTACAAGGCGGTCGATCTGCTAGTGGACAAGCTTGATCGAATGTTGAGACGCCGCTCCCGCTTGCAGCGAGTGAAGCGAAAAGACACTCACGATGTCGAGATTCCAGCGAGCCTGCCGAAGGTTTAGGCTGGTATCAGTTAAGTGACGACTAGGTTGCGACCCGTAGATGAAGCGGGTCGCTTTTTTTTGAAAAAAGTCCTTGAAAGGAGGCATCAAAGCATCTTTCTTCTCGACCCTCGACCGCCTCACGGCGGTAGAAACCTGAAGCGGGGCTAGCTCAATTGGATAGAGCACCTGACTACGGATCAGGAGGTTAGGGGTTCGACTCCCTTGCCCCGTGCCACTTCAGATGGCGGCTCGTTTATCAACGGGTCGCCATTTGTGTATCCAGAGCCTGGGTATGAAAAGTCTACACGTGGGGCGACTTTTTCCAGTAGGTGTCCGTGGCGGTGCAGCTAGGCCAGATCGCCTCTAATGTGGCGGCGAGCTTTAAGCCAAAATGAAACCAGATAACGGATACGCGCTGGACAGTTGGCGAGCGGACGTTCGAGGTCCCAGGTCGGAATCCACTCGCAGTGCTCGATCCCTTCCTCCGTCTGCGGCTGAAACCGAGATTCGCTACCGAGGTAGCGCAGGAGAAACCAACGGGTGGTTTTGAGGGACTTCGTTTTGGCGTATTTGGAAATATGGCTGGTAGGGATGAGTTCGCAGACGAGCTTGATCTGCTTGGCGGAGAGGCCCGTTTCCTCGGACACCTCGGAGAGAGCGGTTTCCTCTGGGCTTTGCTTCCTCTCGACCAATCCCTTGGGAAGGTCCCACCGGCCGTCCTTGAAGATGAAAAGGACGCGTTCCTGGTCGTCGACGGTCAGCCCCCCAGCGGCCTCGACTCGCTTGAGGTCAAGCATTGTAGAGGTCGTTCAAGGTCTCCAGCAGCTTGAACTGTCGATAGTTCAGGTTGTTGAACTGCACGCCTTCGATGGTGATGCTGTAGCGCACGCGCTTTTCTGTCTTTGCCAGCGGGACGAACTTGTTGCCTCCATCGTAGTCGATGACTGACAGCACGTAGAGCATGGATTTGAGCCGAGCCTCCAGCTTGTTGTTCGAGCCGATGACCACCCAAGGACTCTTGTTGGAGGACGTGCGCTCGAACATCTGGTTCTTGTACTTGGTGAGCACGTCCCAGTACTCGCGCACTTTTTCGTCGTTTTTGGAGTACTTCCAATACTTGAGTGGATCCCGCTGTCTCTCCTCGAAGCGAACCAGCTGGGTTTCCTTGTCTACGGAAAGGTAGAGCTTTATCAGGATGAGACCATTGTCGATGTGCTTTTCCTCCCAATCCAGAACCTTGCTCATGAAGTACCGGTACTGGGAGCGCTTGCAGTAGCCCATGGTGGGCTCGATCATGGCTCTATTGTACCAGGAGCGATCGAAGAACACGATCTCGCCCGGCTCGGGAAAATGCTTTTCGTATCGGCGAAACCAATACTTGGACTCCGAGGGCGTAGGGATGCCCAGCTCCACCACTCGAAAGTGCTTGGGCATCATGTATTCGATGAAGCGCTTGATGGATGAGCCCTTGCCCGCGGCATCTCGCCCTTCGAAGACGATGGCGACGCGCTTGTTGTTCTCGAACACCCAGTGCTGCAGCTTCAAGAGTTCGATTTGTAGGCGTTCCTTCTCTTGCTTGTAGCTCGAGTAGTCGATGTTTCGGTAGAAATCGAAGAACTTGCTCTTTACGAAGTCTTGGCGCGGCATTTGGTGTTTGGATCGAAAAAGAGTTGGGTTTCTGGCAGGGCAGCAGTTTCCATGCAATTGAGAAGCCCTTATGTTTCTCAAATGTAACCTAATCGCAAGCGTTACCAAAACGCAGCTCGGCCCCGTCAGGGGGCGATGTGGGCTCTGGCGCTAGGCTGGACGCTGCCAACGCGCGTAGAGGCCGCAGGGCAGAGTGTTGAGCGAGCCGGTGATCGGTATGCCAACCTCGCCTGAAGTGACTTCGCCCGAAAACTCGGCCATGGCTTCTCGTAGCAGGTTTCCCACTACGGTTGGCGAGATGCCGGTGGTGTAGGCGTTTACGAGAAAGAATCTTCCGCTGGGGTCGAAGATCTGGGCGCATTTCTGCAGCAGGCCGTAGAGGTCGCGCTCGAACTGCCAGACTTCGCCTTTGCTGCCGCGCCCGTAGGATGGCGGATCCATAATGATGCCATGGTAGCGATTGCCCCGCCGAATCTCGCGGTCCACGAACTTCATGCAATCGTCCACGATGTAGCGAATCGGGGCGTCGGACAGATTGCTCAAGGCCGCGTTTTCGCGACACCAGGCGACCATGCCTTTGGCGGCGTCCACGTGGCAGACCTCAGCCCCGGCGGAAGCGGCCGCCACCGTCGCTCCTCCGGTGTATCCAAAAAGGTTGAGCACTTTGAAGGGCTTTTTCGTCTGGGATATGATGTTCGCGCACCAGTCCCAGTTGACGGCCTGCTCAGGAAAAAGCCCAGTGTGCTTGAAGCTGGTGGGGCGAATCTTGAATCGCCGGTCCTTGTATCGGATGGTCCAGCTTTCGGGCAGGGCTTTGCGAAAGTCCCAATTGCCCCCGCCTTTGGAGCTGCGGTGGTAGTAGGCGTCGTACTTGCCCCAGTCTCGACTCGATAGAGGCCAGATGACCTGCGGGTCGGGGCGCACCAAAACGATGTCCCCCCATCGCTCCTTTTTCATGCCTTCGCCGCATTCGAGTATTTCGTAGTCTTCCCAGCTGTCCGCTAGAATCATGTGCGTTCCTGCTTTTCTGTGCCGCGTTTCTGGAGCGTGCCCGCTACGCGTGCGACTCCTGTTTCTGCAAGTCCTTCTTCAGCACGCCGATGCAGGAAAGATTGCGGTAGCGCTCGGCGAAGTCGAGTCCGTAGCCGACCACGAATTCGTCGGGGATGGTAAACCCTTTGAAGTCGGCGGTGAATTCGCTGGAATGGCGGGATGGCTTGTCCAACAGCACGCAGGTAGAGAGCGAAGCGGGTTCGGCCTGGGAAAGGTACTTGATGATGGCGCGCAAGGTGTTTCCCGAGTCGAGAATGTCGTCGACCACCAGCACGTGGCGCCCGCTGATGTCGGTCTTGAGGGGATTGGTGATGCGTGGCGGGGCATCGGCGGACATCAGGTTGCCGTAGCTCTCGGCCCGCAGGCAGTCCAGCCGGGTGGCGAAATCGCAGGAGCGGATCAGGTCCGCGGTGAAGACGAGGGCTCCGCTGAGGATGGAGACCACTGTAACGTCCTTGCCTTCGAAATGTTTGGAAAGATCGCGTCCGAGCTCTTCGACTCTTTTGCGTATTTGCTCTTTCGATACGAGTATCGTCTCGAGGTCGGCTTCTGTGTAGCGAGGCGTTGCGGCGATCATGATTGCTCTTCGGTTTCGATGGCTCTGAGAAATGCGATGCGGTCTTGGGCTTTGAAAAAGGCGGTGCCCGCGACAAGCGTGTCCACGCCGGATTGACGGCAGAGCGCCGCGTTCTCCTGGTTCACGCCTCCATCGACTTCGATGCGAAATTCGAGTCCACGCTGCTTGCGAAGTTCTGCCAGACGAGCGGTTTTCTTCAACACGTCTTCTTGAAAGGACTGTCCTCCGAAGCCGGGTTGCACGGTCATCGCCAAGACGATGTCGACCTGCTCGAGATACGGAATCACGTCTTCCAGAGGAGTAGGCGGGTTCAGCACGATGCCGGCTCTGGCTCCCAGCGATTTGATCTTCTTGAGCGTGCCCGCGATATCGTAATCGGGCTCGACGTGGATCGAAACTTGGTCGGCGCCCGCTTTCACGAAGGCTTCGACGTAGTCCTGAGGATTGTCGAGCATCAGGTGAACATCGAAGAAGAGCGAGGTCTTGGGCCGCAGATCGGCGACGGTCTGAGGACCGAAGGTCAAGTTCGGCACGAAGTGGCCATCCATGATGTCGATATGCAGCCAAGACGCTCCGGCGGCTTGCACGCCGAGAACGTCTTCGGCCAAACGCGAGTGATCGGCCGCGAGCATGGAAGGAGCTAAGATCGGTTTTGCCATGAGGCGGCTAAGCTAGTTGCACTGCCTCCGTTTGCACAAGTCTAGAGCCGAGAAAAGACGCGTGGCCGCTGTCGAATCGCCGTGGCCTTAGGGGTTATCTACCAAAGGTCTTCGATGATTTCGACGGCGCGCTCCGCGATTTCGCGGCTGATTTCCGGCATCGCTTGGTACTCCGCTTCTACGAGGCCGGAATCGCTGTAGACATCCTGTCGGATTTCGAACTGCCGATCGCGGATGAAAAAACGGTCCGGCTGGCTGGACGAGCGCAGCGAGAGGGAAACGGTGATGCGCAGCTCGAACTTTCGTCCGCGTCCTACGTCTTCGGACTGAACGCCGGCGATTTCGCGTTTCGCTTCGATCACGGTGGTCTCGAGCAGGGCGTCGTAGCGTTGGCCTTCGTTGAGTTGGAGGGTGGCGCTTCTGCTGACGGCCTCGCGCAGCGCCGCATTGAGCGGGGCTTCCACTTGGGCCAGTTCCGTCAGGTTCTTGGGCGTGTCGATCCTGATGACGGAGTAGGGCAGGTCTGTCGAACTTCCGAGCTGGTAGCTAGCGCAGCCAGAGAGCGACAGGAGGGTCAGAGCCCAGAATAGAACGGCGATGCGAGGCATGAGGAGGGAGCAAACAGACTCTTGCTCCAAGTTCCAGCTAGAAAATGCCGAGCAGCTTGCGCTTGGCCCGCTTGCGAGCCTTTTCCTGGATTTCCTCGTTGGTCGGCGCCGTGGCTTCCACCGCTTCCGACTCTTCGCCGTTTTGGGCCAAAATGGTGTCGATCTTCTCCAAGCGCCTCTTCGACATTTCGGCAGCCTCGGAGAGAGGCGCGATGGTGATGGCCTCGTTGTACATCACCTTCGCCGAGTCGTACTTGGCTCGCTTGTAGTTGTAGAAATCGCCCATCTTGACCTTGCTCATAGCCAGGATGTTCTTGGCGCCAGAAAGTCCGGTCTCCGCTTGGGCGACGTTCTCGTTGTTCGGGTACTGGATCAGGAAGTCCTCGAAGAAGGTGATGGCGTCTTCGGTGGCGCGTTGGTCGTACTGGGGACCTTTGATGACGCCGTAGTGGGTCTGGGCCAGCTTCAGGTATGCGTCCGCGGTTAGAAAGCTGTTGGGATAGTTGGTGACGAGTCGATCCAAGGCGTAGATGGTCATGGAGTCGCTGTTCTTGTCGGACCAAGCCTTGGCGATGTTCATGAGGGAAAGGGGGGCGTAGTCGCTGTAGGGAGCGATCGAGACGATGCGCTCGAAGTACTGGATGGCTCGGTCGGTGTTTTTGAAGCCTGGGAAAACGAACAGGATCTTGTCGCGATGGGTCTCCAGGCGGGCCACGGCGATCTTGTACATCTCGCCGAGGATTTCATTGAAGCTTCCGTAGTTGGGGTAGACCCAGGCGATGGTGTTGAAGGATTCGAAGGCCTTGTCGACCTTGTTGCGTTCCAGTTGGATCTGGGCGCGTCGATAGAGCGCTTCGGGCGAGTATTGGCTTTTCGGAAAGCGCTTTGTGACCTTCTTGTAGTTTTTAAGAGCGGACCGGTAGCGGCCTGCTTCCTCCGCTTTGCGGGCTTTGTTCATCCAGTTCTGAATCTGCTGGATCTCCTCAGGGAGCAGGCCGGAGAGATCTAGCTCTTCCGCCTGGTAGCCGGTTTCCGGGGACCAGCGAATCTCGCCGGCGTTGAGCGTGGTCAGAAAAAGGGTTGCGAGTAGGGTGAAGAAAAGAGTGAGGGTTCGCGCGGGCGGTGCTATCTGTAACGAATGAGTCATAATCTAAGTTGTTCGGGAGGTCGGGAGCCTGGTATGGGATCGGTGGGCTAGTCTTTTCTCACCATTCGACAAGCGCTGCGCCCCAGGTGAGGCCTGCGCCGAACGCGACAAGTAGGATCTTGTCGCCCTGCTTCACCTTCCCGGCGCGGACGGCCTCGTCGAGCGCGATGGGTATAGATGCGGCAGAGGTGTTTCCGTATTTGTCTAAATTTAGATAAAAGCGTTCAATTGGAATCGAAAGTCGTGTCGAAAGGGCCTCGATGATGCGCATGTTGGCCTGGTGAGGGATCACACATGATAGTTGATCCGCCCGCAGTCCGTTTTGTTCAACTATTTCGATAGCGGCTTGGCTCATCACTCGAACCGCGTGCTTATAAACCTCTCTCCCACGCATCTTTAGGAAATGATGGCGTTGCTGGATGGAGCTTTCCGAAGCCGGTATGGCGCAGCCCCCGCCCGGCATGTACAGCAGTTCGGCGTTGGATCCGTCGGCCCCGAGCGAAAAATCGATGATGCCGCCGCTTTCGCCTTCTTCGGCTAGGGAAAGCACTGCCGCCCCGGCGCCGTCTCCGAAGAGCACGCAGGTGGTCCGATCCTGCCAATCCAGGATGCTGGAGAGTTTTTCCGAACCGATCACCAGAACGTTTCGATAGCGACCGGTGCAGAGAAAGCCGGTGGCCGCCTCCATGATGTAGAGAAACCCGGAGCAGGCCGCTTGCAGGTCCATGCACACGGCTTTCCGGGCGCCGAGCTGGGTCTGCACCAAGCATGCGGTGGAGGGGAACGGCATGTCAGGGCTCATGGTGCCCACGATGATCATGTCGATGTCGTCGACGGTCAGGCCGGCAGCGGCGATGGCCTTTTTGGCCGCTTCCGCTCCCATGGTGGAAGTCGTCTCTTCCTCGCTAGCGATGCGGCGCTCCTTGATGCCGGTTCGCGTGTAGATCCATTCGTCCGAGGTATCGACGATTTTGGAGAGATCTTCGTTGGTGAGTACCTTGGATGGTGTGAAGGAACCGGTTCCTCTTATTTTTACGGGTCTTGTCGCGGTACTCATGCGTTTGTGTGAATGAGGATGGGAGCGGACGCAGGCAATTCGCAAATTGCAAATACTTGAAACTACGCCTGTTAGATAAGGCTATTCGCAGTTTCGATATCCGAAAGGATGTGGCCTTTGAGATCGTTGCTGATGATCTCGTTGGCGATGCGGATGGCGTTCATGACGGCTTCGCGGTTGCTGGAGCCGTGAGCCTTGAGTACGTTGCCCTTCAGGCCGAGAAGCGGCGCACCGCCGTAGCGCTCCGGCTTCAGCTGATTCTTGATGGCGTCAAACGCTCCTTTGGAAAGCAGATAGCCGAGCTTTCGCACCGCGTTTTTCTTGAGCTCTTCGCTCACGAAGTCCTTCAGTAGCATGAAAAGCGACTCGGATGCCTTCAGCAGAATGTTCCCGGTGAATCCGTCGCAAACCACCACGTCGACGCCCTCCTCGAAGGTTTGGAATCCCTCGATAGGGCCATGGTAGTCGATGAGATCGGGAATCTTCTTGAGCAGCGCGTGAGCCTGGTTTGTCAGGTCGGTGCCTTTCCCTTCCTCGGTCCCGATGGTCATGAGCCCCACCTTGGGGCGCTCCACGCCGAGCACGTGCTTGCAGTAGTTGCTGCCGAGGATGGCGTTGTGCACGAGATGCTCAGCCTTGGCCAGCGGATTGGCTCCGGCGTCGATGAGCACGAAGTGTCCCGTCTTGCGCGGCATGACCGAAGCGAGAGCCGGGCGGTCGACGCCGTCGAGGGTGCGGAGCTTCAAGGTGCCTCCGGCCATCAGACTGCCGGTGTTTCCACAGCTCACCACGCAGCCGGCGTGGCCGTCTTTGACCAGCTCGATCGCCCGCACCATGCTGGCGTCCTTCTTGCGCTTGAGGGCGATGAGCGGCTTGTCGTCCATCGCGATCACCTCCGACGCGTGGAAGGTCGAGACCTTTGGATGCGAAGAAAGCCCCGCTTCTTCGAGCAAGGGCTTCAAGATTGCTTCGTCGCCAACGAGGATGATCGGCCTTAGGTTCGCCAGCGTTTCCACCGCCATTTTCACGGCGGCTACCATTTCGGCCGGACCCTTGTCTGAGCCCATTGCGTCAACGGCGATGCCGGAGCTAGCCTGATCGAGCATACTCGCTATATCGTCAGCTTGTCGCTGTATTGTAGAAACGCTTCCTTAGATGGAGGCGTCGAGAACTTGGCGACCGCGGTACATTCCGTTGTTCGGATTCACGCGGTGCGGGCGAAATGCGGAACCGTCGATCGGGTCCTTCGCGAGCTCGGGAGCTTCGAAACGATTTGCTCCTCTGCGGAGGCGACTGCGGCGCTTGGATTGCTTGCGTTTTGGGTTAGCCATTTTGCGTAAATTCCCTGTTCAGATACTGTGCTTGTTGAAATGAAAAGCTGCGCTTGATAACTCTTGGGTCATAGCCCGTCAAGTTATTGTTTCAAAATAACCTCCGTGGCCCGGGCGAGGCAAGGGCCAGACGGGGGCTGCGCGGAGCTCATGGGGATAAGCGTCTGTTTAGCATTGTTTTGCAAGGTCAAGCAACCTAGGACTTTCGCCTATGGAATTGAACGAGCTAACCGCGCAAGTCGCTGAAGGATCCCACCTATCTCTGGAGCAGGCGGGAGCGGCGGCCGACTTGCTGGCGTCGGCCGAGGTGCCGGCAGCCGAGAAGGAGGCATTCTTGACGCGTCTCGCCCAGAAGGGGGAGGTCGCGTCGGAGGTGTCCGGAATCGCCCAGCGCTTCCGGTCCTTGGCCCGCAACCCAGGGCTGGAAAAATGGCGCGACTCCGCCATCGACGTGTGCGGCACCGGGGGCGATAAGATCGGCAGCTTCAACATTAGCACCACGGTGGTGTTCGCCCTCGCGGCGGCGGGGGTGCCGGTTTTCAAGCATGGCAATCGCTCCATCACTTCCAAATGCGGCAGCGCCAATCTCTTGGAGGCTCTCGGAGTTGATCTGATGGCCGACGACGCGACCTTGGCTCGATCCATGGAGGAGCTCGGTTTCTGTTTCATGTTCGCTCCGGCTTTCCATCCGGCCTTCAAGGAAATCATGCCGGTGCGCCAAGCGCTCGCCGCTAAGGGGCAGCGGTCGGTGTTCAACATTCTCGGCCCGCTGATCAACCCCGCCCAACCTGCCCATCAGCTGCTCGGCGTATTCTCTCCCTCGGTGGTCGAAATGCTGGCTGCGACCTTGGGCCAACTAGGCCTCAAGTCGGGATTGGTCGCCCACTGCGTGCTCGACGATGGGCGCGGTCTGGATGAGCTTAGCGTGGTAGGGGTGAATCGGGTCAAAGGCTTTGGCTTGCTGAGCGAGATGAGCGCGGATTGGGATGCCGCGAGCCTTGGACTCGATCCCGCTCCATTGGACGATTTGATTGGCGGGGAGATCGAAGAGAATCTGCGGATTCTGGATGCTCTTTTAGATGGAAAAGCGCCCAAAGGTTTGGAGGACACGGTGGCTCTCAACGTGGCCAGCGCGTTCTACGCCATCGGCCGCTACCCCAGCATCCCTGCAGGAGTCCCGGAAGCTCGCGACTTGATCGTAGGCGGCGGTGTCAGGAAAAAGCTTCAACAGACCAAGGAATTCTACGCTTCCTAGCCCAGCATGTCTTTGACGTATTTTGGAACGGACGGAATTCGCGGTCCTTGGGGCGGCGATTCTCTCAATGAAAAAGTCGCATTCCGAGCGGGGAGAGCCGCTGTGAGCGTCGCTCGCGATTTCGTCGGCGACGAGGTCCCGGAAATCGTGGTAGGGAGGGATACGCGAGCTTCAGGTGAGGCCCTGCTGGCTGCCTTCGCCAAAGGCGTGTCAGCGGAAGGTGGCATCACGATCGATCTCGGAATCGCTCCCACGCCCTGCGTCGCTTACGCGGCGAAACGTAGTCAGGCGTCGTTGGCCTGCTCGCTGACCGCCTCCCACAATCCGGCGTCCGACAATGGGATCAAGTTTTTCGAAGGGACAGGGGTCAAGCCGTCGGAGGCCTTGGAACAGGCTTTGGACGACGCGATCGGCGCCGCCGGGGATCAGGGTCTTGGTGACGATGTCGCAAGCTCCGTCCAAGACGGCTCGGATTTGAAGCAGCTTTATATAGAAGGGCTCGCTGCCCACTTTCCGCAGGCGATGCTGGCGGGGAAGCGGGTAGCCCTGGACTGCGCTCACGGTGCGATGTCGGAAATCGCTCCCAAGCTTTTCGAAACCCTCGGAGCCAGCGTGGATGTGGTCGCAAACCGGCCGGACGGCTCGAACATCAACAAAGGCGTGGGCAGCGAGCATCCAGGGTCGCTGAAGTCGCTGTACGAGAAAAACGAATACGACCTAGGTTTCGCATTCGATGGCGATGGCGACCGAGTCATCCTTTCGGATGAAAACGGTGACCGCGTGTCAGGGGAGGCTTTGCTCGCAGCTCTGGCCATTGATGCCAAGGAAAAGGGAGCGCTTCACGATAACGTTTTGGTAACCACGGTGCAGAGCAATCTCGGGCTCGACGCGGCCCTAAGCGAAAGAGGCATCACGGCGCTTCGCACGGATGTCGGGGACAAGCATATCGCTCGCCTGATGCTGTCGAAGGGGTATTCGCTTGGCGGCGAAGAGTCGGGGCATGTGGTGATCGGTAGATTCGCGGTCACTGGCGATGGCCTTTGCGCCGCTTTAGCCCTCTCGGCTCTGATCGCGCAGTCAGCCCAGCCAATCAGTTCGTGGGCGGGGCTTTATCAGGCGTTTCCTCAACTCACCAGAGCCATCAGGATTGCGAGCAAGCCACCGCTCGACAGGTGCGCTCACCTTTCAGATTGCATTCGAAAATGGGAACGCGAGCTGGCCGGCGATGGTCGTTTGCTGGTTCGGTACTCGGGCACTGAGGCGAAGATTCGCCTTTTGGTGGAGGCGCGTTCCGAGGAGGCGGTCGGGGCCGCGATGGCTGATTTGGAGCGCGCGGTCGAGCGGGACTTGCAGCGCGTCTAGCGACACCCATCACGATGAGCGAAGTTTCCATCAAAGAGCTGGATTCTCGAATGCGAAAGCAGTTCGATGTGGCTCAGCTTGCGGTGGAGAGAGGAAACTACGAATACGCGGTCGAGATTTGTTCAAGCCTCTTGCTCGAGAAGCCAGCTTTCTTGGAGGCGCGTCAGCTTTTGCGTCAGGCTCAGCAGTGCATCTATGCGAATCAGAGAAAACGCATACCGAAGCGTATTCAAAATTCTATAGCAGCCTTTTTGTGCCTCGTCTACGGCAAGCCATACCTCAAGAAGAATCCGTCGATGGCGATGGCGTATGGGGAGAGGGCCCTGAATCGAAATCCGTTTCACAAAGGCGGCCTTTCGCTAGTCGCTGAAGGCGCCGAAGCGTTGGAACTCTATCGCACTGCGGTCTTTTGCCTCGATGGCATTTGCGATCGGGATTCCGAAGACATCGAGTTGCTGAAGCGCTACTGCGAAGCCCTGACCAAAGTTGGCGAAACCAAGAAGGCGGTGGAAGTGGCGGAACGGCTTAGCCGGTTGAAGCCGGAGAGCGGCGCGATCCAGGAGCTGGTCAAATCCGCTTCGGTGGCGCACTCCATCAATCAAGGGAAGTGGGCGGAGAAGGAGCGGGACTTTCGCTCCAAGCTGAGAGACGAAGAGCAGGCGGACAGCTTGGAGCGGGAAAGTCGCCTGAGACAGGACGAAGGAGCGGCCTTGGCCCATGAGCGCGAGCTTGAGGACGCGATTCAGCGCGACCCACAAAACCTGGACTTGTACAAGCGCCTGGTGAAAACGCTTGTGAAAGGGGACGATTTCGAGAACGCCCTGCATTGGCTCGACAAGGCGGCATTGCTGCCGCAGGCGGAATCTGATTTGGCCCTGAAGCAGACGCGCAGCGAAATCGCGATCAAGGCGACCGAGCGCGAGCTGCAGAAGCTGCAGACCGACAACGTCAACCGACCTGAAAAGCGCAAACGCAACCAGAAGCGTATCCGAATTTTGGAGAGCGAGTTGGAAACGCTGCGTCTGGAGGAGACTCGAAAGATGGTGGAGCAGTTTCCAAACGACTACGCGCAGCGGCTGAAGTACGGTGAATTGCTGCTTCGGATGGACCGCTACGACGAGGCCATCAAGCAGTTTCAGGTGTCACAGCGAAGCACCAGCTTGCGCCAGCGCTCTAGCGTGCTGTTGGGGAGAGCCTTTTTCAAGAAAAGCCTTTTCGACATCGCTTTGCAGCAGTTCGACCAAGCGATCGAGGGCTCCCTGTCCATGGACGAGTTCAAGAAGGACGTCTTGTATTCCTCTGCGGAGTGCTGCGAGCGGCTTGGGAGACGGGAGGAGGCGATACGTCGCTACAAGATCATCTACGCCAGCGATATCGGGTTTCGGGACGTCGCGGAAAAGATCGACCAGTTCTATTCGGATAGCGGCAGCTAATCGCTGGACGGTACCAGTTCCTTGATTCGCTGAAAGACGAAGTCGTCGTTCACGATTTGCTCTAAACTGAGAGAGATGTCCGGAGAAAAACCGCGGCCCTCAAGGCGGTTTCCATTGGGAGTCAGTATTTCAGAAATGGGTACATACAGCTTGAAGCCATAGGGCAGGCGAAAGGTGCGGGCCAGCTGCAGGGAGCCAGAGGTGGTTTGCCCGATGACGGTTCCTCGTCCGGTCTCCTGGATGAAGGCGGGGAAAATGTCCGCAGCGGAGGAGGACAGGGAATCGACGAGCACGATGATTTTTCCTCGGTAGGCACGGGAGAAGGGGAGCGGTCGTATCGGCTTGGCCATTCGCGCAAGCTCCTCCAGCGAATCGCTACGCTTCAGGTGCTTTCGCTTGGCGAGAAGGGCGTAGGTCGAGTCGCAAGGGGAGACCTTGGACGCCAAGTGCCGCGAATAGAAGGAGAGTCCGCCTCGATTGTTTCGAAGGTCGATCACGACGGCTTTGGCATGCCTGGCTTCTCGAAAGAATCGGTTGATTCGATGGGCCTGGTAGAAACGGTACTGGAAACTCGCGATGCGAATGACGACGATGTCGTCGTTTAGCCAATACATGGAGCTTCGCTCGGTCGATTCGAAGACGGCGTATTCGATCTCGCATGACATGCGTTCTCCCCCACGGATCCATGTAAGCTCGCGGCGTTGACCGATCTCGCCGCGGAGCTGTTCCACGTTATCTATGGGAGCTCCGTCGATCTGAGTCAGGACATCGCCTTTTTGCAGTCCGCACGCATCGGCAGGGCTGCTCGGCACCACGTAGCTGATGAGTTTTCCTTCTTCGATCGGATGGAGGGAGATTCCGATGCCGGAGCGAAGGCCTTTTTTCAGAAGCTTGGCGGAGTCGGGCGAAAAGATCGCCAGGTGGCTCAACTCGTAGCTTTCGAGAATTTCGCCAAGGGTTTGGGCGATCTCTTCGTCGCTCGTTGCGGAGCTCAAGGCGGATGCCTTCGCGGCGACGTGTTGCTCCCAGTCGGAGAAATCCTGTCCGAAGACGACGGCTGATCGTTGCAGTCGCTTTCCGATCGCCTCGACGAGGCGTTGCGTTTTTTCCTCGAAAGCAGGCCTGGCTTCCAACGAGAGGACCAGGCAAAACCCCGCGCAGAGGAGCAGGGCGAATCTGCCGAACTGCGAGGCGCGAGGCATCAGTTTGCGGCCGCTTCCTCTTCGCTGCGTTCCGCTTTCGGCGTATTGTCGATGAGGGCGAGGCAGCTGGGGTCGATGGCGCTCATGTAGTATTTCAGCTCGGCGATGGATTCTCGTATGTCGTCCAAGGCGCGATGGGTATTCTGCTTCTTGAACTCGCGGCCCAGCATCTCGCGGAAGACGATCTTGAAGCTGGAGACGTCGAGCATGCGGTAGTGCAATCGCTGGGCGAACTTGGGCAAGTAGCGATCTATGAACTTGCGATCCTGGGCGATGGAGTTTCCGCAGATGACCACCGGGTTCTTCTTCTTGAAGTATTTCAGGGTGATTTCGGCGAGTTTGTCGTCGAGAGCTTCTTCGCTGATGCCGTACGGTATGCGTTCGATGAGACCGCTCTCGGTGTGGTGGTGTTTGCACCATTCGTTCATGGCGTCGAGTGTCTCGGGGCTCTGCTTCACCGCGGTCTCCCATTCGAAGACCGGTTCGAGCTGCTTGTTGGTGACGATGACCGCGGCTTCCACGATACGGTCGGTTTCAGGGTCGAGCCCAGTCATTTCCAGGTCTATCCAGCAGTATTTTCGTTTAGACATCGATGCGAAGTGATGAGGGAGCGGTGTGCGTTGGCCTCCTAAGGGACTGGAAAAGCCACCGACACGGCAACCTCAAAAAGGTTTTTCGTTTCCGAGCGTTTTTTGTTGGCGAGATGGGTGAAAGCCTGAAGAACGGCTCCATGTCCAAGGTGATCGAAATTGGTGACATCAAATGCAGCAACGAAATGCCGTTCACGCTCCTTGCTGGGATGAACGTGCTGGAATCTCGCGATCTGGCGCTCGAAATCGCCAGCGAGTACAAGCGGGTCACTGACAAGCTCGGCATCCCCTACGTTTTCAAGGCCTCGTTCGACAAGGCCAATCGCTCATCGATCTCCAGCTTTCGCGGACCGGGCATGGAGAAGGGGCTGGAGATTCTGGCGGAGATCAAGAAGACCTTCGGCGTGCCGGTGATAACCGACGTGCACGAGCCTTACCAAGCCGCCCCCGTGGCTGAGGTGTGCGACATTATTCAGCTCCCCGCATTTCTCTGCCGCCAGACGGATCTGGTCGTCGCCATGGCCAAGACTGGCGCGATCATCAACGTGAAGAAAGCTCAATTCATCGCCCCGCGAGAGATGGAGCACATCATCCGAAAGATCAAGGAGGCTGGAAACGACAGGATCATGCTGTGCGAACGCGGTTCAAGTTTTGGATACAACAATCTTGTAGTGGACATGCTGGGATTCGGAATCATGAAGGAGACCACGTATCCAGTTATCTTCGACGTGACGCATTCGCTGCAGATTCCTGGTGGGACTGCTACGGCCGCGGGAGGACGTCGCAAGCAAGTATTCGACCTGGCGAAAGCGGGGCTGGCGGTGGGCATCGCTGGGCTGTTTCTGGAAGCGCATCCCGATCCGGAAAAGGCCAAGTGCGATGGGCCGTGCGCGTTGCCGCTCGACCGGTTGGAACCGTTTCTTAGCCAGATGAAGCAGATCGACGATCTGGTCAAGAGTCAGCCTAAGATCGAGATCCAGTAGTCGCTGAGTAGGGTTCCGAGCGAGCCGTGGGCTGAGCCGTCCTAGCCGTGATCTTCGGTTTTAGGAGCGTTATCGGTCTCCACCCAGACCACGGTCCAGCCGGATTCCTCGTCGGAGTAGACGAAGGTGCTGGCGTCTGGAAGGTCGGTGGAGACGAATTCCACCACGGCGGGTTCGATCGAAGCGGATGCCGACTCGGTCTGGTCGAACCCTATCCATGCGGCGACGCCTACGATGGCGATGGCAGCGGCGGCGGCGAGCGGTCGCAGGTAGGAGGCGAAGGAAAGCAGAGTCCCGCCTGTATCCGCTTCTTGGATAGTCTCCTTAGCTATCGTCGTTGCTTGGCATTCCTGATGAAGCTGGCGCAAAAGATCGGCCGACTCCATCCAATCGATTTCCTCCGGATGCTGCTTCAGGTAGCGCTCGAGACGATCCGCGTCGGCCGCGGAAAGCTCCCCGTCCATGAGCTGCGTCATGAGAAGCTGGGCTTTCCGTTTGTCGATGGATGGCGACTCGTTCATGGTTTTGATGCGTTTGGCAGGGTGTGTGGTTCTAGGAGGGCTCGGTATGCGGCGCAAGGTGAATGAAGCCGCGAGCGGGCTCGTTTCAAGCCCGCGACCCGAAAAGATCTGGTGGGCCGCGGGCCCTGAGGGGAGACAAATCGGCTTTCGCGACTAGAAGCGGTTGGCGTAGTCGCGGTGGTGTCTATCGCGATAGCGGTCGTCTCGGTGTCTGCTGTCGTGACTACAGCTTCTGCAGTTGTCGTGATGGCCGCGTCGGTCGCAGCGGTCGTAGCGGTCGTGGCCTCGGTGGTCGCGATGCGATACCCAGACTTTTTCCTTTACGTAGGTGTAGTGGCCGGAAACCCAGACCTTGATGCGGTTGCCGCAATGGTCGCGGCGACGCTCGTAATAGCCGGGCACCCACTTTTTGCGGGAGACCCAGGTCCAGTAGCCATCGTGGTGGCCTCGATGAGAGCGGTAGCCCACTTCGAATCGAGTGTCGACGTCGTTGTCGGCGAGCACGGCGCCGATGATCAGTCCTCCGACCAGTCCGCCGATGAGGGCGTCTTCGCTATCGCCGGCTTTGGCGGTATTGGGAGTAAGGAGGGCGGCGCAAAGCGCAATCGCGGTCAGAATAGATATGCTTTTCATAGGTCTCATGGTCTCAGGGGTTGAAAGTGTTGTTTCGCGCCTTGAGACGAGGCCAGCGGCGTCGCTATTCACTGTTTTTGTTTTTTTTTTGAGATTCGAACAGGGGCTTCAACGCTCGGCTTCGTCACCTGAGCTCTCGGCCGTCTTTTCCATGCTGAACCCGGTGAATCCGTAGATCGCGGAAATCAATGGGCATAATAGGTTTAGAAAGGCGTAGGGCAGGTAGAGCCACGGACTGACGCCAAGAGCTCCCATCATGAAAGCCCCGCAGCTGTTCCAAGGCACGAGGGGGGAGAAAAGGGTCCCTGAATCCTCGAGACAGCGAGAGAGGTTTTTGGCAGCCAGTCCGCTTTTTGCGAAGGCGCTGCGGTACATGCGGCCTGGGACCACGATGGCGAGGTATTGGTCTGGGGCCACGATGTTCATGCCGATGCAGGTCGCGAGCGTGGAGCTGACCAGCTTGCCGCTGGATGTCGCGAAGCTGAGTACCGCGTTGGCGATCCGGTTCAGCATGCCGGCGCGCTCCATGATGCCTCCGAAGGCCATGGCGCAAATGATCAGACCGATCGTCCAGAACATGCTCTCCAGCCCGCCTCGGGAGAGGAGCTCGTCGATCTGGGCGTTTCCGCTCGTCGAAACGTAGCCCGACTGCATGGCTTCGAACATGGAGCTCAGGCCTATGTCTTGGGTAGTCAGTCCGATCGCCGCTCCCGCGAACGCTCCTCCCAGCATAGACGGCAGGGCTGGCACGCGAAATGCGATAAGAGCCAGTACGCTTGCAGGCGCCAGCAGCAGCCAAGGACTGAGTCGAAACTGCTCATCCAGCGCGGCGAGCAGCTCCGCTACCTTCGCGTCGCTCGCCGCGTCCGTGGAGCCATGTCCGATAAAGGCGTAGAGCAACAGAGCGATCAGCATGCTCGGAATCGTGGTGTAGAGCATGTGTCGAATGTGCTCGAAGAGGGGGACGCCAACGACGCCTGAAGCGAGATTGGTGGTATCGGACAGAGGAGAGAGCTTGTCGCCGAAATAGGCTCCGGAAACGATGGCGCCCGCCACCATGGCGGAATCGATGCCCAACCCTTGTCCGACACCGACAAGAGCCACGCCGATAGTGCCTGCGGTCGACCACGAGCTGCCAGTGGAGAAGGCCACGATGGAGGTGATGCAGCAGGCGGCGACGAGAAAGAAGCTCGGGGAAAGCAGGTTCAATCCGTAACTCACCAGCAAGGGCACGACTCCGCTCGCCACCCACGATCCGATGAGGATTCCCACTGCCATCAGGATCAGAATGGCAGGCATCGCGAGCGAGATTCCGTTTACGCAAGCTTTGAGCACGTCGTCCCACGAGTGGCCTAGACGCAGGGAACAGCAGGCTGCCACCACACATCCAAGCATCAAGGGAATGTGAGGCGAAGTTTTCAACGCGAGCACGCCGATGGCCAGAAAGGCGATCAAAGCGAGCGTGGGGAGAATGGAAAGGCCGAGGGAGGGAGATTTGGCGTCCTTCATGAAGCGGCTAATCCTAGCAAAAGGCGCGCCGCGGGTCACGACCAAGATCTGGTGGTTGAAAATGATGGAAACGTGACTTTTGGCACATGACTTCTAGATGCGTATCGCGCTAAGCTTTTTCGAATAGTATGCAAGCAGCCACTACAGGAGAAGTCGCGTGCGTGGAGCAGGGCGGGAAGAAGGCGCCGATGAGTCGCGAAGCGCGCACTGGGATGATCGCCGGTGCTTTTGCGGCAACCATGATGCTGCTCTCGCTCGTATTGCCTTTCGTTTTCGCGGATCGGGAAATGCGGTTTGGGCTGACGCTGCTGCAGGTGCTGCTCTGGGGCGGTTTCGCCGGTTCTTGGATCGTTCTGGGCGGCATGATGGAGCGCTCGGGCAGTGGCTTCGTGGGAATGCCAAAAAACGGTCGCCCGCCGCGAGAGCACGGGACGGTCGCCGAGATGCTTGTCTTTCTCTTCGGATTTGTTCCGTCCTGTTTTCTTTATGCGTACGTCGCCCACGAGAATACTGGGTATCTAGGTTTCAACTACGTGAACTTTTTCATTCTCGCCAGTTTCTCGGTCTACGTCTTTCCGCTCAAGTTCTGCGTGCTCTACATCGTGGGCCAGATCGGCGGCTGGGTTTTGCTGGCCTATTTCATGTGGGATGTCTGGCTGCGGATCGACGATATCTTCACCGCGGCTTCGGGCTACGGTTTCTCCATGATGATGTTCATCCTGCTGCGGCGAGAGCGAAACTCCCGCTTCCGAGCGGAGACGTTGAGTCAAAGCCTGGACCAGGCGAACGCCCGGTTGCGTCGCTACAGCGCCCAGGCGGAAGAGCTTGCGGCGACGCAGGAGCGAAATCGAATCGCCCGCGAAATCCACGATACGCTGGGACACTCTCTGACCGTGGTCAACGTGCAGATCGAGTCGGCGAAAGCCCTCCTGGAGCGCGATCCCGTCCAGTCCAGGGAATTTTTGGAGAAGGCTCAGCAAATGACCAAGAGCGGCTTGGCGGAGGTGCGCTCGTCGGTGGCTTCGCTGCGCACCGCGAGATTGGTGGACAAGGGAGTGGCCGCTTCGATCGAGGGCTTGCTTGAGGAGCTTGAGAGCACCGGAATACGTACCGAATTTAGACGGATAGGCGAGCTCAAGGAGCTGGATGCGAAGATTTCTGCTGCGCTCTATCGTATCGCTCAGGAGTCGCTGACCAATACTCGCAAGCACTCGCAGGCCAGCCAGATCGAGGTGACGCTTGACTGTAGCCACCCTCAAACAGTTCGACTGGTCATCGCAGACGACGGTATCGGGTGCGTGGATACTAATGGAGGATTTGGCATTATGGGCATCAAGGAGCGAACTCATCTGTTGAAGGGAACGGTTCAGATCGATACCAGTCCTGGAAATGGATTTAAGCTGACCATCGATCTTCCGCGATGAGTGGGGCGATCAGAGTCTTGCTGGTCGACGATCAGCCGCTGTTTCTGGAGGGGCTTCGGACCTTGCTCTCCCTGCATCAGGACCTCGAAGTCGTGGCAGAGCGGGCCAATGGGCGCGAGGCTTTGAAGGCATGTGGGGAGCTTTCGCCGGACGTGGTGCTGATGGATTTGAACATGCCGGAAATGGATGGAGTGGAAGCGACGCGCCTGATCGCAGGGAGCTTTCCCCGCTGTCGCGTGCTCACCTTGACCACCTTCGACGACGATGAGCGGGTTTTCGAGGCCTTGCGGGCCGGAGCCGCAGGCTATCTTTTGAAGGATACGCCTTCGGAGAGCCTGGTGGACGCCATCAAGACTGTGCATGCGGGCAATTCGTTTCTCCAGCCGTCCATCGCAGCGAAAGTGCTGGCTGAATTCAATCGTCTCGCTGAACCGAAAACTCCAAAGGCGGATCCTCGCATGGTGGAATCGCTCTCGAGTCGTGAACGCGAAGTGCTGCGCTGCCTGGCCAAGGGGCAGAGCAACAAGGAAATCGCTTCGACGCTCGATCTCGCTGAGGGCACGGTGAAGAACCATGTATCCAATATCTTGGGAAAACTGGGCGTGCTCGATCGCACGCAGGCCGCCTTGCTGGGGCGGGAGCTGGGGTTGGTCTGAAGCGTTTCCGAACTTAGGGAAAATGTAACCCGGAGCGACGCTTCGGGTAAGCGATAGATGCCGGATCGTGACCATTGGCCGTGACCAATGGCACATGTCGTTTGTCCCGCAATCATCTACCTTCCTCCCCATGGAAATTCATCCTTACCTTCTGTTTCGCGACAGCGTTCGCTACTGGAAGCGCAAGCCTTGGCAGGCGCTTTTTTCCATTATCCTTCTCTCGATTGGCACGGCGGCTGTGGCGGTGCTCTGGACTGTCACCGACACGGTGGTGCGACAACCACTGCCGTTTCCGCAAAGCGAGCAGCTTTACGGAATCCAGTCCGTCGACCAGAAGACTGGCAAGATCGTCAACTACATGGCCTTGGCTGACTTTAGGGACTTTCGAGAGAACCAGGAGAGCTTCGATGGTCTGTTCGCTTATCGGGGGCAGTTTTTGAACTACAAGGAAGAGGGCGGCACCACACGCCAGCTCTTTGGAGCCAAGGTGACGCGCGACTTCGCGCAGGTATTGAGAATCCACCCGGAAATGGGGTCGTTTTTTGGCGAGGAGGATTTCGCTTCCGAAAACGCCCGATCCGCGGTGATTTCCTTTGATCTCTGGCAGAACGAGTTTTCCGGCCGCGAGGATATTGTTGGTTCGTCGATTTGGTTTGATGACGAGGTCTACACCATTGTCGGGGTCATGCCCAAGTCGTTCAACGAACCATCCTTCGCCGACGTTTGGTCTCCGTTTCCCGATGTGACGGGCGAGTATTTTATCAGAGATTCTCGATACTGGAGCGTCGTAGGTCGCCTGAAGAGCGGAGTGTCTGAGGCCGAGGCGAAGCGAGACGTGCAGCAGATCGCGAGCGATCTGGCCGAGCAGTATCCAGCCACCAATCGCGGTCGAGGCGCCACCATTGACGCCTTGCAGACCATAATCGTAGGAGATTTCACGACGCCCCTGATCCTGATATTCGTCGCGGTGAGTCTGGTGATGCTGGCCACTTGTCTGAATCTCGCGAACATACAGATGATCAGCGGACTGCAGCGGAAAACGGACCTAGGGATCCGGCAGGCCATCGGCGAAAGCGTGCACCAGGCCTTCACCCGAGCGTTCGTCGAATCGAGCGTAGTCTGCCTGCTGGGGTGCGGTCTCGGTTGGCTCCTGGCCTCCTTGACTCTCCTGAATATCGGATCGCTGCTACCCGATATGTTTCTTCCTCGCTTGCACGAGGTGGGAATTTCGAATCACTTGGGATGGACAATCCTAGTGATCGCGTTGGTCGCCAGCGTCAGTTTCGGCATATTGCCGGCGATACAAGTAACCCGAGGCGATCCCAACGACGCCTTGAGAAGCGGGGAAGCTCGCCACGGTTTGAGCAAGGAGAGCGGCCGAAGCCGCAACGCTCTGCTCGCGGCGCAAATCGGCATCGCGATCGCGATTCTGCTATCGGCATTGGTGGTGGTGTACGAATACCAGCGCTTGAGGGATTTGGATCTCGGGTTTGACGAAAACAACCTTGTAATGATCACCATATCTCCGGGGGAAAGCCGGATGTTCGATCTGCCAGGGCTATCGGAATACTACCGCGAGCTCGAGGAATGGATCGGCGGGCGTGAAGAGATACTGAATACGACCTCCGCTTCGAGCGCTCCGTTGACGGGAATCGAACTCGAATTCGGATTTCAACTACAGGGGAGGGATCTCGTAGCGGAGCGTGACGAAGCAGTCACAGCCGGTTACAACAGCGTCAGTTTGAACTACGTCGATACGCTAGGAATCAAACTGCTCCACGGCCGCAGCTTCAACGCATGGGATAACTTGGAGTCGCAACGCGTAGCGATGGTGAATCAAGCCTTTGTGGAAGCGTTTCTGAGCGACGGCTCGGATCCCTTGAGCCAGCAGATTCAGATCATGCCTTGGATGTCGCCGGGATTTCGCCAAGTGGTCGGAGTGGTGGACGATTACGCGCAGGTCACGGTGAGCGACCCGCCGAAGCCGCAAGTGCTGGTACCTGCCACGCAAAGCCCATGGATCTTCACTACGATTTTAGCGCGCGCTCGAAACTTGGATACGTTCAGTGTGGACCGATTCCGAACCGAGATGAGCGATCGCTATCCGGACCTGGGCATCACCGTCGAGACCATCGAAAGCGTGCTTGATCGTCACCTTTCCATCCAGTCGCTGATGTATCTTGTATTCATGGCGTTCGGGCTGATCACGCTTTTTCTTTCACTATTCGGAATTGGCTCGCAAATGGCTTTCAACGTATCGGAACGCGCTCGGGAATGGGGAATCCGGTTGGTGCTGGGCGCCCGCATCGGACAGCTGAACCGCCTGGTGGTATTGAAGCTTATCGGACCACTCGGTTTGGGCATGGCCCTCGGGGTCGCCCTGTTTGCAGGGGCGTTTCGGTACTACGGTCGATTCGGAGGCACTCTAGACACCGCGTTCTACCTTAGCGGCTTAGCGTTGGTCGCTCTGGTGGCTTTGGCGAGTGTGGGCACGACCTGGTTCGTGTCCGATCGCATCACACGGACAAACCCTCAAGACATTATCAAATCCAACTAGAATCCAAATCATCGATACAAAATGAAAACACTGACGATTATTCTGCTGGCTTTCGCCACTTCCCTCAGCCTGTCCGCTTCGGATGAAACCATACTATCGCAAGCTAAGGAAGCGGTGGCGGCGGGAGCGTTCGACAAGGCGGCCGAGGCGCTTGCTCCACTGGTGGAAAGCGGGGACAACGCCATGGCCTTGTACATCCTAGGGAAGGCGGAGATCGGGCTCGGCAGGTACGATGACGCGATCAAGACCTTAGGCGCTTCAATTGAAGTCGATGGAGGCTTCGCGGACGCCTATTCGCAGCGGGCGCTCGCCAGGACCTACAAGGGGATGGGTATGAACATGTTCGCTGCGGGGCCGGTCTTCATGCGCTCCATGGACGACTACAAGAAGGCGATCGCAATCGATCCCGACTGCTTAAGCGCTCACATCGGACTGAGTCGCTACTATAGCAACGCTCCAGCGATTGGCGGTGGCAGTATGAAAAAGGCGCTTGCCCATGCTGAAGAGGTCCTTCGGTTGAATCCGTTTCTCGGATACAAGGAAAAGGGATTGGTGCTTCAGCTGCAGAAGCAGCACGCAGAGGCCGTCGGCCTTTTCCGTAAGGCGGTGGAGTTGAACGACCACGACGCGGAGCTTCACTTTCAGCTCGGTCGATCGCTTCGGGAATTGGAGGATGTGGAGGGCGCTGTCTCCGAATTCAAGCGAGCGTTGGAGCTGAATCCCGACTACCGGGAAGCGAAGGAAGCTCTGGAGAACAGCTAGACTCGCCCGTCGAAGGTCTTCTTAGGTAATAGCGAGTCGAGGCGTTGCATGTCCGCGGAGCCTGGGTTTGCTGAGTCGGTTTAAGACTTCTCGCAGCCCTCTCTCTGGATATGAACGAATCGAAACGAAACTTTCCACCGCTCAGCAAATTCGTCTATGGCACCACGCGTTTAGGCCACGCCGACGTAGCGATGGGCGATCGCATGCGCATCGCTCGGGCGGCAATCGACTCCGGCGTCTGGTTCCACACCAGCCGCCAGTATGACGACGCGCTGGAGACGCTGGGCAAGGCCTTCTACGAGGATCGAAGCAAGGCGCCGCCACTCATCGTGAAGCTGGGTAACAACAGCATCGATGAAATTCGCAATACCATAAAAGAGAACATAGAGCCGTTGGGCGTAGATCACATCGACGTGGGGCAGCTCTGCCTTGGAGGAGATTTCGCGAAATCCTTTGCGACGGGAGGCAAAGCGCAAGACGAGCTGCGTCGCCTCAAGGAGGACGGATTGGTGCGCTCGTTCTTCTACGAAGTGTTTCCTTGGACTTCCGAGGCGCCGTACGAGGCCCTGGCGTCGGGACATGGGCACGAGCTGATAGACGCTTTCATTTTCTATCTCAATCCATTGCAGCGATTCGCCGACAACAGGCTTTGGGATCTGATACGGGAGAGGAATTTTCCGGTGGTGGGCATGCGAGCGGTATGCGGAGCTCCGGTCCATAAGCTCCGGGACGTGCCCGGCGCGGCGTGGACGCCGTACTTGCAGGAGCGCGCGGTAGAGGTCGCGCCGATCTTTGAAGCCTCCGGCATCGAAAGCTGGGTGGAGTTTTGCATGCGGTTTTCCTTCAGTTTTCCCAACGTGAAAGCGACGGTGGGCTCCTGCAGTCGAGTGGAGAACTTGGAGGAATACCTGCGTATCGGAAAGCAGGATACGATCGAGCCGTTGCCTTCGGAGATCGTTGAGAGCATCGAAGCTTTGCAGCGTCGCTGGTCGGACGAAGTGGACGTGAAGGCGGAGCCTTGGACCATGTAGCGTGGATCAGGTATTCTGGATACAAAAAGGCTCCCCCGGAACGGAGGAGCCTTTCGTGAGAGTTCTATAGCTTGCTACCGCTTAGAACGTAAAGGTGTTGGTCACCTGCCAGGTCATGCCTTCCTGGATGCTGTATACGCCGGGAGAGCCGTCTGGCTGAACGCTGAGAGGCTTCAGCTCGGGTTCCTCGCCGATATTGCGCAGGTTGAGCTGAATGCGCCAGGTGAGGCCGTCGGTGAGACGGAAGTCCTTACCTGCCCAGAGGTCGAAGTGCTGCTCGTCGTCGCTCCAGTGTGGCTTGTTGATATCGAGGTTGTCCTTCGCGTCGTTTAGACCGTAACCGATGATCTTTCCGTCTTTCCAACGATAGCCACCACCGACATTGAGGCCAGCGAACTTGCCGTCGGTGAAGTTGTAGTTGGTCACCATGTTGAAGCTCCAAGGAGAAAGCTCAGCTGCGAGCTTGCCGTTGGTTTGGAGCTGGAACTGGTAGGCTGACCAGATGTTCTGGTTGAAGTAGGTACGGAGGCTGTTGTCGCCGCCCCACCAGAGGCGGAGATCGCCTGCCGGGCTGGAGTACTTTTCGTACGCGTCTTCGATGTAGGCTACCAGATCGTCACCGAGTTTGGTCTGATAGGCGTCCGTCTTGGAGGCGTTCACGGAGATGGACCAGTTGTCGGTGAGGTTTCCGAGGAGCTCGTATTCGACCCCCTTGGATACGTAGTCGACGGTACCGGTTGGCCAAACGCCGTTGATGCGTCCGCCGCCTGCTGGTTGCACGCCGCCAACGCCAGACGTTGGCGTCCAGCTGTTGATAGCTCCCTGCCAGTCGCCTGCTGCAGCTAGGTCCACATCGACCGGGAAACCGTAAGCGTCGAACCAGGATTGATCGTTCATCTGGGACAGCCAGCTTTCGATTGCGGCAGTCTGCTTGACCGTCGACGGGTGGTTCAGGAAGGTTTCGCTGGTGACGTCGTTGTAGGCGCCGTCCCATGCTCCGGGGAATTCCTCGGCGCCGGCAACGGAATTGCCGTCGACGAGAGCCCAGTTCCAGTACCAGTTCCATCCAAGAACG
Organism: Pelagicoccus sp. SDUM812003; assembly: GCF_031127815.1. NCBI lineage: Bacteria > Pseudomonadati > Verrucomicrobiota > Opitutia > Puniceicoccales > Pelagicoccaceae > Pelagicoccus > Pelagicoccus sp. SDUM812003. The sequence goes on along the minus strand of NZ_JARXHY010000002.1, from coordinate 182,763 downwards.
CCTTTTTCCGCGTCGGTGTAAGCATCTGGGTTGGCCTGTACTTCGCGTCCCGCGAGGTCGAGCAGCGCGGAAGCGGTGCCCCACGCCTCGAGGTTGCGGAGGTAGTAGGTGTTGTTTCCGAGGGTAGCAGTTTCGCTGCTGACGCTGGAGATGTTCGCGTCGGTGACGGTGGTTTCGTAGAAGGTCGTCTTAAAGGTCAGACGATCGTCGAGCGTGTTGATCACGAATCCGTAGTCTTCGGTGTAGCCCTTCGAGTTGGGAAGAGCGGCTCCGCCGAATCCGAAGCGGTTTTGCACGCGAGTGTTGCGACCCTCGTTGTAGGAGAGGGAGATGCTGGTACCCCATGGGAGCATGTCGGCGATATTCTTCGGCGTATGCAGCACAACGCCCCAGCTCGTGCTGTCGTCGGAGACCTCGAAAGAGCTCTTCAGGTAGCGCGGGTCCGGGAGGGCGTAGCCGTATGGGTTTTCAGTCTTGCCGTCATCCAGGAAGGAAGAGGACGATGAGGCGTCGCGCAGGGATTGCGTGTCTTCGCGGTAGCCCCAGGTGGGAACCAAAACACCGTCGAAGAACTTGCCCTGCCAAGTGATACCCTTGGACTCGGTGGTGACTTCATTCTTCGAGATGTTCGTGTACAGCTTGTCGATGTCGCCTGCGTCGGCGTTGAGGATGTTAAAAGGCTCCGAGACCCAGCCGACGTAGTTGAGCGGATTCTCGGCCTGAGTGCTATCCTGGCTTTCGCCATTGATGATGGAGCCATCGGTCCAAGGCGCTCCTGGATCCACGTTGGAGTCCCAGTGCGAATCGAAGTACGGAATATCGTATACGCCTCCGATGGACTGCTTTGCGGTTACGCCTGGCAGGTTGAGTCCGGAGGCGCTGCTGCGTCCGCGAAGGTCGCCGCTGAGGTAGGTCATCCAGTCGACGATGGTATCGCCGTTGATGAGACCTTTGTTGGAAGCGACGGTGGTGTAGTTTTCCATCCAGTCGCCTTCAACGCCGTAGCGTACCCAGTCGCGCGATTCCGTCTCGTAGGTTTCTTCGCTGTAGACCGCGTTGAAAACGTGGCGACCGAGCCATTTGCCAAGCCCGTCCTGACCGATGATGTCGCGGAAGTCCACGTCGGCGAATGCGGTCAAACGATCGTTTTCGCGATCGGTGAGGCGAGCGCTGTTGGTTCCACGGGTGCTTGATCCGACGAAGGCGCGTCCAGCGTTCGGATTCGGCACGACCTGATCCTCCATGTACCATGGGTAGTACATGAGGTTCTCGCGAATATCCACGGAGATGTAGGAGCCGTTGAGATTGCGGGTTTGGCCGTCGTCGTACTTCTGGCGGTCGAGCACGAGCTCGTAACCGAGCTTGTTGTTGAAGAAGGTCTGCTCCCAGGACAGGTTGTAAGCGTCCCAGTTCTGCCATTCCCTCTTGTTGGGTCCGTCGATCAACACGTTGAAGAAGTCGAATACGGTGTCATCGGTGAGCGACTTCGTCTTGTAGAAGCCGGAGTCGGCCGACTCGAAACCTGGCACGCCCGCCTGGTTGGCGTTTTTCGCAAACTCGTTGTAGCTGCCGATACCGATGTTCGAGCCGTAGGGGAAGCCGTCAATGGCGGCGTCCAAGGAACCGTTGGCCCCGAGTCCGAAGAAGGTCGTGGCGCTGGCCTGTTCCCAGCGGGAGGGGCTGGCGGAATCGTAGCTGTCGAAGGTGAAAATCGGGTTCGCCGTGGACTGAATGCCCGGACCAGGGTACTGCACGGTCCAGTAGTTCTGAGTCTCGCCTTCGATTGTGGTGGTGGCGTAGCCGATGATGCCCGCTTCCCAAGCGTAGTAGGGATCCCATGTCTGCCTGTTGATGGCATTAGGGTCGAAGAACGGTGAGATGCGGTCCTGGGGCGGGAGGACTCGGGGGCGGTTCGCCTCGATTTCTCCGCTTTCGAAGGTGCCTCGGATCTGGGTCGAGATGCTGTCGGTCTGCAGGGCGCTTGGCTTGTAGCGAAGCGATACGAAAATACGCTTGTCGTCTTCGAACGCGGGTTTCTGGCGGTACTTCTGGTTCTCGTTCAGGAGGGCCACGCGCACAGCGAGCTCGTCTTCGATGATGGTTCTATTCATATCGAAGGTGGTGCGGATGGAGCCGAAGCTTCCGAAACCGAGCTCCGCTATGGTCTCGTTCCCGAAGAACGCCCGGTTGATGCCGGTATTGATGATGCCAGCTGGAGAGCCGATGCCGAAAAGGATGGAATTCGGTCCACGCTGAAGTTCGACGCGCTCCACGTTGAAGGAGTCCCAAGGGATGTCGGACTGGAAGTAGTCGCGGGTGTTGTCGGCGGAGTCCAGACCGCGCACGCGGGTGTTGTTGTTGGGCGCTACGAAATTGGCGCTTTCGCTCACACCATCGATGTAGGTGTTGCCGACACCAGCGAAGTTTCCGCCCACGCCGCCAACTTCAGTATTGGTGGTGTAGGTCAGCAGCGACTGGTTGTCGGTCGCGTTGGTGTCCTTGAGGAAGTCCTTGGTGACGACGCTGATTGACGAAGCGATGTCCTTCAGGTCGGTTTTGATACGAGTACCGGCCAAGGACGCTGTGGCTCGATAGCCGGCAGAGTCATCAGCCGTGACTTCGAAGGGCGAGAGTTCGAAGATTTCATCTTCGTCGTCAACCTCGTCCTGCGCGACGCCGAATTGCGCTGCAAAGGGGGCGGCGCAAGCCAGCAGGAAGTAGCCGCAACGGCTCTTCCAAGGGTAGCATGGGTTGTTATTCATATTTTGTGTTTGTGTGTCTGACTGGTGAGATGGGGAATATATCGCTAAATTGGGGTGTTGCGATAAATCAGTAAGGTGTAGAATGTGGATGACTAAATCGAAACGGGGTACAGTGGAAGGGACGCCCTCTAGGCGGAGAGATTTGCTTTAAGCTATCAAGGCTAGCTCAATCGGTGGGTTTCTGAGCCGGGAGAGGGATATTTCAAGCGTGGGGTGGGGAGTTTCGAAAAATCGAAGTATAACCTAAGTACTAGTAGAAATTAGTCTTTTGCAATGGAATAACGATAAATCAAAACACCGAAAAGATGCGGCAAGTCAAAGCTATTGTTAGAGTGAAATAACGAGGGTCTTCCCCGGAAAAGCGCGGTTTCGAAGATAAGTATTTGCTGGCATACAATTCTTGATCTCGATTGAGCATCTGTTTGTAGAAATCGGGTCGGGCATGAAGCGGGATCTGGTTTCTTCTCTCGGCTGGACGAGGCGTCTTTTTACGGTGACAAGGCGGGCGCTGTAGTGATTGGCTGATTTCCTCCTGGCGTAGTAGATTGGTCCGAGCCTGGATATTTCCTGAATGCGAGCGAAGTGAGGGCTCCTCCGGGTTTGCGTTTCGATGAGCGGGCCCGGTGTCAACAAGAGCGATTGTTCCGCCTTGAAATAGTCTGAGCTGAAAGACGGCTTTCTAGTTCGCAGCCGCATAGGGCTTCCGTCTCGCTGAGAACTGTTTGCTCTGTGCGACGAGTGGGGGCCTGCAATTCCTAACCAAGCCAGAGACACACTGCTTCCATCTGACCGGTATGTGGCGCTCCGTGCCAAAAGCTCCGAGACCTGCCCGGGCGGCCTGGACGCAGTACATGCAAAAGCGCGCGGAAGAAATGGCGCCGATCCTTGAAGCCTACGGCATCGAAAGCTGGGTGGAGGTTTGCGTGCGGTTTTCCTTCAGCTCCTCCAACGTGAAAGCGACGGTTGGTTCCTGCAGTTGAATAGGGAACTTGGAGGAATGCCTGTGTATCGAAAAACAAGATACGAACAAACCATTGCCTTCAGGGATCGTTGAGATGATCGTAGGCTCTGCAGCGTCGATGGTCGCACGCAGGGGACGTGAAGGCGGAGCCTTGGGCCCCATAGGTGAAGGGGGAGTGTAGCAGGAGGCGTTTATCGGAATGCCTGCTCGAAATTTTCCTTAAGGATTCTGAGGTCCTCAGGAGAGTGATTTGGAAGCTCCATCAGCTTGCTGATCCACAATCGCGCTTCGGCCCGCCTCTTGGCCATGATGCTAGCTTTAGCGAGCACCACGTAAATGTCGGGATTGGAAGGTTCGCGCATCATTGCAGCCTCAGCTTCGCGCTTCGCTTCGAGAAGGTTTCCCTGCATCAGAGAAATCATGGCGAGCTGAACGTAGGAGCGCCCCTCGTGTGGCTGGATGCGTTTGGATTCTTCGAATTCACGCTGAGCTTGCTGATAGAGACCGACCATAGCGTAGCGCCTGCCGTTCATGTAGTGCAGGTAAGCGGAGTTCGGACAAAGCGGAAGGGCGGTGTCGAGCGCTAGGCTCAGAGCTTTGTAGTCATCAAGCTGCATCAAGACGTTGACAAGTGACGACCAAGATTCTGCATCCTTCGGGTCGGCTTCAACCGCTATTTCAAAGCGTTTTTTCGCTTCCAGCATCTCGCCCTCCTGTAGATGGATATTGCCAAGTTGGCGGTGGTAGGCGCCTGACGAAGGGGAGAGGGATATCGCTTTTTCGAGCAGCGATTTCGAGAGTTCTCGATCGGTAGTGACAGCGGCGGCCACGCTGAGCTGGTAGGGGTCGAAGCAGTCTTTCCAGAGGTCGTTCAGCCAGGGATCCGGAAAGTCGACGTATCGGCCAAACGATTTGACGCGCGCTATTTCCGCAAGCTGATCCACGCCCAGCTTCTCGAGCGCGGTGGAAAGCAAGGCCCATGCTCCGGTAAAATTCGGGTCTATGGAGACTGCGTTTTCGAGGCGACCTCGAGCGGATGCCCAGTTCTCTTTCGCTACGTCGCAGCGAGCAAGTCCGAGCAGCGCGTATTTTTCATTTGGATCGCTCTCAAGGATGGACTGAAGGATTTCTTCGGCTTGGTCGACCTGGTTATTCTTGAGGCGCATTTCGGCGAGTCGGAGTCTGGGGGCTCGCTCGTTTGGGGCGAGTTCGACAGCTTTGGCTTGAAGCGGTAGCGCTTCCTGCAAGCGACCGTACCCTGCGAGCAGGTTTGCGAGGGAATGCGGCCAAACCGGATTTCGAGGATCGAGCTCGCAGAGTTCGCGGTAGACATCAATCGCTTTTGATTGGTATCCATTAGCATGGTACAGGCGTGCGAGACGTTTGAGACCTTCGAGTCTTCCCTCAGGGGTTAGCGAGCTTTCTTTTGCCGCTTCAACTTCGGAGTGGTAGAGAGCTTCGGGAAGGGGGGTGTCGATGTTTCGAGAGTCCGGTCCGTTTCCGCACCCGAAGACAAAAAGAGAAACGAGCAGGCACGCTACAAATTGATTGGGCTTTCGAGAAAAAGGCATACAAAAATCTATCTCTTGCTCCAAATGTGTACACGGCTGACGTGCCCCCATGGCGGGTAGGCGAGAAAACCACCTGTCACAAATTCCGGATACGCGTCGCCCTCTAGATCGGCGGCGACGACGCTTACAAGATGAGTTGGAGTATGGGCGATGACTTGTGGAGTGAATGTTTGATTTCCGTCATTGATGTATGCCGTTATGGATACTGAGGCTGGATTGTCCCAATCGTTGAAGCCGCTCACGCAAACAATGTCGATATCTCCATCGAGATCCAGATCTGAGCCGACGGGGCTGTACGCTCCGGCGAAGTCGGCAATCCGATGATACTGGAAATTACCTTTTCCATCGTTTTCAAGCCATTGCACACCATGCCACGGACGAGAGCCAGGCTGAGCGTAGTCGAAACCGTCGCCATTGGTGTAGAGGATATCAGTGCTTCCATCCTGATTGAGATCGCACAAGCTGATTCCGCTGCTTCCAAAGTCTTCGTTGGTGGACCCAAAGATTATTCGGTCGCTAAAGCTGCCCTGTCCATCATTCTCAAAGAGGTGAAGCTCTTCGTACTGCTGTGAAATAATAGCTACAATATCGAGTGAGCCATCGCCATTGAGATCTTCGATACAGACATTGACCGCTCCGGGCAGACTGGATAGATCGTTTTCCTCGAAATTCCAGCCTCCGTTGTTTTTCAGCCAAGTGACTTCTCCTTGCTGGTATCCAAATTTTCCTACAGCTAGATCGAGCAGGCCGTCACCAGTGAAGTCACCTGCTCGGACGTCGGTTACCCGGTAGGTGTCGGTGATGATGTCGTGTCGTTTGAAGGTCTCCTTGCCCAGATTTTCTAGGATGATCACGGAGCCGATAAGATCGTTGTTCGGGAAGACTTGTCCCATGCAGGAGAGCAGTAGATCGAGATCGGAGTCCCCGTCCATATCGACCGCTTCCACATGCACGGGTCCGGGCAGGTCCTTTGCGACTATGCGCTCGTGGTAGCGCCCTTTAGCGGTTTGGCGTATCCAGCCGACGGTGTTCGTCTGGGCGTCGCATGCGAGGATGTCAGTCAAGCCGTCTCCATCGAGATCAACCACGTTCACATGGGTAATCCACGGCCGGTCGGTGCTGGGGATGCCCACTTCTCGATTCGAGTATGAGATCGCTCCATCTTCACCGGACTTCGCTTGGTGATTCTGCTTCTCTGCAGAACATCCGCCCAGCAGAAGCGTGGCCAATCCTGCGACGATGCGAAAGGATATTGCTTTGAGCATTCGGTGTATTGAAAGAGTCATGACGAAGGTTCAGCGAATTCGTTTGTATAATGGGGGTAGGAGATGGTGCGATTCAGGCGCATCCTTGTTGTATCAGGCTGACGATCGTGAATCGAGAATCTTGGAGGATTGGAATCCTGTCAATCGTGGCGCTTGATTGTCTGGGCTTTTTAGCTGAAGCGATCGAAGAAAAAAGACCCCTCGCGCGAGGGGTCTTTGAAAGGGTTTTCGAATACGCTTTGGGCCGCCTAGAAGGTGAAGGTGTTGGAGATCTGCCAAGTCCTTCCTTCGGGGATACGTACGGCGGCGGGACTGCCGTCTGGCTGCACCGTGATCGGGATAAGGTCGTCATCGTCGAGCACGTTGCGCACGTTAAGCTGGATCCTCCAATCGACTCGATCATTGAGAGGGCGACTGTAGCCCACCCACATATCGATATTCTTTTCAGCAGGGCTGGTATACGGATCGGTCAGATCGAACGCGCGAGGATCGTCGATCGTCGCTCCGTCGAGAATCGGGTAGCCGACGACCTGTCCGTCCTGCCAACGGTAAGCGCCGCCAATGTTCAGGCCGCCGAGAGCTCCGTCTTCGAACGAGTAGTTGGTGATGAGGTTGAAGCGCCATGGGCGTAGTTCTGGCACGTTGGCGCCTTCCTGCATTCGGTAGAGCCAGTAGCCCGACATGTATTCGCGAGTGAATTTGCCCAGCAGGGTTTCGTTCGGATTGTATCCACCATTCCAGAAGCGTACGTCACCGACGACACCGACTTGCTCACCGTCGAGCATGACTGGCGTGTTGTAGATTTCGTAGCGATTTTCCGTCCATTCAACCAGAGATCCCGCCATATTGATGCGCTGGGCTTCGGTTTTGGAGGCGTTCGCGGTGATATTCCAGTTGTTGGTGGGCTGAGCAGCGAATTCCAACTCGAGACCTTCGGAGTGCGTATCGCCAGTTACGGTGAAGCCGTTGGGTTCTGAACCAGCGATGAAGTTGCCTTGGTCGGCCGATGCGATGTCGATTGCCCAGAGCTTATACCAGGAGTCTTCCAGTCGGGTGTCCATGTAGGCCTGTGTGATGGCGTCGCCAACGGCTTGAGCGTAAGCAATATCCTCGTCGGACCATCCATCCTCAGGTGTTTCGTCGCCAGCGATACCGAGTGGATCATAGCCTTCGGTATAGTTTGCCCATCCGCCAACGTTGGCGCGAAGGAGGTTGCCTCGAGCGAAGCCATATCCCCAAGCCTCTGCGCCCCAGATCATGTATGCGCCACCGAAGCTGTCGAGTTTTGCGTCGGAAACGTCGGTCTCATACCATGTGGCACGGAACGAGATTCTATCCTCTAGCATAGAGATTCTGAAACCGTAGTCCTCGGTGCTGCCTTTCGGGGAAGCGATCGGGTTGCCGTAGACATCGATTCTTCCGGCGGACGGCTGAAAGTTCTCGGATTTGTTGTACGAGAACGATATTCCGGTGTCCCATGGAAGGGCTTCAGTCCAGGCATCTGGGACGTGAACGACCATGCTGTAGCTTTCGCTGTCGTCCGCGACGATGACATCGGGCGAGTAAGGTAGACGGTAGTCTGGAGATTCAACCGCAATGGTATCGCTGCCATTTGCTCGTCGCGGCAAGTCGCCGCCGCCGAGAGAGTAGGACTCCTGCTCGTCGTGACGGATGCCTATGCTGGGAACTACGTGCCCGTTGAGGAAGTAGCCTTGCCAGTTGAGAGCCCACGACTCGGTTTTTGTCTTGTTAAGCGACGCGTTGGTCGTGAGAAGATCGCGATCTCCTTCCACGTCGCTTATCAGGTCGAGCATGTAGTCGGAACCGTTCCAACCCAGGTAGTTTGCTGGATTTTGGGCCTGTGTTGACTCATCTCCGTACTGGTTGACCCACACGGCGTCCGGGTCGACGTCTGAGTTCCAAGTCAGATCGAAGACCGGCAGAGGACCGTTCTTAGGAATCTGTGGAGCGTACAAGCGGCCGATGTTGGCGCCTCGGATGCTCGATCGGTCGGCTATATTGTCGGATAGATAGGTGAGCACATTGACGGTTCTGTTTCGGAGAAGAGGATCGCCTCCGATGTACTCCAATCCGTATTCGAGCGGAGCGGCGTAGCGGAACCAGTTGCGATTCTCCCACTGGTGCTCGTCATTGCTTAGGAGGCCTGTGAACACGTGACGACCTATGAAGTTCGAGAGTGCGCTATCTCCCATGCTGTCGACGGCATCAAACTCCCCGAAGAGGGTGAGTCTCTGAGCGGACCTTTCCGAATCGTAGCTGTTGTTGGCGAACTGATCAGAGATCATTGCGGCGCGTCCGTAGTTCGGATTGACCGAACCGTCGACGAGGTGGTTGTTCAGGTCGATGGTGATGGCCTGCCCGAAATCGGAGGTGAGGTTGGTCTGGCCGCGGTCAAGACTCTCCTCATACACAGCAAGATCGTAGCCGACCTTATTGTTGAGGAATGTCTGCGAGAAGCTCGCATTGAGCACGTCGAAGTTCGACCATTCGCTCTTGTTGGGACCGTCGATCAGCTTGTTGCGGAAGTCGAAGATGGAAGTGTCCTGCAAACGCTCGTCCTTGTAGAAGTCGTAGTTGTCGGCGGTCTGCAAAGTCCCCTCGAGATCCTTGCGGCCAATCACGCCCGACATGATCGTCCATGGCAGGGTGACCACTGAAGTTACGTTCTTCGAAATATCCGTGGTCATCAGAGAGTGCTCTCCGCTGGTTGGATCATCGAAGACAGCTACGATACCGCCGTAGTTTCGGCCGAAGGCGCCAACTGCTTTGTTGAAGTACTTGGAGTTGTCGCCGCGGATGCCTGCTCCGAGGTCGCCCGCCGCGCGCAGGGCCGCAATGGTCGGTCCATCGCTTTCACCCAGGGTTAGGGGATTCATGCCTCCCGCTTGGCGAACAGCTGCGAGATCCGCATTGGTCCACCATGGTGAGATCAAGTCTCCTGGCGGCATGATGCGAGGGCGGTTCGCGTCGATCTGGCCGTTTTCGTACTTCACATTCAACTGCGTCGACATGCTTTCCGACTGCAGGAACTTTGGTTCGTAGCGGACAGCGGTGAAGATGCGCTGGTCTTCGTTGAAAGCGGGATCCTGCTGGTACTTGGTATTGCTATCGAGAACCGATACTCGCAACGCGAGCTCGTCTTCCAAGATGACGAAGTTCTTATCTAGAGATAGGCGGGTTGAACCGTAGCTTCCAAATCTGACCTCGACAGAGCCTTCGTTTTCGAAGTGAGCGCTGTTTACAGATGTGTTGATGATGCCGGCGGGCGCTCCGATGCCAAACAAGATGGCGTTGGGGCCGCGTTGCAGGTCGACTCTTCCCACGTTGTAGGAATCCCAGGGCACTCCTGTCAGGAAGAAGTCCCGAGTATTGTCGGCTTGGCTAAGACCGCGAACACGGGTGCTTTCGTGTGGAGCCATACGTTGGCTCGTGTCATCGAGAGCATTCCCATTTCCCAAACCCGCAAAGTTGCCGGCAAGACCCGAGACTTCTGTGCTCGGCGTGTATTGCAGAAGGGTTTCATTGTTGACCGCTCCGGTGTCCTTGAGGAATTCCTCGGTGACAACGCTGATCGCGGAGCCCACATCCTTCAGGTCGGTGCGGATGCGGCTTCCTGCCAATGTTGAGGTGGCGACGTAGCCGGTCGATTCATCCGCGGTCACCTCGAAAGGGGAAAGCTCGAAGACTTCCTCCTCCACGTCGTTTGCCGAATCTTGTCCATAGCTAGCAGAGGTAGCCATGGCGCAAGCCAGCAGGAAGTAGCCGCAACGGCTCTTCCAGGGGTAGCATAGTTTGTTATTCATGTTCGTGTTTGTGTGTCTGACTAGTGAAAAGCTTATTCGGAAGATATAACCTTAAATCACCCCGGCCTGCTGGACTGGCTTTCATTTTCAAAAGGGGGTATCGGGTAACGATCAGCGCTCTTTCTTTCAGCCCGCTTCCAATGAATCAGGCGTCAGGTAGAGAGTCGGTTTTGGGATCAGTGGATTGGGGTGATGCAGGTGCTTAATTGCTATTCAAATGCTCCATTTGGAGTATGAGAAAAATGCTAAATAAACGATAAATCAGGCCATGGATTTTCTTACTCCAAGTCAATCGAATAGTAGATTTCCAGGTGTATCTAAGCTGATATTTCCTGTCTGATATGTGCAGAGTGTACGGATCTTAGATCCCCGTCATATCATCTTAGAATCCACCCGGCATCTGACCGTTTTTCAACTCAGGCGCGCTTGTTTTTCGCCTCGATCCATCGGCTCATGAACTCGGTGCTTCGATGCTGATGATGACGAAGGAGCTGGCCGATGAAGTTGCTTCGACGGTTTTCCCAGCGCTTGCTGAAGGCCTCTGAGAGCAGTTTAGGAAGCCTAGGCAGCCACTCTCTTTCGGAGAAGCGCTGGCGGGCGATCGCGAAACCGCATTGCTGAGCTTTCGTCCAGGCCAGAGGATCTTCATGGAGCGAGGCGCTGGCGGAGGCGAAGGCATTCGGGTCTTCGCAGATTTCGCTGCCCCAGGGGAGGCTCCCGGTCATGCCTTCGGCCGCGATGGGGCTAGCGAGGCTCGGTGTCCCTGCGAGAAAACCGTCTGCGAGCTTGCCTTTCAGACCTGCCCCGAAGCGGAGAGGAGCGAGGTTGACTCGGTAGTGGGACAAGGTTTCGACCGCCTGCTCCGCTCGGCCGCGCAGGTGGAAGCCGAGTTCAGGCTGGTGCAATCGTTTGGCTTTGTCGGGCAAGTATGAGCCATAGACGTGGAGCTCGGCCTTGGGAAGCAGGGAGCGAATCTTGGGCCAGATCGATTCGCTACAGTATCGGACCGCATCCCAGTTGGGTTCGTGCAGGAAGCTGCCGATCATGACGAAATCTCGCCGCTGATCGAAGCTTGGCAGAAGCGCTTCGGTCGGATCGGGCAAGGCGAATGGCCAGTAGGCCACTAGGAAATCCTTGATTTCGAATTCTGTCTCGAGGAGGTGGATTTCGTATTCCGAAATCATGAGGGTGAGATCGCAGCGATAGAGACTGGCGATTTCCCTGAGGGCGATCGGATGCGAGGAGACGCTGGTTTCGTTTCCAGTCTTCATCGCCTCGTGGCGAGCCATTCGAAGGCAATGGAGGTCGCTGGTGTCGAGCGCGCGAAGGGCGCCAGGGACGGACTTTTCGACCCGCCATCCGAACTGCTCCTCGGTCATGAATCGATCGAAAACGACGACCTCTGGATCGAGATCGGCGATCCATCGGTCGAAGCTCGAGTCATTCACGGCTATGGGATGGCAGGGGATGCCCCATTCTGCTTCAAGATCCGCGCTGTATGCGGTTTCTTGAGCGGCGCAAGCGAAGCTCAAGTCCCAGTCGGCCTCTTGGAGGCTTTTCACGATCTGGAGGGTGCGAGATCCTGCGGCTGAAGAGGTTGGTTCGGGCCAGACTTTTCCTATGATCAGGCAGCGCATGCCTTCATGGTCGGATTTTCAGGCGTTGCGTGGCGAGCCAAAGCATGGGAGCTTGTCCGTGGAAATCGCCCGAGTGTCGAGGCCGATTTAGATAATAGCTGGCGTCCTTGCTTTGACCGGTGCCGACGCAGATGTCCTGCAGGTCCCCTTGCTCGTCGAGGCGCCGCAAGAGGCTAGTCCAAGCTTTGTCCACAGGGGCTTGGTAGGCGTGGGCGTCCAGCCAGCCGTGGTTGATACCGACTTGCATGGCGTACGCGAACATGGCGGTGCAAGAACTCTCCTCCCAGGAATCCGGGCGATCGATGAGCTGTGTCCACATGCCGGATACCTGCTGATAGTCGAGCAGCGACCGCATCATGGTTCGATAGCGGGCTAGGATCTCTGGGAAGAGCGGATGGGTTTCCGGCAGCGATGACAGTACCTCTGCCAAGGCCGAGGCGCACCAGCCGTTGCCGCGACCCCAAAGGAAGGGAGCGTCGGGCCCGTGATGGAAGAGCCCGTTTTCTTGCTGGAGGCGAGAAAGGTAGGCATGAAGGAAACGAGCTGCTCGGTCCGCGTAGGTCGGGTCTTCGGTGGCGCGAAACGCCTGCATTTGCAGCAAGCCGACCATGTACATGTCGTCGATCCACCAACGCGTTTCGGAGGTTAGTCCGCTCGGAAGCGGATCCTCCCATTGGCGATCGGCGAACCGCAATCCGAAGGCGCGTTGCGTTTTGTCTCCAGTCGATAGATACGCTTGCAGCGGGATTGCCCCGATCACGCTGAAGTCCACGTGAGGCTCCGCGCTGATCAAATCGCTGCCGGGTTCCAGCAGCTTTTGGTAGCGGGAGGCGATCGCTTCCAGTCGGGCTCGATCTTCGGTTGCGCTGCAAAAGCGCATGGCTCCTATTGCGGCGCAAGCTTCCGCATAGTGTAGGCCGTGTTCGCCGTAGCGCATGTAATCCTCCCTCTGCAGGAGATTGTCTACGAGCAAGGCTCCAGTATTGATCGTTTGCCCGGCTCGGGTGTCTTGAACGTGGCTAGCGAAAGCGACGAGGCAAAGCAGTGGCGGAGCGAAGCGTGATAAGGCTCTCATATTTGGGGGGAATCGATTCGTGTGGCGGGTCAGATCGCGCTCTGTCGCTTGTTTTTGGATAAGACGTTTTGTGGTAGGGTGATACGAAACAACGCTCCGTTTTCCTCCTCGCTTTCGACTTCGATCTGGCCGTTCATAGAAAGCACCAGCTGCTGGCAGATTGCAAGACCGATGCCAGTGCCGCTGTGCTTGTTGCCTCCCTTGTCTCGGCCCTGTTGAAAGGGTTCGAACAGAGATTTCAACAGCTCTTTTTTGATTCCGATTCCCGTATCCGAAACTTCGATCACCAGAAACTCGCCTTCCTTGATGTTCGTTATCCTCTGGGCGGAGAGGTTCACGCAGCCGGATTCGGTGAACTTAAGCGCGTTCTCCAGCAGGATGCGAAGAGCCTGACGAACTTTCGCTGATTGGCCGAACCAGTATCGGGGCGTGCTCGGTTCGATGCGAAGCTGAAGTTCGAGCTGCTTTTGCTGGGCGATTTCCTCGAATTCCGAGAGCAGTTCCGATAGAGTTTCCTGTATATGGAAAGAGGATACATCCGAATTTAGGTCGTTGCCCTCGGCTTCAGCGAAAAGAAGCAGCTTCTCGATAATGCCTGCCAGTCTCTCTCCTGATTCCTTGGCGAGTTTAGCCAGGGTCCTGCTGTCGGCGTCCTTGGCGGATCTAAGCAATAGGGTGGAAGGGCCGATGATTCCGTTGAGCGGCGTTCTCATCTCGTGACTCACGTTGTGAAGGAAAGCGGTTTTGGCGATGGTCGCGGATTCGGCCTTGCGAACGAGCGTCTTCAGCTCGTCGTTGGCCACGCGCAGCTCTCTCGTGCGCAGGTCGACTACGGATTGGAGCAACTTGTTGCGTCGCTCGGCTCGAGTCCGGATGAAGCGCACTCCGATGTACAGCAGGATTCCGAAGGTGAGAAGATAGAGAAAGTACGCGTACGCTGATCTGTAGAACGGAGGGAAGATGGTGAACGAGAACTCCGTTGGGGCGCCGTATGTATTGTTGGATACGGCGCGGATCTGAATGCGATAGTCGCCTTCGAGCAGGTTGGTCAATGCCAAGCTTTCCGGCGTGGAGAAACGATGCCAGTAGCGAGACTTCCCCAGGATGCGGTACTGGTGCGAGATGTCGTGGGGGTAGGCGATGGTGGGAGTGGCGGCATGAATCAGCAGACTGTTGTTTCGGTAGGCGATGGCGCGTTCGTCGCTGAGTTGGTCGGAAAGCCCGTCGAAGAGAAGGGTGTCCGTGTTGGGATCTTCGATACTCACAATCGAGGTTTCAGGAAGGTTCGGCAGCGGCTTTTCGTATGCGGTATTGAAGTGGAAGATCTTGTTCTTGCCGGTGAGCCAAATCCCTTCGCCGCGCGCTCTGACCCAGAGCAATCGCTCGTTTTGTATGGAGGCGAGCGTTTCGGTATCGCGAGATATCGAGCCGTCTTCCTCCATCCTAAGGATCACGTGGTTCGAGTTGGTCGGTACCCACAATCTTGATTCAGAGTCGAGAACGGGGCGGGTGACGCCAGGATAGTCTCTGAAGATTCCGCTCGCTATCTTTTCCTTCACCGGTGTGAACGCTTGGGTGTTGGCATCCCATACTTGATACTCCATGTCGCTTCCCACTCCGAAAAGGGTGCGCTCGCCCAGTTGCCAAATGTTGACCCAATAGTTCGCCAGCCCCTCGGCTGCTCCGAGCCGCCGAACGTCGAAGGAGTCCGGACGCATCTCCAATCGGGCCACGGCTCCCACCCCGAGTTCGAGCCAAATCACGCCGTCCTTGTCCAGAACCGCGTCGTAGCTCAACCCACGTGAGGGACGTGAAAACGAAGTGGCCCTCCATTGCCCATCCTCCCGTTTCAGCAGCCGATACTCTTGGCCTCCGATGGCTACCGCTTGGTTCGGGTAGTCAGGATGCCGCACTACCAAGGTCGACTCGGCCACGCCGGCTATTTGCTGGGCGCGTTGGTCGTCTCGAAGGAGAAACACGCCGTCCACCGTGGCGCAAAGGATGCCGTCCTCCACCGAAATCGCATTGAGGATCCTGCTAGGGAGCTCGCTTGCCAGACGCTCGAATCCCAGCAAGGCCCCGCCTTGGGAGGTGATGGCGCCTACGAGCTTCGAGTCGGAAACCACATGCATGCGATCGCGATGCCAGAAGATGCGCGGGTAGGTGGTGGCGTAGGGGAGTAGTTTTGAGATATCCGTGAGCGGCTTGAGAAAGTCGACTCGGATCACGGACGATTCGGAGATGGCCCAAACTACGCCGTTCCCTGCGTGGATCAGGTGGTTTGCCTGGCCGAAACGATAGTCGATGCTGCGACTGAGGCACTGGATGACTTCGCCCTTTCGGTTGATTAGGAAGATGCCGTTGTTCGCCACCGAGAGGGCGAGCACTTGGTCTGAGATCGGCTCCATGTCCAGGATGCGGTGCGTTTCCAGCTGGTCGATCTCGCTGGGCCACGGCACGATGCCGGCTTCCTCGTCGAGGCGCTGCAATCCGCTGATGTCAGGTCCCAGCAGCAGGCCGACTCCCGGCCAGGACTCGGCGGACCGTATGCCTTCGCGGTAGCGCAATATCTCTCCGCTGCCTAAGGCTCTCCATTGATTTCCCTCTCGTTTCAAAGCCTTTCCATCGACGCCGAAGGCGTAGAGGCTGTTCTGGTGCAAGGCGGCGCTGGCGATGCTACTGGACGTCTCCTGCACGAACCTTACCGATTCGGTGGCGGTATCGAGCTCCGCGATGGATCCTTGCCCGTAGAAGTAGAAGATGTCGCCATCCGTCACGAGCTCGAGCAAGGTGGATACCCCTTGGTGATGGTGCTGTTCGACATCGGCGATGGACCGGAGCTCGTAGCGCTTACCCGCGGCGAAGCTCAACTGGTGGATGCCGGTGGTGGTGCTCGCGTACAGTTTGCCGTTCGGAGCCAGCCCGATGGTGTGGATCGAGAAGCTCTCTTGGCTCACGCTCAATTCCTTGGGCGTGTAGGTGAGCCAGACGTTGCCGTCGAAGGCCAACACGTTGGCCCCGCTGGCTACTAGGATGCGACCGAACGGATCGATGGAAATGTGGTTGAGGCCGTGCTGGCTCCCGATCGAGGTCGGTTCGTATACGGAGAAGTAGGGGCTGCCGAGGAAGGAGTCACGCTCCGCTTGGGCGCTCGCGAAAAAGGCGATGCAAGCGCTTGCGAGCAGGGCGAGGCACCGTCGAACCGAGGGCGAGCTTTGAGTTGAAGTTGGCAAATCTGCGGTGGTTGGTCAGAAGTCGGCGTGGCGCGCTCCCGGTCTCTAAGCCCTTGGCTCAAGGGCGATCTGGCGGTGGTCGCATTTCGCTTCCTACGAAACGAAAGACGCATGTTCAGGGCAAACCTAACTAGAAACGGAGACAATACAAGGTCACCGAAGCGAGTGATTGGCGAAAAGCTCTCACGAACCGTCGGCTAGGGCGAATCTTGCTGGAAATTCGCAAGATCCTGCTGGCGCTTCGCGAACCAGTCGTCGTGGGGAAACTGCTCCCTGGCCAGGGTCAGCGTCGAGGCCAGATCCGCCAGGATCAGCTGCACCAGCTGCGGGGCTTCGTCGGAAGCTTGCGCGTCGGCCGCTTGAGCGGCGTCGGCTAGCCGAAAGAGCACGCCGATCTTTCGGCCCCAAGCGCCGGCGTTTGCAGGGGCGAGCTCGATCACGCGATCGAAGGCGTTGACGGCCTGGCCCTCGGGTCCGGAGGGATCGAAGGAGACCGTTTCGCCGTCGAGCGCCTTGTAGAGCGCGCAGCCGTATTCGAACCAAGCGTTGGCGTTTTCCGGCGCCGCTTCGGCAGCCTTTTTGAAGTGTCCGATGGCCAGCGAGTCGCGTCCGAGGGAGCGATGCAGGATCGCCAGACAGCGATGGGCGGGCGCGAAGTCTGGATTGAGCTGCAGGGCCCGGTCGAAGGATTCGCGGGCCTCTTCGAGCTGCGAGAGCGCGTGGTGAGCGATGCCTTTGTTGGCCCAGCAGTCCGGGTAGTCGTTTCGGTAGGAAAGCGACGCTTCGAATTCCGAGAGCGCGTCCTCGAAGCGATCGAGTTTCATCAGCATGTTTCCCGCATTGTAGTGGTCGCGAAAGTTGGGCGATATGAGGTTCGCCTTGCGGAAGTCGGCCAAGGCGAGCTCCACCTTGCCCATGCGATCCAGAAGGAGGCCGCGGTTGCTGTGCAGCAAAACCTCCTCCGCTCCCGATCCGATCGCCTCTTCGTAGATCTTCAGCGCAGCGTCGGGCTTGCCCTCGTGCTCCAGGGAGATGGCCTTGGCGAGCGTTTCGGCGACGATGTCGGGCATGGGCGCTACAGTTCGGTATTGAAGTGGGCGCGTACCGATTTGATGGCGTATTTGGTGAGCAGGTTCCCTTTGCTGGCTCGCCCCTTCACGGTGAGCTCGCCGAGGTCGAAATCGAACTCCTTGATGCGGGCGCTGCAGGTCGGCGTGAGGCGCACCTTGATCGGGCGCGTGGAGCCGTCCGCATTGGCTCGAAAATAGTGGACCCTGGACCCTTTGGAGCCCTTCGTCAGGTCGTAGACCTTGTCGCGGGTGACGGCGTTCACCACGAAGCGCTTCACGAAGGACGATCCGCGCGGACCGTCGCGATAGACCATGTCGTAGATCGTTTCTTCGTCCCCTTTCTTCCAGACGGCGACGTGCACGATATCCTTGCCCATGAAAACCTTGTCGGCCACGCGGGAAACGCGGAAGGTGCCGTCGGAGCTGAAGGCGATGACGTCGTCAAGCTGCGAGCATTCGCACAGAAACTCGTCCTTCTTGAGGGAGAAGCCGATGAAGCCATCCTCGCGGTTGACGTAGAGCTTCTCGGTGGGCAGCGCGACCTCGGCGGCCTTGATCGTCTCGAAACTTTCGATACGGGTGCGGCGTTCCCGCCCTTTGCCGTATTTCTCCTTCAGGGCTTCGAAGTAGGCGATGGTGAACTTGACCAGCGAGCGCAAGTGGCGCTTGGTCTCGCGAATTCCCTTCTCGGTTTTCTTGATTTCCTCGTTGGCCTTGAAGGAGTTGTATTTGGAAATGCGCTTGATGCGGATTTCGGTCAATCGAGCCACGTCGTCATCGGTGACCTCTCGCTTGAGCTGGCTCTTGAACGGGTCGAGTCCTTTGTGGATTTCTGAAATGACCGCTTCCCAGGTCTCGCACTCTTCGATGCGTCGGTAGATGCGCTCCTCGATGAAGATGCGTTCCAGCGAGTCGAAGTGCCACTTCTCCTCGAGCTCGGCGAGCTTGATCTCCAGCTCGCGCTTCAGCAACCCCTTTACGTTGTCGGTCGAGCGTTGGAGGATTTCCGAAACGGGCAGGAAGTAGGGCGTATCATTCTCAATGATACAGGAGTTAGGAGCGATCGAGACCTGGCAGTCGGTGAAGACGTAGAGAGCGTCGATGGTGGCGTCCGCGTCGGATCCTGGCGGCAGGGTGATGAGGATTTCCGCTTTGTCCGAGGTGTTGTCCTCGATCTTCTTGATCTTGATCTTGCCCTTGGAGTTCGCGGATATGATGGAGTCGATGAGCGAACCGGTGGTGCAGCCGAAGGGAATCTCTCGGATGGCGATCTGGTACTTCGACAGTTTTTCGAAAACCGCGCGAACCAGAATGCGACCGCCGCGCAGGCCGTCGTTGTAGTTGGTGAAGTCGGCAACTCCGCCCGTTTCGAAATCTGGATACAGTTCGAACTCCTCCTTGTTCAGGTAGGCGATGGCGGCGTCGATGATCTCGTTGAAGTTATGCGGCAGGATCTTGCAGGCGAGGCCGACCGCGATGCCCTCGCAGCCTTCGGCGAGAAGCAGCGGAAATTTGACCGGAAGATTGATCGGCTCCTTGTTGCGTCCGTCGTAGGAGAGTTGCCAATTGGTGGTCTTGGGATTGAAGACGACTTCGCGGGCGAAGGGGGAAAGGCGCGCCTCGATGTAACGAGCCGCCGCGGCTCCGTCACCGGTGAGCGTGTTTCCCCAGTTGCCCTGCGTATCGATCAACAGGTTACGCTGTCCCATGCCCACCATGGCCGAGTAGATGGAGGCGTCGCCGTGCGGATGGTAGCGCATGGCGTGACCGACCACGTTGGCGACCTTGTTGTAGCGTCCGTCGTCGAGCTCGTTGAGCGAGTACATGATGCGACGCTGCACGGGCTTGAGGCCGTCGTTCAGCGCGGGAACGGCGCGATCGAGGATGACGTAGGAGGCGTAGTCGAGGAACCAGCTCTGGTAGTTGGAGGCGAGAGGCGCTTTGGCGTTTCCCGACTTTTCGGGAGATTCGCTCTCTTCGCCGCCTGCGGGCAGGTCAAGTTCGTCTTGGGAGTCGTCCGACATTTAGAATCAGGTAGGAGGTCTGCAGGTGATTAGTCTGTAGCTGAATTTTGGCTACGGGCTTTTGAGCGACACGCTATAGGGCTTATACGGCTTCCGCCGTCTCTATGACGTCTTTTTCGATGCGCAGGTTCTCGATGATGAACTCCTGTCGCTGCGGCGTGTTCTTACCCATGTAGAAGGAGAGCAGTTCGTCGATGTTGTGCAGGTGGGACATGGTGACGGGATCGAGCTTCATATCCGGCCCAATGAAGGTGGCGAATTCGTCGGGTGAGGCTTCTCCGAGGCCCTTGAAGCGGGTGATCTCCGCGGTCTTTCCCAGCTGCTTCAGGGCTTTTTCCTTCTCGGATTCCGAGTAGCAGTAGATGGTGCTTTTCTTGTTTCTGACGCGGAAGAGGGGCGTCTGGAGGATGTACAGGTGCCCTTGACGTATCAAATCTGGGAAGAACTGCAGGAAGAAGGTGAGCAGCAGCATGCGGATGTGCATGCCGTCGACGTCGGCGTCGGTGGCGATGACGACCTTGTTGTAGCGCAGCGTATCCAGTCCGTCCTCGATATCCAGGGCGCTTTGCAGGCAGTTGAATTCATCGTTCTGATACACGATCTTCTTGCTCAGTCCGAAAGCGTTGAGCGGTTTGCCCTTGAGCGAGAAGACTGCTTGGGTGTTGACGTCCCGAGTCTTGGTGATGGATCCGCCTGCGGAATCACCCTCCACTATGAAAAGCGTGGCGTCTTCCGCTTGCTTGTGCTTCGTATTGAAATGGGCCCTACAGTCGCGAAGCTTCTTGTTGTGCAGGTTGACCTTTTTGGCTTTTTCGCGAGCAAGCTTGCGGATGCCGGAGAGCTCCTTGCGCTCCTTTTCGGAAGAGACGATCTTCTGCTGCAGGGCCTTGGCGGTCTGCGGGTAGCGGTGGAGGTGGTCGTCGAGTTCCTTCTTGATGAAGGTGTTGACGAAGTTGCGAATGGAAGGCCCTTTGGGGGCGATGTTCTGGGAGCCGAGCTTGGTTTTCGTTTGCGACTCGAACACCGGCTCCTGCACGCGTATTGAGATTGCGGATATGATGGAGGTGCGCACGTCCGCCGGATCGTAGTTCTTGTTGAAGAACTCGCGTATGGTCTTGACGATCGCTTCGCGGAACGCGGCCTGATGGGTGCCGCCCATGGTGGTGTGCTGGCCGTTCACGAACGAGAAGTACTCCTCGCTGTAGTGCGTCCCGTGAGTGATGGCGACTTCGATATCGTCTCCCTTCAAGTGGATGATGGGGTAGAGAATGTCGCCTGAGAGGTTGTCCTGCAGCAGGTCCTTCAGCCCGTTCTCCGACTTGAAGGTTTCTCCGTTGAGCGAGAGGGTGAGGCCGGTGTTGAGGTAGGCGTAGTTCCAGAGCATCGCCTCCACGTATTCGAGGCGAAACGTGTAGTTTTTGAAGATGCTGTGGTCGGGCACGAACTGCACGAAGGTGCCGTCCTTTTCGTCGGACTTGGTTTTGCGCCCGTCGTTGACCAGCTCGCCGTGCTCGAAATCAGCCCGTTTGGTCTTGCCTTCGCGGAAGGCGGCTGCGCTGAAGGTTTCGGAGAGGAAGTTGACCGCCTTGGTGCCGACGCCGTTTAGGCCGACGGACTTCTGAAAGGTTTCGGAATCGTACTTGGCTCCGGTGTTGATGACGGAAACGCAGTCGACCACTTTGCCCAGCGGGATGCCACGACCGTAATCGCGCACGGTGACGGTTTCGTCCTGGATGGTGATATCGATCCGATTGCCGTGTCCGGAGGTATGCTCATCGATCGAGTTGTCGATGATTTCCTTGATGAGCACGTAGATACCGTCGTCTGGAGAGGAGCCGTCGCCAAGCTTGCCAATGTACATGCCAGGGCGAAGGCGGATGTGTTCTCGGGGACTGAGGGACTTGATGCTCGACTCGGTATAGTTCGATTCTGCCATCGGCGCAGATAGGAACCAGTGCGAATGCTGAAATCAAGCGAGAAGTCGTAAAAACAGGGACGAGCTGGCTCAGACATCCCTTAAGTTGTACATAACGAAAAGGTTGGACCCGTGGTTGGCTAGAGCCCGCTGATGTCGTCGGACTCCGATCCGACGAATTCGCGGCCATCGAAGTGAGTGATCTTGGGCAGCCTTAGCTGGGAAACGCAGGCCAGCGGATCGTGCTCGGTGAGGATGAAGCGTGGCTTGCAGCCCGCCGTCAAACTGCCGAAACGCTCGCTGAAGCCGAGTCGGGAAGCCGGTACGCCAGTGGCCGAGTTGATGACCTGAAGCGGACTGAGGCCGGCCTGCTCCATCAGCTCCAGCTCGGAGAGGAAATGCGTGCCATGACCCACGCCGCAGCTGCCAGCGTCGCTGCCGGCGACGATTTTGACGCCTCGTGCCTGCGCCTTCGCCAGGCTGCGCGAATGGCTTTCGAGGATGCGCCGCAAATGGGAAACGACGGTTTGGTCCCATCCCATGCGTTCCGCTTCGTCCACTTGGACCTGAACGGGAGCGAAGGTCGGCGTCCATGCGATGTCGAGATCTCGCATCCGGGCGAGCTGCTCGTCGGTGATGAAGAAGCCGTGCTCGACAGAGTCCACGCCGCCATCGATAGCGTTTTGGATCCCATCCGAGCCTGACGCGTGGGCGAAGGTCTGCTTCCCTCGCTCCTTGGCCGCTTCGGTGAAGGCCTTGACTTCTTGCGCGTCCATCTGAGGTTTCGCTGTGACGAGGCCTTTCTTGAAGTTGATGATTCCTGTAGGGATAAGTTTGATACGATCTGCCCCTAGCTTGATTCGGTGTTCGACCACACTAGCGGGATGGGCATGATCTTCGATCGGTTCGGCCATGAAGGATCCGTAGCGTCCTCGGTGGTGAATGGCGGGCCCGGGGCTTTCAACATAAGGCATCGCTGGATGGCTCGGGGAACGGTAGAGCTTGCTCAGGGCGATGCCTACGCCGTCCTTGTCGCCAGCGTCTCGATACGCGGTGATACCGAGTTTCAGCAGCTTTTCGAGGCGCAGGATCGCCTTTGCGAGCAGCATGGTGGGAGATTGCTTCAGGTAGGCTTTGCGTTTTTCGAAGTCCAGCTCCGCTCCTTCAAGGAACAAGTGGGCGTGCGATTCGATCAGGCCCGGGAGAATCGTGTGCCGAGGAAGCTCTCGATCGGGGATAGAGCGATCGACGACGAGCCTGGCAGGAGGCGCGGTGGCGCCGACGTAGAGGATCTCGCTATCGTTGTAGACGAGATGGGCGTCGCGTAGTGGAGAGGAGGATACGCCGTCGATGAGAGTGCCGACGCGAAGCCAGGCGTTCTGCTTTGAAAGGGAGGATGATGAAGCGTGAATAGTGAACTATGGTTGTGTGTTGCTGCCGACGAATTGCTCGAATCGGCTCGAATTAGCTTTTAGGAATTCGTGATCATCCGTTTTATGCGCGGGAGTCTGTCTCTAGTCCCAGTCGTCCCAATCGTCGTCATCATCCTGCTGGGCGCAAAGGGCTAGGATCGCTTCCGCCTGTCGGAAGCCGGCGCTTTCCTGGGATTCGCCGTCGCGAGGGCGGCCTTGGTCGAGCGCGTTTTGCAGGCCGGCCACGATGGGATCCTCGGGAGGTAGGGGCGCGGGGGATTTTTCGGGATTGGCCAGAGCGAAGTCGAGCCCACGCTGCATGGCGAGAGTCAGGTAGGCGCCTTCCAGTTTCTCGCGCATGTGTTTCGGGGTGCCGAAGGAAAAGTTGGACAGGCCTACCATCATGTGCACGCCCTTCATATCCGGGTCGTTGGAAATGAGCTGCATGGCGTCGAGGCCGATATTCACCAAGCCGTAGGTGTCGGCGCCGACAGGGGCAAGTCCGGTGTCGATGATGATGTCGTCCGTGGAGCGGTCCGCACGTTCCACCAGCATTTCCACGAATCGCTTGGCGGCCTCGTAGGAATCCAGCGGATTGAGGCACTGGGCTCCGCCGCCGTCTACGAATTTTTCCGAGGCCATGACGATGGCTTTGGTGTCGTAGTCTTTCACCAGGTCGATCATTTCATCGAGGTTTTCGCGCGAAGCGGCGAGGGAGTTGAGGATGGGTTTTCCGCTGAGGCTGCGATCGTAGTGGGCGAGGGCGACCTTGTGGTATTCGATCGAGGGGTTGTCGAAACTGATCGGAGTGTCGCAGGCTTGCTGGATAGCCGGAATGAGAGTGGGGAGAAAGTCCAGCATCTCCTGTAGTTTTACTTGGATACGCTGCGTCCCATCTATGTTGAGGGTAAGAAATGCGGCTCCGAGTTCGGACTGTCCTTGGGCGAGCCGCTGAAACGCTTCCAGATCTCGGCTTTTGAAGGCGCGTCGAGCGCGAGCGTAGGAGTTGTTCATCAATTCGCCGATGACGTGGAGTTTCTGTTTGGTTGAGATCATGGGAAACAGCGTTCTAGCAGGTGGAGTTGACAGGTTTAGGGGAGGTGTGACGAAGTGACAGTGAAAGGTGGATACGGGCTACGGTTTCGCGTGATGGTCGCGCTTCAACCAGTTGTTGGCCCAGGCGGAGGTGTGACGAAGTCCCTGGTTCTGCACCATGGCGCGATGGGTGAGCAGCGAATCAACGTTTCCGGCCGCCTTCAGGCGCTCGTGAGCCCTCAGCCAGATGCAGTCGCCGTAGCCATCGACCTCGCATCGTCCGTCGCGCGTGCCGCCGCAAGGGCCGTTGCGTTGGTTCTTGGCGCACTGGGATTCGGGGCACAGGTAGGCGATATCCGGCAGGGAGCAGTCGCCGCAGTCGCGGCAACGGTAGAGCATCGCCTTGGACGCGTGCTCGAGGACGCGAAGCGGAGCGGGGCCTTGGGCGGGGTCCTTGGCGTTGGCGCAGGCTTTTCGTCCGAGCCTCGCGAAAGTCGTTTCCGGGGCGAAGACGTGATCGTGCATCCACCTGGATAGGCTGTAGTGGAAACTTGGCGACGACTTTGGCGTTGGAGCGGTCGGCGCTTCGGGGTCGGCCAGCCCTGTGGAGGAATCCTCCTGATAGTGGAAATACTCGCCTGGCTGGGAGAAGCATATCTCCCTGGCGAAGCGTTTCCAATCATCGTCAGAGAAGCTCTTTTCGATGTCGAGGGCGCGACGGATCGTTTCCGCGTCGTGCGCTCCGCCTATGTAAGCCCCTCGGTATCCAAGTCCGCGGTAGATGGCGACTTGCTTGGCCGCGAGCTCGAGAAAGAAGGCTTTTCCCTTGTCCGGCGAGTCCGCCTGCTTTTGACAAAGTTGTAGGAGCTTATCGGATACGACGACTCCCGGTATTCGCTGGGAGTTGAAAAGCTTGGCTACGCGGGGGTTGAGCAGATAGACGTTTCCGATCAGGGGGATTCGTTTCATGCCATGATGATCCATGTAGACTCTGAGCTCATGGATCTTTCGCGAGTCGTAGCCGATCTGGTTGATGATGAAGGATGCGCCGGCCTGGGTCTTGCGGCGTAGCTTCAGGTACTGCGGGACGAGCTCGCCTTCGAGCCGCTTGAAGTTGGTGGTGACGGCACCGATATTGAAAGCGGTTTTCTCGTACTTTGGCTCGTGGCTCGGATCGACCAGCTCCGTATGGTCGAAGCCGCGGTTCATCTTGCTGAGCATAGCGATCAGGCCGACCGAATCGATGTCGAAGACCGGTTTGGCCAGCCCGTCGTTTCCCGCGACCGGATAGTCGCCGGTCATAGCGAGAATGTTTTGAAATCCTTCGCTGTGCAAGGCCCAGGCTTCGGATTCGAGGCCGTTGCGGTTGAGGTCCTTGCAGGTGAGGTGGATCACCACTTCCTTGCCCGCGTAGAGGATGGGCTTGCCAAGGGAGTGGGGCGCCAGCTGCGGGTTTCCTCCTGCGTTGTCGGTGATGGAAATCCAGTCGACGCGATCGCACTCGACGAGTTCGTGGGCGAAACGTCGGGCTTTGAGGGCGCTTTTGGCGGCCATGGTTCCGCGAATGGAAACGAGCTCGACCCCGGTGAGAAAGTCGGTGGATTCATGGAGCTTTTCGCGGAGAGATCGCATTTTAGTTTTGCCCACGAATTGCTCGAATCCTCACGAATGACGCTGAAAAGAAATTGGTGGGAATTCGCGTAATTCGTGGGAAGGCTTGTTATAGAAGTTTCGCTTCGAGTTCCTCTTTGATTTCGTCAGCCACGTCGTCGGCCTCGCCCGGGCGCTCCTGGGGTTCCGACCATTTGAAGGCTCCGAGGTAGCTGGCGGAATCCGTCTTGCCTTCCTTCTGAGCCCTGGCGTCGACACGTTTCATAAAGGTCGGGTCGAGCTGCGCTTTCGCTTCGTCAAACTCGTCCCACGCTTTCACCTGGGTGGGAATGTCCTGCCAGTAGAGTATTTGGTAGTGGGCCATAGGGTGTGAAAAGGTCGGCGGTTTGTGTATGGAAAGTGGATACGAAAGGCCGATGCGGCGTCTCGTGTCGGCACGCCGTCTGGGCTCTGGCGCCGCGATGGAAGCGCGAGGCCTAGTCGATGTGTCCGACCAGTTTCAGAAAGAGTTCCACCGCCGCCGAAGCGTCAGCGCCATAGCCGTCGGCTCCGATTTCGTCGGCGAACATCTGGGAAATCGGAGCGCCGCCGATGGCGAAACTGACGTCGGTGCGTCCCGCTTCCTCGAAGCCGTCGATGACGGTTTTCATGTAGGTCATGGTGGTGGTGAGCAGGGCAGACATGCCGATGATCTGGGGTTTGCATTTGTCCGCCGCCGCCATGAACTTTTCCACCGACTGGTCGACTCCGATGTCGTGCACTTCGAAGCCGGCGCCTTCGGCCATCATGCAGACGAGATTCTTGCCGATGTCGTGCAGGTCGCCGCGCACGGTGCCCATCAGCAGGACGGGCGCTCTGTCGGCATCGATGGCCGCGTCGTCTCGAGCGGCCAGGAGGGGCTTGAGCACGCCCATGCCGGCTTTCATGGCGCGGGCTGCGATGAGCACTTCCGGCACGTAGAGGATATTGTACTTAAAATCCTCTCCGACCACCGCCATGCCGGCGATGAGACCTTCGGTGAGGATCTCCTGCGGGGTGCGCCCTTCGGCCAGGGCGTCTTTGGTCATCTTCTCCACTTCGGCGGCATTGCCTTCGTAGAGGTATTGATTCATCTGGGCGTAGTCTGGCACGGGGAGGGCGGAATGCTGAATGGTGAAGGTGGAGTCGTGAGAAGGTGGATACGGTTTGCGCTATTCGGAACGGATAGGCCCTATCGGTCCTCGTTGTATTCCTGGAGGGCGTCGAGCATGGCTTTGATGTTTTCTTTCGGCATGCCGGGCGAGGTGCCGCCGCCAACGGAGAGGATGATGTTTTCGCCTTCGGAGTCTTCGAGCACGTCCATGGTGGCGTCGAAGACCTCTTCGGGATCGCCGCGTACGCCGATCTCCAGCGGATTGACGTTCCCCATCAGCACCATGCGGTCGCCGATGCGGTCCTTGACGTCGGCGATTTCGGTTTGCTTGCCCCAGTTGAGCACGTTGAAGCCGGTGTCGGGCAGGTGTTCGAGGCAGGCTTCGATAGAGGCGTCGTTGTGGTAGATCTTTACGAAATCGTCCGGAAAGGCGTCGTTGATGCGCTTCAGGTAGGGGTGGGCGAACTCCATGTAGTGGTCTTCGTTCACGAAGCCCACTATGTCGTCCAGTATGAAGATGCCTTCCACGCAGTCGCCCATGGCCTTTTGCTGGGCCTTGAGCCAATCGATGATGAGGTTGGTGCAGAGATCGATCAGCTTGTGGGCCCACTTGCCGTTTTCCGCGATGTCGATCATGAACTCGGTGGTGCCGCGCACGAAGCCAGCTGTGCAGAGGGGGCCGCGGGAGGTGACGATGGGGGTGATGTAGCCTGCGTCGAGGATGCGCGGCTGGTGCATGCGAATGCGGTGCAGGGTCATGGCCATGAAGGCGTCGTTTTCCACCTCGTATTCGGGAAACTTCTCGATGTCCTCCACGTGGTAGAGGGTGTGGTACTCGGAGGGCGTGTTGTCCTGCCAGAACTTGATTTTCGATCCGAGCGCCGAGGGTTCGGCTGCCATGCCGTATTCAACCCACCAGGACGGGATGAAGATGATGTCGGGAAACTCCTCGTGCAGGCGCAAGTTGGTTTTGAACCAAAGCTCCGGATCGAGATAGTAGTCCATGTGCTTGATGCCGTAGTAGCCCGGGATCCAGGGGCTGTCCACGATCATCGCCATGGGGATTTTGTCCATTTTCTCGCCGCGGGCGGCGCGTTTGAAGATTTCCCACTGTTCGGGTCTCATAGTTGCTTAAGAAGACGTTGGGGGCTTAGGTACGTGTCTTTGTGGCTGAAAATCTGGGTCGCTCGAAGGCGGAGACCTGGCGGCCGCGGCTGCGGGCGGGGTGAAGGGATTCGGGCGAGCGTTGAATTCGGGGCGTCGCTCTGTTTCGGAACGGGATAGATAACCTTAGGTAGCGCGAGCGTGAAGCGACTCAAAGCAAATAACCCATTTTCGGTTATACGTTGAACCGAAAATGGGTTGAGGAAAAAAAAAGACTTTCGCTCGTCGGCGGTGGACTAGAAGCCGATGCTCGCTCCGCCGTCCACGGGAAGAATGGTGCCGGTGATGAAGGCGGCTGCCGGAGAGGCCAGATAGACCGCTGCCCAGCCCACGTCGCTCGGCTGGCCAAGCTTGTGCATCGGCGTGCGGCCGAGGATCTTGTCCTTGCGGGCCTGATCGTTGTCCAAGGCTTTGCGAGACATCTCGGTCTCGATCCATCCTGGAGCGATGGCGTTGACTCTCACTCCATTCGGCGAGAGCTCCGTGGACAAGGAACGCACCATGCCGAGGTGGGCGCTTTTGGCGGCGCTGTAGGCGATGACCTGTGGGATGCCGAACAGCGAAGCCATGGACGCGGTGAAGAGAATGCTGCCCTTCTGGCGCTCGACCATGCCGGGCGCGATGGCCTTGATGAGGGCGTGGGTGCCGATGACGTTGGTGTTGAGAACGGCGAGAAACTCGTCGGTGCTGGTTTCCAGGGCGGCCTTCTTGAGGTGCTTGCCAGCGTTGTTGACTAGGCAGGTGATGGGGCCGAGCTTTCCTTCCACGCGTGTAGCCAGTCGGTCGGCCTGATCCATCTCCGTGATGTCGTGCACGAAGTAGTGGGCTCGTTCGCCCAGTTCGCTCACCGCGCGGGAAAGCTCTTCTTCGCGTCGGCCCACGAGAGCGACCGTAGCCCCCGCTTCGTACATGCATTGGGCGATGGCCTGTCCGATGCCGGTGCCGCCGCCTGTGATGAGAGCGGTTTCGCCTTCGAGAGAGAATATTTGTGGAAAACGCATTGGAGTGTTGAGTGCGAGGTTTCGAGAGGGTGAGCGAAGCGTTGCGGAATTAGCAACCGAGGATTTTGAGAGCTGCTTTCATGTAGCCCATAGCGTAGGCCATGCCAGCGTGCCAGGGAGCGGAGCAGGACATGGACGGGCAGTGGTCAGGAATCAGCACGCCATCGAACTGGTTCCGTTTCAGGATTTCCAGAGCCTTGATCATGTCGATGTCGCCATCGTCGATGAAGGTTTCCTTGTAGGTCGGCACCTTGCCGCGCACGTTTCGAAAGTGCACGTAGCCCAAGCGATTCTGAGCGGAGTAGGTGTCGATGGTTTCATAGATGTCGCCCTCGGTCATCTCGGCGAGTGAGCCGATGCAGAATTCCAGCTTGTTGGCCTGGCTTGGATTCAAGTCGATCAGCTTCTGGTACAGGCTCGGCTGGTAGACGAGGCGCGGCTGTTGTCGGACCGTCGGCATCGGCGGGTCGTCCGGATGCGCTGCCAGCGTCACGCCAGCCTCCTCCGCGACGGGCAGAACCTCGTCGAGGAAACGTTGCAGACGGTCCCATAGCTGATCGTGGGTGGCGGAAGGCACCGTGCCCTCGGGAGCGTCGGGATCGTAGATCATGTTCCAAACCATGCCGTTATGCATCGGCTTGTCGTAAGGTCCCTCCATGCCGACGGAAGGAGCTTCGCCACGAGCGTAGGGACCGGTGGTGCGGCCGGCCACGCCCGCGATGGAAAAATTGTAGCCCATCACTGGGATGCCCGCTTCGCCCATGCGACGCAGGATGGTCTTCACGTTTTCGATGTGCAGGGGGCGTTTCGGCCCGTCCAGGAGGATGTCGTGCCAGTGGGCCGGGTCGAAGTTCTCGATGGCTTCCAGCGTCAGACCGTGGGCCTCCACTTCCTTGCGCAGAGAAACCATGTCCTCCAAGGTCCAAAGCCGCTCCGCGTCGCCTGCCAAGCCCCATCCCCAGTCGTCGCCGGTCGGCTGGTCGTCCGTGTCCGAGTGAGCGCTTCCTCGAAAGTAATCGACGAAATGGGCCACGATGTGCGTGGCGCCCGCCTGGCGAGCGAAACGGAAGTTGTCGCTCGTAAGCATGTGTTTGTAGAGTCCTAGACCGAGTTTCATGTGACGTTGAAAGATTGCTGCCAATCGCCAATCTTCAGCAGGCGAAGTGCTATGCGGATAGCCTACGAGCGGTTAGATTCGAGGAAAATCGCCGAAGAGCGATTACACGTTGACTCCTAGTGAGGCGCGACGATTAGAAATCATGTGTGCGGGTATCAGAATTGCGAATCCCAAGATCGGTTTTCCGAGCGTCTTCGGGCGAGGGCTGATCGATGCCCGGGAAGGGCTAGGCCTGCGAGGAGCGTGACAAGGCGACTTTTCCAGCCTGCAAGGTGGCGATGATTTTATCAACATCGTAGACCGATCCGCTCCAGGTTCCTCCGCTGGCGTCCTGCAACGCGGCCCAGAGCCGCGTGTCGTCGGGCAGCTGCGGGTGGGCGGCGATGGCCGGGTTGATCGGTCGTCGTTCCAGAATGCGCGCCGCTTGCTCTGGATCCAGAGGAGCCTCTGGATCTTCGCCTACGAAGTCGATGCGTCCGGTGAGCTGAAGGCGATCCACTAGGATTTCGACGAAGTCGCCATCGAGCAGCTTGCCGATGGGACCGCCCGCCAAGGCTTCCGGACCGATGTGTCCGATGCAGGCTCCGGTGGACACGCCAGAGAAGCGGGCGTCGGTCAGCACTGGGATCCGATTGCCCCAGGGCAGGTGTTTCAGAGCGGAGGTCAGCTGGTAGGTCTCCTCCATGCCGGTGCCCGCCGGCCCGCATCCCGCGAGCACGATGGCCTGGCCAGGGCGCAGGGCGCTTTCGTCCTGAGCTTTTATGGCTCGAATGGCATCGCGCTCGCTCGAAAACACCCGGGCTTGACCGCGGAAACGGTAGCATTGGTCCGAGTCCACTACGGAGGGGTCGATCGAAGTCGCTTTGATGACTGAACCCTGCGGGGCGAGGTTTCCGGTAGGGAAGACCAGGGCCGATGTGTATCCGGACTTTCGGGCGACTTCGGCCGAGAAGATGACATCGTCCGGATCCACGCCGTCGAGCTTCTGCAAGCGCTCACGAGCGATCTTTCGGGACTCGCTTCGCTCCCACAAATCGAGATTCTCGCCCACGGTTTTTCCGGTCACGGTAAGGAGATCCAAATGCAGCAGGCCCATTTCTCGCAGATGCAGCATCACCTCGGGCACGCCGCCCGCCATGTAGACCTGCACGGTTGGATGGTTACGCGGTCCGTTGGGCAAGGCATCGACCAGACGAGGAGTGGCCCGATTGACGCGTATCCAATCCTCTACGACAGGAGGTTTCAATCCAGCGGCGTGGGCGATGGCGGGGATGTGCAGGAGCAAATTGGTGGAGCCGCCGAAGGCCGCATGGACCAGCATGGCGTTTTCGAATGCTTCCTGCGTCAGTATTCGAGATATGGATATGTCGAGCCGGGCGAGCTGCAGCAGCGCTGAGGCGGAGCGTCGAGCCATTTCCAGCCAGACGGGCTCGCCGGACGGGCACAGGGCGGTGTGCGGCAGCGAGAGCCCGAGGGCTTCGGAGATAACCTGACTTGTCGCCGCGGTGCCTAGAAACTGACAGCCGCCGCCCGGCGAGCCGCAGGCTTTGCAGCCCATTTCCGCCGCGTAGTCGTAGGAAATGAGTCCGTGGGTGAAGCGAGCTCCGATCGTTTGGACTTTGCCTGCGTCCTCCGCCCCCTTCGCCGGCAAGGTGACGCCTCCCGGCACGATGATGCCAGGGAGCTTCGAACTGCCAGCGAGAGCTAGCAAGGTAGCGGGCAATCCCTTGTCGCAAGTGGCCACGCCCATGACGCCTTTGCGGCGTGGCAGGGAGCGAATCAGACGTCGCATGGTCATGGCGGCGTCGTTTCGGTAGGGCAGGCTGTCGAACATGCCAGTGGTGCCTTGCGAGCGACCATCGCAGGGATCGGAAACCGTCGCGGCGAAGGGCAGGCCTGCTTGCTCGGAAATGGTTCGAGCCGCTTCCTTGACCAGTCGATCGATTTCCCAATGGCCCGTATGGTAGCCAAGGGCGATCGGCGAACCGTCCTCGGCTCGCAAGCCTCCCGATGTGCTGACGATGAGGAAAGGGTCTCGCCCGATCTCCGAAGCCCGCCAGCCCATGCCCGCGTTTTGCGTGAGACCAAACAAGTCGCCGCTTGGCGACTCCCGTAGTTGTTCTTCGGTTACGGGCAGTTTTCCGCTTGGCCCTTCGCCTGTGGTGCGCGTGTTGAGCAAAGCGTCTCGCGACGGGAGAAAGCGGATCGAAGCTGAGTCTTGGGGCACGGGCGAAGTGGAGCGTAGAGATTTAGGGGGGGAGGCGTGGCACGGCGGCCACGCCCTGAGTTTTAGAGGTCTTTGGTGGACCAGGCTCCGTCGATGTAGCGAAGCAGTTTTCCAGTCGGGTTCTTGTCCTGCAACGCGAGCGGCAGGCGCTCATGCCTCACATTGTCGTAGCTATGCAGGGCGCTGAAACGAATCACTGTGGCCGGGAAGCCGACCGCTGTGAATCCCGGGTGTCCAGTCGATGGATACGGGCCACCGTGATTCATGGCGGGACTGACCGCTACGCCGGTTGGCACCTTGTCGTTGAGCAAGCGGCCGACTTTGAAGCGAAGCTCGCTAGCGATCGCTTGATAGGCTTCGTCGTCGGTGGACGATTTGCTGGAGTAGATGCAGCCGGTCAGGTTTCCTTCCAAAACCGTCACGATGGCCTGCATTTGCTTGAGGCTTTCCGCAGCGACCAGCAGGCAGACTGCTCCGAAGGCTTCGCTTTGCAGCTGCTCGGGATTTTTCAGGAACTGGCTTCCGGAGACGCGCAGCAAGGTCGATCGGTAGCCGAAGTGCGTTTGCGAAGCGGGCTCGCCGCCTGCCAGGATTTCCGCTCCGGAGTCGACCAGTTTGCCAACTGTCTCCGCCACCGTCTTTTCTCCGCCTTCGGTGAGCAAGACGCCTGGCGCGGTTTGCTGAAACTTGTTTTTAAGCTGCTGGATGAACTCGTCGGTCTTCGCCCCGCTGGGCAGGATGACCAGACCAGGCTTGGTGCAGAACTGGCCCGCTCCGAGGTTGCAGGAGCCATGCAGCTCATCGGCGATTTCGCTGCCGCGTTCCTGTAGTGATCCCGGCAATACGAAAACCGGATTCACGCTCGACATCTCTAGGTAGATGGGCGTGCCCGCCTTGTCGGCAGCCTCTTTGAGGGCGAGTCCACCTGTTCGGCTCCCGGTGAAGGCGGCGGCCGCGACGTCGGGATGCGAGACCAGACGTTTGCCGTTCTCCGGCGCGACGTGATAGAAAAGCTGCACCGTGGCTTGCGGAAGCCCTGCCGTTTTCACGGCTTGATTGGCCAGCTGAGCTAGCAGTTCGGTGGTGTGGGGATGGGCCGGGTGCGATTTGGCGATGACCGGATTCCCCGCTGCGATGGCTGCCGCGAAATCACCGCCGGCGATTCCGTTGTAGGCGAAAGGAAAGTTGTTTGGGCCGAACACTACGACTGGCCCGCCTAGCGGCCCGTGCACCGAGCGGATGTTGGCCGTGGTGTCGATGGTGGGGCGAGCCCAGTCGCCCGCTCGAGCGGCGGCGGCGGCCTGACGGAGTTGATTGACGGTGCGGGGGATTTCGACTTCGGCGAGACGAGGACGAACGGGAAGGCCCGTTTCCAGATGGGCGGTCTTGGCCAGCTCTTCGGTTCGCGTTTCGATGAGTCGCGCGTATTCATCCAGGAACGACGCGATGGCTTCGGTGGGTGTTTTCGCGAGGACGCGAGCGGCTTCGGAAGCGTGGCCGATCATCGCTTCGATGTCCTGCCAGCTGGACACCGGGAATTCGCGCTCGCTAAGGGTCGAGCGGTCGGATGGGTTGCGAGCGTGGAAGCTGTCTTCCGGTTTTTTGGCGGCGAGCCACTGTCCGTTGACGAGTAAGTTTTGCATAGTAAAGTCGGGTTGCGGTTAGGTCTTCGGGCTAAGGTACAGGGTAACCTGTTCGTCAATCGACGGGATTCTCCAGGACCAGGCCGTCGATGTCGATGCGAACTCGGTCGCCTGAGTTCAAAGTGAAGGCTTCGCTCGGCACCACGCCGGTACCGGTCATGAGGAAGGCCCCGTTTGGCTGGTCGAGCTCCCTGACCAGAAAGTCGGCGAGCTGGGAAAAGGGACGTTTGATCTGCGAGGTGCGGGTTTCGCCTTTGAAGGCGGTTTCGCCTAGGCGCAGGATTTCCAGCCGAATCGGTAGATCGCTCAGCTCGCTTTGGTCCGCGATCCGAATGCCTGGGCCGAGGGCGCAGGATCCGTCGTAGACTTTCGCCTGCGGCAGATAGAGCGGGTTTTCGCCTTCGATGCTGCGGGAGGAAACGTCGTTTCCCACGGTGTAGCCTAGGATCTCGCCATGACGAGTGAGCACCAAGGTGAGCTCCGGCTCCGGCACGTCCCAGGCGCTGTCGGCCCTCACTCGAATCGGCTGCTGGTGGCCTTTCACCCGCCAGCCGGTGGCTTTGAAAAACAGCTCTGGCCGCTCCGCTTCGTAAACCTTCTGGTAGACGTCCTTGCTTTGCGATTCCGCCTCTCGGGCCATGCGGCTGCTGAGGTAGGTGACGCCGCTGGCCCAGACCTCCTGATCGGTTTCGATAGGAGGCAGCAGCGGCGCTTCGCCGGTCGGTTCGGACGTGGCGAGCTCGCTCAAGCTCTTGCGAGCTTCGTCGAGCGGCGTCGCGAGCAGGCGGGAGAGGCTGAACTCTGGCGGAAGCCATGAGCCGTTCAAAGCCCAGCGAGGTTGGTCGGGAGTGGAGTGACGCGTCAGGTACATGGAACTTTTCTTATTTGCCGCGAGCGGCGAGCATAGGGGTTGGTCCGCGGCGAGGCGACCGCAGGAAGTGGATTAGCATGGGTCAGGGAGAGGAGTCCTAGGGAAAGAGTCGGCGGAGCGGAAACCGAGCGTAGGGAAACGTTCAAATCTGGCG
This sequence comes from Pelagicoccus sp. SDUM812003, assembly GCF_031127815.1. NCBI lineage: Bacteria > Pseudomonadati > Verrucomicrobiota > Opitutia > Puniceicoccales > Pelagicoccaceae > Pelagicoccus > Pelagicoccus sp. SDUM812003. The sequence continues at coordinate 148,059 of NZ_JARXHY010000002.1, read as the reverse complement.
AAGCTAATTTGTGAGAGCGCCGGCGATTCGCTGCAGATCGCTTCACGTCAGGGATTTTGAGGTGGAAACTTGCGGGACTTTGATGAACGGTTTCGGCCATGAAGTATCGCAGATATGGCCGCACTGAAATCGAGATGCCCGTGATCACCTGTGGAGGGATGCGGTTTCAGCAGTCCTGGTCGGATATGCCCATGGAAGAGATCAAGAGGGGTGGGCAGGCCAATCTCGAGGCGGCGATCCGCTTTTCTCTAGAAGTCGGGGCCAACCATATCGAGACCGCCCGCGGGTACGGGACTTCCGAGATGCAGCTAGGCCAGGTGCTGCCGCGATTGAATCGCGAAGAGCTTATCCTGCAGACCAAGGTATGCCCCGAGGAGGATGCGAAGGTGTTTTTGGAAAACTTCGAGAAATCCATGGCGTATCTGAAAACCGACTACGTTGACCTGTTTTCCATCCATGGGATCAACAATCAGGAGCTGCTCGACTGGACCTTGCGCGACGGAGGATGCATGGAGGTTGCCCTCAAGCTCAAGGAGCAAGGGCGGGTGAGGCACATCGGCTATTCCACCCATGCCAGCGAAAAGGTGATCTGCGCGGCAAACGCCAGTAACGCCTTCGACTACTGCAACGTGCATTGGTACTTCGTCAACGAGCTCAATTGGGAGGCCATCGAAGTCGCAGCTGGCAACGACATGGGCGTTTTCATCATCAGCCCGAACGATAAAGGGGGCAAATTGTACGAACCCTCGGAAAAGCTCGTCGAGCTGTGCGGCGACCTGCATCCCATGCAGTGGAACGCTCTGTTTTGTCTCTCGCGTCCGGAAGTTCATACCCTAAGCATGGGAGTGAGCTGTCCTCAGGATTTCGATACGCACCTCGAGATGCTTGACCACTACGACAACGCCTACGAGGTGATGGCTCCCATCGAAAGGAAGCTGCGGGCCGAGCTGGAGAAGACGCACGGGTCGGACTGGTGCGCTGGCTGGTGGAAGGGATTGCCGGAGTGGGACGAGTTGCCCAAGGGGGTGAACGTGAAGGAGATCCTGCGACTGTGGACCTACGCCAAAGCTCTCGACCTCGTGCCATGGGGCAAGATGCGCTACAACCTGCTCGGCAACGCGGGCCATTGGTTTCCGGGAGAGAAGGTGAGCGACTACGATCGCGGCGAGATGAAGGAGAAGCTAAACGGCAGCCCCTTCGCCGACCGCATCCCGGACATTCTCGAGGAAGCTCACGAGATGTTCAACGACGTGGAAGTAAAGCGCCTGAGTCAGAGCGATTAGGGAGCGGCCAGACCGGCGGTCTGCGCCCGCTTCGGGCGCGGGCGAGGCGGTTCTTATATTTAGGTTGCTAGCTGGGGCGGGGCAGGGCAGCTTGGGCTCCGCTTCCACCTTTCATGTTCAATTCCCACAATCAGGCGGTTTCGGACCTTTGTCTCATCCACAACCTCTTGGGTGAAAAGCAGCTAGCATCGCTCAAGGCCGCCGCGCAGGCGAGAGGCCATTCGCTGGCGGATGAGATCCTTCAAAGCAAAGCCGTTTCGCGGTCTGTTTTTCTGGATACGGTGGCGAGCTATCTTGGATTGGAGCGCTTGAAGGAGGCTCCTTACGACATCCCGACGGAGACGGTGGCTTTGATCGAGCCTAGCTTGGCGCGCATGCATGGCGTGGTGCCCGTCGATTCCGACGAGCGTCGGCTGGTCATCGTGTCGGAAGACCCGTTCAACACTAGCGTGGTGGAGGATGTGGCCTTTTCGGTGAATCGGGATGTGGTGATGCGGGTACTGGATCCGCAGGTGGTTGGGGAGCTGCTGGATGTCTACTACCGCCCAAAGAACGTCGACTATACGGGCATACTCGAAGAGATCGATCTGGACGAGCTGGGAGGCGAGGAGGACCTGACAGCGGACGATCTGCTCAGCCGAGCGGGGGAGACGCCGATCATCCGTTTCGTGAATCTGGTGTTGGCCCAGGCCATCAAGGACAAGGCCTCCGACATCCATTTCGAGCCATTCGAGAAGGAGTTCAAGATTCGCTACCGCATCGATGGGGCGCTCTACGAGATGTCTCCGCCGCCTCGCGAGCTGGCGGTGCCGATCATCTCAAGGGTGAAGGTCATTGGGGCGTTGAACATCGCGGAGCGGCGGGTTCCGCAGGACGGCAAGGTGCGGCTGGTGGTGTCGGGGCGGCATGTGGATCTACGCATTTCCACCTTGCCCACGCAGTTCGGCGAGAGCGTGGTGCTCCGTGTGCTCGACCAGAGCGCTACCTCGCTCGATCTGATGACTCTGGGCATGCCCGACGATGTGCGTGAGGCGGTGGAGCTCTCGATCGCGCGACCCAACGGGATATTCATTTCCACCGGCCCGACAGGGTCCGGTAAGACCACGACCTTGTACAGCTGCTTGAAGCGGCTCAATCTGGTGGAGTCCAAGCTCATGACCGCCGAGGATCCCATCGAATACGAGATCGACGGCATCATGCAGGTCGCGGTGAACGCGCACATCGGCTTGAGCTTTTCCAGCGTGCTGAAATCGTTTCTGCGACAGGACCCGGACATCATCATGGTCGGCGAGATCCGGGATTTGGATACGGCCCAGATTTCCATCCAAGCTTCGCTCACGGGGCATCTGGTTTTGACGACCTTGCACACCAACGACGCCTCCGGAGCGGTGACGCGGCTGATGGACATGGGGATCGAGCCGTTCCTGATTTCGTCCTCGCTGGAGGCGGTGCTGGCCCAGAGGCTGCTTCGCAGGATTTGCTCGGATTGCCGCCGCGCCTATCTGCCCGATGCCGCTTTGCTGCAGCAGCTCAACCTGGATCCGACCATCCTGCAGCAGAAGGAGTTTTTTCAGGGGACTGGCTGCGAGACCTGCGCCAATACGGGCTATTCCGGTCGTTTGGGCATTTTCGAGATGCTGCGGATTTCGGAGTCCGTGCGGGAGCTGATCAGCGAAGGCAAGCCGGCCGTGGCCATCCGCGAGCAAGCGATCCACGAAGGCATGCGCACCCTGCGTGAGGATGGGCTGAGAAACATTTTCACGGGTGTCACTTCGGTGGACGAGGTGATACGATACTCCTGAGAGAGAAGCAGATGGCGAAATTCAAGTTCACAGCAGTCGATGGCGAAGGCCGGGAGCGTCGGGGCATGATCGAGGCCCCTTCGAGGCAGCAGGCATCCAAGCAGATACGCAGCTATGGACTGACGCCGGCTCGCGTCCATGTGGCGAAGACTGAGAATACCAGCGGCGATGGCACGGTACGGGTACGTTCCTCCAAAAAGCCGATGTACTTCGGCTCCGCCATCAAGAAGAAGGCTTTGGCGGAGTTCACCCGCAAGCTGGCCACCTTGCTGCAGGCAGGCCTCACTTTGCTGCGCTCGTTGGAGGTCCTTATCGACCAGGAGAAAAACGTGGTCTTCCGCTGGATCCTGTTGGAGCTGACCGAAAGCATCCAGTCCGGCAGCACCTTTTCCGACGCCTTGGCGAAGTTTCCCCGCGAATTCGACTTTCTCTACGTCAACATGGCTCGAGCTGGCGAAGCGAGCGGCATGCTCGAGGTTTCCTTGGCTCGTCTGGCGACCTACTTGGAAAAAACCGAGCGCATGAAGGCCCGGCTGGCCTCCGCTATGACCTATCCCACGGTGGTGATGATCGTATCCAGCCTGATCGTGGTCGGTCTGCTGATCTTCGTGGTGCCGAACTTCCAGCAGATCTTCGTGGACGAACTAGGCGAGGACGCGATCCCTAAGCTCACCGTTTACGTGCTCGGCGTTAGCGGGTATCTGGTGCGCCATTGGTATCTGGTTTTCGGCGGTGTATTCGTTTTATACCTACTGAAGAAGCTGTTCGGGATGACGCCTTTGGGGCGAAGCGTCTATGATTGGCTGACCCTGCGCCTGCCCGGCTTGGGCGACTTGAGCACTAAGGTCTACGTGATTCGTTTCTCTCGCATGCTGGGGACCCTGATCGAGAGCAGCGTACCGATACTGGAGGCCTTGCGCATCACTCGCGATGGCTGTGGCAATACGCATGTGATGAACGCCGTGGAGCGGGTGCGTCTCCGGGTGAAGGACGGCGAGGGCATCGCTAGCACCCTGCTGGCGACGAAGATATTTCCTACCATGGTGCCAAGCATGATCGAAGTGGGCGAGGAAACGGGAGACCTGCCCGACATGCTCAACCAGATAGCGGACGTTTACGACGAGGAGGTGGACAACGCGATCTCCTCGCTCACCTCCCTGGTGCAGCCCTTGATGATCGTGACCCTCGCCATTGCGGTGGTGTTGATCGTGCTCGCTCTCTTTCTCCCGTTCATCGAAATCATGCAAAGCTTTGGAAACGGGTAGCGCCGCGCCGCTCTGGCAGCGCCGTTGGCTCGCAACTATCGATTCTCGAGCGCTCGCTGAAGCGCCGCCAGGTCGAGCAGCGCCCCCGGTCGCACGCCGTTTTTTTTGAACCACCCCGACTCGACCTCCAGCACGTAGAGCAGATCGTCGCGAATGGAGCGGCGACCCTGCGTGTCGTTGGCATACATGGGATAGATTTCGCGCAGCACGCCGTCAGCGGTGAAGTAGCCGATGTCTATCGGGAAATCGACGTTCTTCATCCAAAACGACATTTCCTGGGGCTCCTTGAAAACGAAGAGCATGCCATGGTCGGGCTCGATGCCGTCGCGATACATCAAGCCGCGTCGCTGCTGCTCGCGCGTCAGGGCAAGCTCCATCTTCAGCGTGACGTCGCCCACCGAAATGAGGGGCAGATCGCTGGAGACCGCTTCGTGGGGAGGGTTCGTCTCCTTGCAGGCCGACAAGCCTAGAACGATGGAGAGCGAAATCGCCAAGGGTAGCAGAAACCGATTCAACATGGGATAGGAAATGAATCGGCGCCGCTCCTTTGAGCAAGCTTCAATGCCGGGTCTTCCCCGCCCAAAAAGTTGCCAGGCCGTCGAGGGAACGGCCTGGCAGGGTGGTGTGTTGTGTGTGGGTGGGAAATTTTGGCTTCGAAGCTAGGATGAGCTCGGCGCCTTTTCAAGCTCTCTTTGGCTCCGAGAAATTGCTTAACATTTCTAGCATAGGACAGGCTATGTCTGACCCTGGGTGGTATTCTCGTGCCATGAATCAGATCAATCGACTGGAAGAGACATGGAGCCCCAATTGGGACCTCGGAACGCAAGACGAGTTCAACTTTTTCGCTGAGAGCGAATCGACGCAGAAGGAGCCTGAGGCACGTCGAACCGGCTGGAGCTTGGCGAGCAAGGAGTTGCTGAATCGGCAGGGACGCATCGACGCTCGTCTCGATGCTGGCGCCGCGAGCCTCGGCGACTTGATCAAGGTCTTCGAAACCTTGTATGTGGATGGAGGGAATGATGAGTAAGCAAGAGAAGAGCATTCTGATGCTGGACAGCCGCAGCGAAAACATGGTGAGACGATTGCTCGAGCTGCCAGCTATGATTCGACTTCGCCGTCAGCGCCGCTTGCTACTGGGCTCCAGTGGCTGCCTCGTCAAGGCGACGGACTGGGTGTCCTAGCTGGAAAGAGGAGGTCGGCCGCAGGAATGAACGGCTCCCTCGCTTTCGAGGGAATCGGCTTGCGCAAGGGCCAGAAAGGTTCGGGAAGCGCTTCCCGAGCCTTTCTGTCTTTGTCGATTGGATACGGGCTACTTGTTCGCTTGAACGAGCATGCTGTTGGCCCGTTCGAAGGCTTTGATTCTTTGTACGCCTTCGAGTCCGGTGCCCCACCAGTCGTCGAGGTGGACCTTCACTTTGGCCCCTGCTTTCTTGACCGTTTTGACGAAGGAGTTCACATGCGACTTGTAGTCGTTTTCCGACCACTTCCCGTAGGCTACGAAGACGTCTTTCGGATAGCTGTCAGGTGGGGACGAGATCGAAAGCTTGGCGAGATCGCTTTCGCTCAGAGAACTGTCTTTCGAGGCGAGGGAGAGATAGTTGCCGCCGCTCGCCTTGTCATTTTTTCGCAGATCCACGAGATCGTAGACACCGTTGATGCAAACCACGGATTGATAGAGGCCTGGAGAATGGATCGGCGCGTAGGCAGCCAGCCAAGCTCCGGATCCCTCTCCTCCGATGTTTATTTTCTCGGAATCGACCAGCCCGGTTTCGATAAGGACCTTGGCTGCGTCCTCGATGTCCTCCAGGGTTTGCTGCACGCCCGCCTTGGTCGAGGTATCGATGGCAAGGGGGCCGAGCACGCCTTCGCTGCCGCTGTAGTTGATTCTCAATACAACGAATCCGGAATCGGCGAAGTAGTTTGCTTCTGGGTGCCATTCGGGGCGATCAAGGTCGGTCCAGACTCCTTTTCGGATCCAGATGAGCAGCGGCGAGGGCTTGCCGCCGCGTTCCGCTGGGACGGTGAGGATGGCGGTGAGGTTCTGGCCGTCGCGATTCGGGATTTCCACAAGTCGTGAGACTCCGGATTCGCCTGGCTTGACGCGTCCTCCGTTTATGAATACGGCGGTGTAGGTTTCTGACTCGAGGTTCGCGTAGATGAATTGGGTCGGGAGCATGGGGATGAATCGTTCGATCATCACCTTCGTGCGCTCTCGATTCCAGTCGATCAGGCGGTTCACGGAGCCCGGGAGCTTTCCGTCGACGGTATCCTGAATCTTTTGCATTTCGGGGTCGGACCAGAAGGTTGTCCTAATGGTGGAGTCGAAATGCAACCCGAGCACTTCGCCGGTGGCGGGTTCGAACACGGTACGGCCGAAAGTGTCGATGGAATACTGATCCTGGTCGGCGAGCACCTGTTTCGGCTCGTCCTCAAAAATATCATACAGGTATACGGAGGGAAGCGGTGTATTGATCTGGCCGGATACGATCGCCTGGTCGCTCGTTTTCACGATGCCGTGGACTTTGTGCCATTGTTGCAGCTTGTTGAGTTTTGTCTCTGCGTGGTCGTCGGTGGCGAGGGCGTACCAGCTGAGTCCATCCCCGTCGTCGCGCTTCACCATTCTGAGTTGTCCGGAGACGTCTGCCACCGCCTCCAAAGCTTGGCTGTCCGCTTGGTAGACCAGCTTGGGCTGCGTGGGGCGCGTTGCGTCGTATTCATAAACGCGCTTCATGCCATCGGCATCCGGGCTTTCGGTTTCCAGGACCAGAAAGCGTGTGGATTTCGGGATCACGCGCAGGATGGATCGCTTTCCTTCCTTGGCGACGCGCTCGGGGGCGCGGTCGCCCAACTTGTAGGTATGCAGCCAGTTCGCCTGATCATCGCCTTCGCTCATAATGGCGAGGTACTCGTCGGTCAGCCATCGGATATCGGTGACTCGGGCGTTTCCCCCTTTGCCGTTGCTCACGCTGAGCGGTTCCGACTTCATGTCGGCAGTGGAGATGATTTGGATACGGCGATTCTCTTCGCTGGAGTCCTCGAAGGACACGATGTATTTCCCGCTGGGAGAGAGGGAGACCTCGCTGAAAACCGGTTGGATGAGAAAGCGGGTGGAATCAGCGAAGACGCTGGCCGTGAGGACGCAAGCGGATGCAAGAAGCAATCCGAGTTTGGGTAGTCGGAGTTCGTACATGATGGTTCGGGGATGAGATGAATGGGGGACGCCTTTGGCGCCGAGGCAGGTCGGTCGGGTGAAGCGCGTTGGGGAGACTACTACCTCATAAGGCTCAAACCATAGCGATTTCAGCGCTCAGCTCAAGCTCATGACAGTCCGTTATTTTGCGGATGTCGCATGGCGTCGCCGCCTGAGCGGACCGGCTGCGCTGCGATTTGCAACGGCTTTCAGTCGCGATCCAAGACGATCCAACGCGTCGTGTCGATCTGTTCCGGACGGGCGTTGGGCTCGATCTGAGCGGTGTCGAGTCGCTGCAGCCATTTGGATGCCGTATCCGATTTCGCGCGACGCAGCAGAGAGCTGATTTGCTTGCGTCGCTGCTGAAAGATTTCCCGCAGGAGCTTGGCCCCATCTGCAGAGAAGCGGTAGGGAGTCTGCTTGCGTCTCAAGTGGAGCAACGTGGAGCCGACATCGGGTTTCGGGTAGAAGCAGGAGCCAGAAACGTCGTGACCGGGCAGCACCTCGAACGCGGCGCGCAGAAACACGCTGATCGCTCCAAACTGCTTGGTGCCCGCTTGGGCGGCGTAGCGCTGAGCGGCCTCCTTCTGCAGCATGAGCGTCATCACGCTGGGAAGCCTCCCTTCCAGCACGGCCGCCATCCACGGCGTCGAAATGGCGTAGGGCAGGTTGGCCACGATCTTGTAGTCAGGAGCCTCTTGGGGTAGGTCGCCCAGCGGAAAGTCCAGCGCGTCGCCCTTGATCAGGTGCAGGTTCGCAGTCTCCTCGGCGATGCTCTGCATATGGTTTCCCAGAACGGGATCCTTTTCCACCGCGTGGACGACAGCGCCGGCCTCCAGCAGGGCGCGAGTCAAGGTCCCCAGACCCGGACCGATCTCCACCACGGCGTCGCCCGGCGCCACCTGAGCGAGCTCCAGCGACTTGCGCACGATGTTTCCATCGATGAGAAAGTTTTGACCCAGCTGCTTCTTCGGTCGGTGTCCCAGCTGCTCCAGCAAGGCTCGGGTCTGTGAGGGCGAGAGAGGCATGCTCGGACGAGGATTAGATGGGGCGAAGCGAGGTTCGGATCGGGGGCTACGCTTGATGGAAGTCCTTCATCAGCTGGGCGGTGTCTGGCGCCTTCATGAGGGCTTCGCCTACCAGGATGGCCTTGGCGCCGCAGGCCCGAGCGCGAACCGCGTCCTCGCGATTCCAGATGCCGCTTTCTGAGACGGCGATGACGCCTTTGGGAAACTGGGGGATGAGGCGTTCGGAGAATCCCAGATCGGTCTTGAAAACGGCCAGATCGCGATTGTTGACGCCGATGATCGTGGCGTTCTGTTTCACGGCCCGCTCCAGTTCCGATTCGCTATGGATCTCGTAGAGCGAATCGAGGCCCGCCAGGTCGGCGGCGCGCCGCAGCGCGGTCATCTGCTCGTCGCTCAAGGCTCGCACGATGATCAAGATGGCGGAGGCTCCGGCTTGGGCCGCTTCCAGCACTTGAATCGGGTGCAGCATGAAGTCCTTGCGCAGGCAGGGGATGCCGCGAGACTCGTTCTTAAACTTCTCGGTGACCGAGCTGAGGTCTTCCAAGGCGCCGCCGAAGTATTTGCCGTCGGTGAGAATGGATAGGCAGTCGGCTCCGGCCGAAAGGTAGGTCTCGGCCTGCTCGACCGAAGGTCCGAGGTCCTTGATCGCTCCGGCGGAGGGCGAGCGTCGCTTGATCTCCGAGATGACGGCGAGGCCTGTCGGCGCCTCGAGGGCCTGCAAAAAGCTGCCGCGCTGCGCCGCCTTGGGAGCGAACGCGGCCAGTTCGCCATCGTCGACCGGGCGGATGCGATCGGCGATCTCTTGCGCCTTCCAATTCATGATCTCGGTGAGCTTGTCCATAGCGTTGGGAAAAAAGAAGCTATGCCACATGATGGGAACGCCCTGTCAATGCGAACGTTTTCCGCGTCCCCGAGCGACTTGGGTTTTCCGGTCGCCCAGGAGGTTCGCAATCTGGCATTGCTTCAGGGCGGTGGCTCGCGCTTGATGGGGCGCGTGAGTTCAATGGAACAATTGCTTGAAACGATGGCTCGACTGCGAGGCCCCGGCGGGTGCCCTTGGGATATCGAGCAGGACCACCAGTCGATCGCCCAATGCCTGATCGACGAATGTAGCGAACTGTTGGAGACGATAGACACGCTCGACATGGATCACATGCGCGAGGAGTTGGGAGACGTGCTGCTGCAGGTCGTTTTCCACGCGCAGCTGGCCAAGGAGGAGGGGCATTTCGATTTCGAGGCGGTCGCGGCCGAGGTGAACGAAAAGCTGATCCGCCGCCACCCGCACGTCTTTGGCGATGTCGATCTGGAGGACTCCGATCAGGTGCTGCGGCAATGGGAGCAGATCAAAGCCACCGAAAAGCTCGACGGAGCGAAGAAGGAAACGGTTTTCAAGGACCTGCCTCCCGCCCTGCCGTCGCTGCTGTTCGCGTACGACGTTTTCAAGCAGATCAAGAAGAAGGCGTTGCCGGTTGGGCGCAGCGTGGATATGGAGGCGATCGAGGCCATGGCCTCGGAGCTGGACGAGGAATCGGCGGGACACATCCTGTTTGAAATCGCCGCGGCGTGCCGACTGAAAGGCATCGACCCGGAAAGCGCCGCTCGCAAGTTCGCCCGTCGCGTCATGGCCGAAAGCGAGGCGTTGACGAACGAGCCCAAGGCTCAGGGGCAGGCGGGCTGATCGATCGTTCGAGTCCGAGATGAGCGCGAATCAGGATTGGCGGTCCCGTTGGCTGGAGCCTTTCGAAAGGCACCTGTCGGGGGAGCGCCGTCTATCCGTGTATACGGTTCGCAACTACATGGCCGCCTTGGAAACCTTTTTCCAGTTTCTGCGGACCGAGTCGAACTGGAACGGGGATGTGAAGCGAATCTCCCTCGCCGATTCGAGGGATTTCGTGATCGAGCAGCAGCGACGCGTCTCGCGCCGCACGGTGCACAACTACGTTTCCGGCCTGCGGACCTTCTTCAAGTTTTGGATACGCAAAGGGGAGCTGGAGCGCAGCCCATTGACGGGGCTCACCTTGCCGAAGCTGCCCAAGAAGCTGCCCGCGTTCATGACCGAGCGCCAGATCAAGCTGCTGCTCGAAGGCCCGATGCGGCTGCTGGAAAACGAGGCGATTTCCCCGTTTCAGGCCTGGCGCGATCGTCTCGTGTTGGAGCTACTCTATGGGGCGGGCTTTCGGGTGAGCGAGCTATGCGGGCTGACCTACGGGCAGGTGAGCTTCGACGAAGGTGTCGCCCGTATCGTAGGCAAAGGCGGCAAGTCGCGCCTCTGTCCGCTCGGCCGCGTCGCCATGGCCGTGCTGGGAAAGTGGAGACGCGAATTCGCCGCATCCACCGCCTACGACGCTCCGGTAGTGGTGAGCAACAAAGGGGCGAAGTGGTCGCCACGCGCCATCCAGCTGCTGCTCAAGAAGTACCTCGCTCTCGCGGATCTGCCTATGGACCTGACGCCGCACAAGATCCGTCATTCCTACGCCACCCACTTGCTGGACAACGGTGCGGACCTGCGCCTGGTGCAGGAGCTGCTCGGGCACAGCAAACTGTCCACCACCCAGATCTATACCCACGTCAACATCGGCCGCTTGAAGGACGTTTTCGATCAGGCCCATCCGAGAGCCTGACTCGGGGCTGCTAGCCCTCAGCGACGGGCCAATCCCCTCAGCGTAGTGGCGTAGGTGTTTGTATGGAGTTCTAGCTAGACGCGCACGCAGAAACGGATTGAAAGTTTCCCTTAGTCTGTTTGGGTGTTGCCATCCCATGCCGATACCTCGCAACAATCCCCGAAAACGCGCCCCGACTCTTGCCGACGTAGGACGCGCCGCAGGTGTTTCCGCCATGGCGGTTTCCGCTGTCCTCAATGGTGCGAGCTCCTCTGTCCGCATTTCCGAAGAAACGCAGAAGCGGATTCGAAAAGCGGCGAAGGAGCTGAACTACCGCCCGAACATCGCGGCCCGGGCCCTGGTCAATCGTCGCATGAACACGCTGGGCGTGTTCTTCGTGGTGGAGGACCACGAGTTGAACAACTACTTCCTCGCGGTTTTCAACGGCATCATCGACGCCGCGTCCAAGTATCAGCAGAACGTGACGGTTTTCACTTTGGATACTTGGTCCGATGCCAAGTCGCAGCTCGAAAAAGCCTTCGATGGCCGAATCGACGGCATGATCCTCATCGCTCCAGTAGTCACGGCGGAGTTCGCTAGCGGGCTCGATCCGAATATTCCAGCGGTATCGCTGCACGCCAACGCCGAGGTGGATGGCATGATCAACATCGAGTCGGACGAGCGGACTGGAGCGCGTGAGATGGTCGAGCTGCTGCTGCGAAAAGGGCACCGTCGCGTCATGCACCTGAGCGGTCCGAGGGGGTTGATCGGCGTCGAGCGCCGCATCGACGGGTACCGCGAGGCCTTGCAGGCGCAGGGCGTGAAGCCGGAAGAGAAGCTGCTGGTGTCCACGGACTATTCGGAGGAAGGAGGGCGTTCCAAAATGCGGGCTTGGCTTAAGAAGAATCAGGGCCTGGATTTGCCCGACGCCATTTTCTGCGCCAACGACTCGATCGCTCTCGGCTGCATCGAAGCGCTCGCGGAAGCGGGCATTCGGGTGCCGGACGACGTGTCGGTTTGCGGATTCGACGATACCCTTATCGCCCGCGCCACGGTGCCTCAATTGACCACCGTGCGCCAGCCGCTCAAGGCGATGGGAGCGGAGGCGGTCGACATTTTGATGAAACGGATCTCCAATGGCGAAGACGCCATCAAGGACCTGGGCAAGGTGGTGGTGCACCCCACCGTATTGGTGGAGCGCAGCTCGGTGCGCGATCTCAGCGCGTCCTAGTCTGGAAAGCCCGCCGGTCGGCTTCTTGGCGAATTCGACCGGACGGCGCGAGCGGCTCTAGCGCCTCACCGTGACCGAAAGCGGCAGGTCGCGAGACGAGCTTCCGATGCGGATGACATAGTCTCCCGACTCGATGCGAAAGGCGGCCTGCTGCTCGTCGTAATGCTGAAAAACGGATTCCGGCAGGTCGAGGCTTACGAGCTTGCTTTGCCCAGCGTCGAGGTCGACCTTGCGAAAGGCGGCCAGTTGACGAACGGGACGATTGTCGAGCGTATCCGGAAACTCGATATAGGCTTGCACGGTTTCGGCTCCGGATAGGTCGCTCGAATTTGTGATTTCCAGCTGTATCGATCCATCCGATACATGGGCGTCCCCAAGCTCGAACTGCGAATAGCTAAGGCCGTGGCCGAAGGGGTAGAGCGGCTCCAGCTGGTGGGCGTCGAGCCATCGGTAGCCCACGAGCAATCCCTCCTTGTAGCGCACGGTCTCGCCGTCTCCCGGAAAGGCGTCAAGGGCGTGCGCCCCGATCTGGTCCAGACTTTTGGGAAGGGTGAAGGGGAGCTTGCCGCTGGGATTCGCTTTGCCCAGCAGGACGTCGGACAGGGCGTTGCCGGTTTCCGATCCATTGTACCAGGCCCAGACCAAGGTGTCGCTCTTGGCGTCCACTATGTTGAGATCGACCGGAGCTCCGGCTACCACTACGGTGAGGATGTTGGGATTAACCGCCTTGAGAACGGTGAGCAAGGCGTCTTGTCCGAAGGGCAAGGTCAGGTTTTTGCGATCGGCGGCTTCGGATTCCACATCCCGGTTGGTGCCGGCTACGAAGATGACGAGGTCGGCGGCTCGAGCGGTTTCGATCGCTTCCTCGAGTAGAGCAGGATCGAGGGCCTGGTCGATGGTTTGCTCCCAAATCGGGACCCAGCCTTCACCTGTCTTGAAATAGTTGGGACGATAGCCGCGGGCGTAGGTCAGTTCAACCGAATCGCCGATGGCGTTTTGCAGACCCTGCAGGGGAGTGACTTCGTAGCGAGCTTTGACGCTGGCTCCGAAGCCGCCCATGGCTTGCTGGCGGGTGGCGTTGTCTCCGATGACGGCGATGCGCTGGTACTTGCTCGGATCGAGCGGCAGCAGTTTGGCGTGGTCTTTCAGCAGCACGATGGCGTTTCGAGCGACTTCTCGCACCAGCGCGGAATGCTCCTTGGTGTTGATCGCCCCTTGGGCTCGATCCGGATCGGTCTTGCCGGTGGCCAGCATCACCCGCAGGACGCGTCGGGCCGCTTCGTCGACCTCGGATCGAGCGACCGCTCCGGATTTCACCCCTTCGATGAGCGGCTGGGCGAAATAGTAGTTTTCGAAGTCCGCTTCGGTGCCCATCTCCACGTCGAGCCCGGCTTCGATGGACGCTTTGGTGGAGTGGGTGGCGGCCCAATCGGATACGACGATGCCCGGGTAGGCCCATTCGCCTTTCAGAATCTCGTCCAGCAGGTATGGGTTTTCGCAAGCGTAGGTTCCGCGGATGCGATTGTAGGCTCCCATGACGGCTCCCGGCTGGTAGGTTTTGACGATGCTTTCAAACGGCCGCAGATAGAGTTCGCGGAAGGTGGTTTCGTCGACCTCCACGCTGATCGAGCCGCGATTGGTTTCCTGATTGTTGGCCACGAAGTGTTTCACGCACGCGAAGACGTCTTGGCTTTGCACGCCTTTGACGTAGGGACCCGCCAAGCTCGCAGTCAGAAAGGGCTCTTCGCTGAAGTACTCGTAGTTTCGACCGCAGAGCGGGGTGCGGATCACGTTGATGGAGGGAGCCAGCAGCATGTCCTTTCCGCGGGCCCGCGTTTCGGCTCCGATCGCCGCGCCGTAGCGTTCGGCCAGGTCCGGATCCCAGGTGGCGGCCAGAGCGGTGCCGCTTGGAAAATAGGTGGCATAGTCGTCGTCGCGTCCAGCGGGATTCCAGGAGTCGCGTTCGATCTCCTCGCGCACGCCGATGGGGCCATCCGTGTAGGCCATCTCGCTAATGCCTAGACGAGGAACGCCGCCCGAGTAGAACATGCCGGAGCCGTGCAGCAACGACACCTTTTCGTCCAGTGTCAGCTGATCGAGCACGGCCTCCACTTCGGCGTCGCTAACGCGGCTGAAAAACGGTTCTGTTTCGTCGCTCGCAGCGAGGCTGTTTGAGGAAAGGAGCAGCGCTCCCGCAAGTAAGGATGTTAGGTGCTTCATGGTGAAATGGTCTGTTAGATGCTCGGGGTCGTTTGAAAGGATGGCTGCATGGATGAAGAGGCAGAGCGAGGTCTAGGTCCGACTGGCGTGACCGTCTTCAGGAGAACGCGGCTCCCCGGCGACGGCTCGCTGGCGCAAAGGACTCTCAGTCGCGCGGGAGCGAAACGCTGCAGGCTTTTCCGTTGTAGCTGATTCTCGTTTCGCTCAGCGACGCATGCTCGAAGGCGTCGCCTTCGATTCTGCTGCCATCTACGATTTTGAAAAAACGCTTCTCTAGCATGCCCTCAAAAGCGCCCTGACGTTCGCCGATGCTGAGCTCGCGGTCACGGTCGCTCCAGCGAAACTCGATGCAAGTGTATTTGAAATTTTCATACTGATAGGAAAGGCCGTCGTCCTCGTAGAGAAGGAAGGTCGCATCCGCTCCGGGATAAATCCTAACTTCAACGGTCTCGTTCGCGTGCTGTCCGGTGAACTGCTGCTCTGGGCCGAGGAAGAGAAAGCTGCCTGCCCGTGCGAAGAGAGCGAGATCCTCTAAGGGCGCTTCGACGGTCACGCTTCGCCCTCCAGAGAATCGGCGATTGCTCTGCAAGTGAAACCAATCGCTGCCGTGCGGAAGGTAGACGGATCGCTGGCGCGCTTGATGTTCGACAACCGGAGCCACCATCAAGCAATCGCCGAAAAGAAACTGGTCTTGGACATGGGCCGCTCGCTCGTCCTCCGGGAAGTCGAAGGCGAGCGGCTTCATGATGGATGATCCACGATGAGTGACCGCCCCGGCGAGCGAATAGATGTAGGGGAGAAGTCGATACCGGAACTTTGTGTAGCGGAGCATCGACTGATAGACGGGGTGACCAGGAGGCGCGATGTTGAAAGGCTCGCGCGGAGGGAACTGTCCGTGCGAGCGAAAGATGGGGCAGAAGGCGCCGAACTGGAACCAGCGAAGCTGCAGCTCTCTCCATTCCTCTCTATCGGCGTCGCTGCTCGGGCGCTCGAAGCGCGGCTCGACCGCGAACCCTCCGATGTCGCTGGTCCAATAGGGAATGCCGGAAGCGCAGAAATTGAAGCCAGCGGTGATTTGGTTCGCCAGGTCCTGCCAGCTTGCGGCGACGTCGCCGCTCCAAGTCGTGGCACTGTAGCGTTGTTGTCCGGAGTGGCAAGAGCGGGTAAGAATGAAGACGCGCTGATCCGGCTTTTCGCTTCGCTGCCCCTCATAGACGGACTGTGACGCATGGATCGAGTATGCGTTGAAAACGCGAGCCCCGCTCCCTTTGCTCGTCGGGTTCATCCGTAGTTTTCGCTCCAATACAGAGGTGTTGGAGTGAATGTCCGCTTCCGTCGCATCGATCCACCAGGCGTCGACGCCGAGCGAGAAGAGCTTTTCACTGATCCCCTGCCAGAAGGCCTTGCCAGCTTCCGGGTTGAACGCGTCATAGAAGCTGGATACATAGCCCGGTCCAACCCAGTCTTTTTCTCCAAGTTCCACATTTCGAGGATAGATCCAGCCGTTTGCGTTCATCGATTTGTAGTTCTCGGTTGAAGTATAGAACTTTGGCCAAACCGAGATCATGAGGTGAGCATTCAAATCCTGGTGAATCGTATCCACCATCGCTTGCGGGTCTGGATAGCGCTCTGGGTCGAATTCATGATCTCCCCAGGAGTCCTCCGGCCAGTAGAACCAATCCTGCACGATGTTGTCCAAGGGCAATCCCAGTTCTCGGAACCTTCGCGCGGTGTCGAGCAGCTCCTGCTGCGTTTGGTAGCGCTCGCGGCATTGCCAGAAGCCGTACGCCCAGCGTGGCATCAATGGTGCTCGACCGGTGAGTATTCGGTAGTTCGATACTACTTCGTTTGGAGTTTGTCCATGAACGAAATAGTAGTCAATCAGCTCGCCCACTTCCGAATTGAGAATGATTTGCTCTGCGAGCGAATCAGGAGCAGGAGGGAGGCATTTGAAGGCGTGGTACCCGTCGTCGCAGATCCAATCGATCCGGATGACGAGGGGGGCTCCCGTTTCGAGATCCAGCTCGAATTCGTTGGTCCACGGCATCCAGTTCTGGCGCCAGCGATCGACCAGCAGTTTTCCGTCCACCCAGATTTTCGTATAGGAGGAGCCATACAGCTGAAATCTATGCGTACCGGATTGTTTGGCTTCGATCGTACCCTCCCAGCGGATACTTCCGGTTTGAAAGCTGAAATCCTTCGGCGCGTCGCCGGGAATGTCGGGAATGAACTCGTAGGCCTGCTCGCTCTCCAGTCGCATTGCGAGCGCTTCCTGGAAATCGGCATCCTTGTAGTAGGTTGCGCTGAGACCGCCGGTTTGGCCGTCCCTTCCGCGAAGAACCAGGGCGGAAAGATCGGTCATCGGGCGCGGGTCGCCGAAGCGGGTGATGGAATCGTTGTCCCATAGCAGTCCCCAACGCTGGTCGGTGACGAAAAAGGAGGTGGCAGCGACGACGTTTTGCTGCGATAGCAGGACGTCTTTGCCCTTGTAGTTCGCAACGCGGTTTTGGTGACTGCCGAGACCGTGGATGGTCCTAACGGAAGGAGCGTCGAAGCGCTGTTCGATCTGATAGGTTTCTTCGCCCAGTACGGTGGATGGGATGAAAATCCGACCGTTCGGGGATTCCGCGAGCAGCTCGAATCCGTTTTTATCGAAAAAGCTTACGCGTGTCGAGAACTTGGATACGCGGGCCTCTATGGTATTCGTTTCAAGCGATACGGTGTTTTCCCGTTCGCGTATTTCCCATTTCGTCGCGGAGCGGGACGTTTGCTCGAGGACCATGCAGCTTTGCTTGGCCGGCCACTGATTCAGGGGCGTGCAGAGAACGCGAATAATATCCTCGTTGACCACTTCCAATCTGAGGAGGCCCTGCTCGTAGATGAACTCGAGCCCTTTGTCCGTCCGGCGCCATGACGGATTGGATACGAGCGCCGTACGGCTTTCTTCGAACTCCACCAGATCGCGGGAAGCGTACTGCGAGCCATCCATCACGGCGCCATCGTTTGGTGGGGATTGAGACATTTAGAAGAGGGACGTTTTCGTGATTGCTGAAGAAGTGGTTTGGATAAGGGAGGCAGGGCGAATCGCCGACGAGCATTTCGATTTCGATCTACCGACCGGCGCCTGGGTCGATCGGACAAGCGAATTCGAAAATCGGCGATTACGCCCTGCGATTTTAGGGACTAATCAAACGAGATCCTGATGAAAGATTGAGTCGCATTGGCTTAGCGGGTGGTGAGATCGAGCGTCGCGGTCGCGAGCCCATCCGAGCTGGCGGAAACGGTTATCTTCCCGCTTTCCCC
Organism: Pelagicoccus sp. SDUM812003; assembly: GCF_031127815.1. NCBI lineage: Bacteria > Pseudomonadati > Verrucomicrobiota > Opitutia > Puniceicoccales > Pelagicoccaceae > Pelagicoccus > Pelagicoccus sp. SDUM812003. The sequence goes on along the minus strand of NZ_JARXHY010000002.1, from coordinate 130,137 downwards.
CTTTTCGGGACGTACGATTGCGAGGGCTTTGCCGTAGAAGAGCTCGCGCGTGGGGGAGCTGAAAGAGACGAAGGAATGCGGATCGCCATTTCCGGAAGCTTCGAAGGCTCCTGCGCCGGACACTTCGATGGTGACGAGATTGTCGGCGAGCGGGCAGACGCGGCCTTTTGCGTCCACAGCTTCCACGGTGACAAACGCGAGGTCCTTGCCATCGGCCTGCAGCTGCTTGCGATCGGCGGAAAGTCGCAAGGCCACTGGTTTCCCGGTGGTTTCCACCTTGGCGACGCCGATCCGTTTGCCGTCTTTGTAGGCGACGGCTTTGAGGGTGCCTGGCTGATAGCTGACCTGGTCCCAGCGCAGACGATAGTCATAGGTGATGTCGTAGTAGTCGTTGGTGGTGGGCTGATCGTATACGCGGAAATCCGCGAGCCCTGGAATGGCGTCTCCAGTCCTTTCGTGAAAGGTGAGTCTGAGCCACTTCGCTTGGGCGTCGAGGTGGTGTAGGATGCGCTGGGTGCCCTGCCATGGGTCCAGCTGGGAGGCTGCTTTTTCCACGATGGTCTGCCAATTCTCTCCGTCGGTGGACGCTTGGATGTGGTAGGCGAAAAGGTGCTCCTTCTGGCTCGTTTCGAGCTGGATGGTTCTGACCGCGCTTTTCGAGGGAAGCTCGATAGTCCACGAAGGCGTTTCATCCTCAGGGCTAGCGGTCCAAGCCGTGTTTAGGTCGGAGTCGATGGCCTTGCTCGCTTCAGCTCCCGAGCTGGCGAAGGCTTTTCCCTCTAGAGCGAGGTTGGGCGAGCGTTCCGGGCGGTTTCCTTTGACGCGTTTGCCTAGCGATTTGCCATTGAGAAACAGCTCCGCCGAGTCGCCGTTGGTGTAGACGAATACCGGCACGTTCTGGCCTTCGCGACCTTCCCAGTTCCAATGCGGAAGGATGTGCACGGTATTCACATCGTCACGCCAGTGGGATCGATATAGGTAGAAGCGGTCCTTTGGGAAACCGCAGAGGTCGACGATGCCAAAGTAGGAGCTGCGCGATTCCGCGTCGTGCGGAGTCGGCTCTCCGATGTAGTCGAATCCGGTCCAGACGAATTCGCCCGCCACGTAGGAGTCCTTTTCCATCAAGTCGAATTCCACGTCGACCACGTCCGACCAGAAGGCCGCGTTGAGATCGTAGGAGCTGATCTTGTACCCGTCGCCGTAGTCGGCAGGACGGCTGGGAAACTCCGGATCGTAGTAGCCACGGGTGCTGACCGCGGAGGCGGATTCGCTGTAGATGATGGGCTTTTCCGGCCAAACCTCGCGATAACGGGCGTAGCGTCGGGCGTAGTTCCAGCCGGCCAGGTCCATGGAGGCGAAATTCTCGCCATCGACGAGCGAGGGAATGTGGCACGCCATGCCGATGGGACGCGTGTCGTCGACGTTGCGCATGAAGCCCGCCATCATGGCTGCGCGCGCCGGAGTGACGCCTTCTCCCTCGTCGCCTCCGCCAACTTCGTTTCCGAAGGACCAGACCACTACGCTCGGATGATTGCGGTCGCGTCGCATGGTATTCTCGATCTGGCGAAACGCGAAGCCCGGCAGGGGCGGGTCGAAATCGTCGCGCCCGGCGGTCCAGGCCCACTTGTCGAAGACTTCGTCCCAAACCACAAGTCCTAGCTCGTCGCAGAGCCTTAGAAAATCCTTGGCAGGCGGATTGTGGGAGGCGCGGATGGCGTTGACGCCCATCTCCATCATGATCTCCAGCTGACGCCGCATGGCGGTGGAGTTGTAGGCCATGCCGATGGGACCAAGGTCGGAGTGGAGATTGACGCCGTACAGCTGAACGCGACGTCCGTTTAGATGGAACCCGTCGTCGGCGGTGAACGCGAAGGTGCGGAAGCCAAAGCGTTCCTCCTTTTGGTCGAGCACGGTCCCCTCCGCATCCATGATTTTCACCACGGCGGTGTGCAGGGCGGGATCGTCTACGTCCCACAATCGAGGGGTTTCCACTTCGAGAGACACCTCGCGATGGGTGGTGGCGCCGCTCAAGGCGTTGGAAGAAAGGGTCTGGCTCGCGAGCGTTTTGCCGTCGGGCGAGAGGATGGAGGCCTCGATGGTGAGCGACTGATCGGTGTCGCTGTGATTTTCGATCTCTATGCCGAGCATGGCGGTCTTGGCAGGCAGGCCGAGAAGCTCGTCGCCATCGGTGGATACGGAAAGCCCCCAGTGGGCGAGGTGGACAGGGTTTTCGATGCTCAAAAAGACGTCTCGGTACAGGCCGGCGCCTGGATACCAGCGCGAGGACCACTTGCGCGTGTCGAGCTTGACTGCGAGAACGTTGCTTTCCCCGAACTTCGCCGCATCCGAAATGTCGATACGAAACGGCGTGTATCCGTAATCCCAGGATCCAACTTCCTCGCCATTGAGATAGATGACGGGAAACGCCATGGCGCCATCGAAATCCAAGTAGACCCGCTTACCGGCGTCGCTCGCGTCAAGCTCAAGCTCGTAGCGGTACCAGCCAACGCCTTGCCAAGGCAGCTTGCCGGTGCCGCCATGCTTTTCTGTGTCGAACTCGCCACCTGCTGCCCAGTCGTGCGGCATGTGGATGCGTTCGCCGTCGAAGGAGTCGACGGAAAGCGCGGCTTGCGGGGATTCGAGCTCGCCGAGGTGGAATAGCCAGCCGTCGTCAAGCAACTGTGGGTCGCCGGCCAGGAGAATCTGCGAAGCTAAGCAGCTCGCTGCGAAGATGAGGGTGCGGGTGAACAGTGTCATAGGGGGGTCTCGAGTTACGGGAGTAAGTTTAACGGTAAATCCGGTGTCAAGATTGAAGGCCAATGCTTGGCTGAAATCCTTGAATAGGGAACGCGCGCGCGCCTTCGGTTTGCGGGACGCGGAAGGCGGTTTTCTCCCGGCTAGAGGCTTTTAGCGATCGCTTGTAGCTTTTCGATGTCGGGCGAGACGATGACCGGGAGGTGGCGGGTGATGGTTTCGATGGGCCAATCCCACCATTTGATTTCCAGCAGGGATTCGATGGCGTCTTGCTCGAAGCGCCGCTTGATCACCTTGGCGGGGTTGCCGCCGACCACGCAATAGGGCGGCACGTCCTTCACTACCACCGAGCGGGACGAAACCACGGCTCCGTCGCCGATATTGACGCCCGGCATGATCAGGGCGTCGTAGCCGATCCAGACATCGTTTCCGACGATGGTGTCGCCTTTGTATGGCAGATCTCCCGGTTTTGGCATGACGGATTCCCAGCCGTTTCCGAAGATCTGAAAGGGGTAGGTGGAGAGGCCGGACAGTTTGTGGTTGGCCCCGTTCATGATGAACTTGGCCTGGCGAGCGATGGCGCAGAATTTTCCGATGACCAGCTTGTCGCCGATGAAGGGAAAGTGGTAGAGCACGTTGCGTTCGAAGCCTTCGGAATCGTCCGGATCGTCGTAGTAGGTGTAGTCGCCGACGACGATGTTGGGATTGGAAACGGTGTTCTTGATGTAGCAGATTTGTGGGAATCCTTCCATCGGGTGAGGATTCGAGGGATCGGGTCCGTTCATGGAAAGCAGGGTTCAGTTGGCTAGGAGGGTTCGCGAGGCGGGTCGGATTGGAAATCTGTATCAGAAAAGCGGTGACATTGTCTGGGACGAGGGCGCGCGAGTGGAGCGTCGGCGGATGCGGGAAAGGGCTTCGGGTGTGATGCCGATGTAGAGTGCGATGTCTGCCTGGGTGACGCGATCTAGCCAGGCCGGTTTCGTCTCGAAAAGAGAGCGGTAGCGCTGTTCCGGGCTCAGGCAGAGAAACTCGAATTCGCGGCGTTCCTTCTTGATGGCTAGATCGATCAAGGTGTGCAGGGCTTCGTTGGCGAGTTCCAGGTCGCTTGACGCGATGGACTCGAAGCAGTCGAAGCTGAACTGGACGAGCTCGCAGTCTTCGGCGGCGACCACGGAAAACGGATTTGGCATGGCGTGCGTATTCGCCCGCAGCGATCCGATGATTTCGCCCTCCGCGATGAAGGATTTGATGCGTTCGCTCCCGCTTTGAGTCAGATAGTAGGCCCGGAGCACTCCGCGCTTGACGAAGGCGAGGCGGCTCAGGTCGTCGCCTTGGCGAAAGAAATGGCTCCCTTTTGAAATCGTGACGGGCGTGCCGTGGCGTTGAAGGAATTCGGAGAAGCGCATCTTGGAGGGAGTTGGAAAAAGTTAACCCAAGTTAAGGCGAACGGTAGGGCGAACTGCTAGACTCGCAGGCCTTATCTGAATCGTTTAAACCCTACTGAAAGGAGACTGATTGTGGAGCTAAAAGGAAAGGAAATCGTTTTGACCGGGGGAACTTCCGGCGTGGGCCTCGCTTTGGTGGAAGCTTTGCAGGCGGACAATACGCTTCTGGTGATCGCGCGACAGAGCGAGCGCTTGGAGGCCTTGAAAACTCGTAAAGAAAATGTGGATACGTTAGCTTGCGACCTAGGGGATGCGGATCAGTTGAGACGCTTGGAGCAGAGCTCCTGGATCTTCGAGGGAGTGGACCTGCTGATAAACAATGCGGCGATTCAGGTCTCGGACGGTTTTCTCTCGCAGCGTTACGATTTCGAATCGATGGAAAGGGAATTGAGGCTCAATCTACTGGCGCCCGCTTGTCTGACCAAGCTCGCGGCCTGCGAGATGAGTCGACGCGACAAGGGAGGAGCGATCCTAAATGTGGGTTCGGCCTTGGCGATCGCTCCCAAAGCGAGCTCGCCGATGTATTGCTCGACGAAAGCTGGACTGCGCAGCTTGTCGCGATCGATTGGATACCAGTTGTGGGATCGAGGAGTGAGGGTGTTGCATGCCATGCTGCCGCTGGTGGATACGGCCATGACCGCTGGACGAGGCAAGGGCAAGATCACCGCCGAGCAAGCGGCAAAAGAGCTGATCGAAGTCGTGGAAGAAGAGCGGGTGGACGCGGCGATTGGCAAGGCCTGCCTGTTGGCGGCGATCGATCGCGTCAGCCCTCGGATGGCCCAGCGTTTGATGCGGGCCGTGTGAGGGGCGGCGCCGCTGAGGAGGAGCTCCAGCGGAAGTAGGGTTTTTGGAGCCTTCCGCAGGAAGGCGGCTACGGAAAGCTGGCTACGGAGGGCTAGCCACGGAGGGCTGGCCGCGGAGGGCGGCCGCGGGGTTGCCTAGACGTACTTGTTTTTCAGCACGACGCGGGAGCTGGAGCCGTCGAGGGCGACTTCCTTGACCGCGAGGGAGATGCGGTTTTCCGCGTCGAGCTTGTTCCAGTAGAGTTCTAGCGTCTGTTCCGCAGTGTCCGCGATGGGGAGCAGGAGCGGATCGACGTCGAAGGTCGGCAGCGGGTTTCCGTCTCCCATGTAAGTGGTGAGGCCGTAGCCGATGCCGTTGGCGGGAGCTTGAGGAAAGTAGTAGTGGCGATCGGTGAAGGTCGGGTCGATCTTGTTGGCCTTGAGGATGGATAGACCGATCTCCGGCTGCGCTCCGGTGAAATCCAGCATGCCGGTGATGCGCGGGGTGTAGTTAGGGGCGTCTGGCTCGCGCTCGCGAGAGGCGAGGGCGTCTTTCATGCTTTTCCCGGCGGCGAGTCCGTCGCAGAGGGTGCGGGTCTGATCCCCGTTGCTGAGCAGAAACGTTCCAGGGAGCTCCAGCATGGCTTCGTAGATGATGAGGCTCGGGTCTTCCACCTTGGATGGGTCGAAGGGTTCGGTTCTCAGGGTGGATCCCTCGAGCGCGAACTGGCGATTTCGGCTATTGGGGCTGCGGCCCATGATCCAGTAGACCTGCTGCCAGGCGGAGCCGTTTGCGGCCTTGCCGATGATCAGTCCGCGTCCCGGGTAGGGATTGTCGGCGACGTGGGATTGCAGAGTGGCGTTTGCGATTTCGGTTGCGCTCATGGTTGAAAAAAGGGTGCAAGAAAAGGCGAGCAGGGAGCGCTGGCAACCGTTTTTGCTTAGTCGGTGTATCGGGATCGTTCCCGGTCTCGGAAGACGAAGAGCTTCTGGCCGATGAAGTTCCAAACTGCCCAGACGAAGGTGGCGGCGATGAAAGCCGGATTGGAGCCGTTCGCATCGGCTGCGGTCAGATCGTGCACCACGCTGTTGATGGCCCAGCCGCTGAAGTAGAGCAGGGAGAAGCGGATGGGTTCGGCCGGGTTGAAGCCGCGATTTCGAAACGTGAAATGCTTGTGAGCGAAGTAGGCCCAGATGAAAATGCAGGCGAAACTGAGTCGTTTCGCCCAAGAGCTGTCGAGGCCGGCGATTTCCGTGAGCAGCTGATAGATGCCGTAATCGATGCCGAGCGAGATTCCGCTGACCAAGGCGAAGCGCGTGACTTGTCGAAGGGTGCGTTGGAGTTCTTCCATGGACAGGGGTTGAGTCGGATCGTTTCGGCGGAGCTAAGAGGCCCGCACGGAGCAAGGCAAATGGATTCTGTCCGAGCTTCCAGCGGGATGTTCCTTGTTGCGCGGATGTTGCGGCATGGGCAGGTCGCTTGACTTCTGGAGCCACGCCACTCACTTAGAGCGCTTCTTATCGATATGAAGACGTTTCAGCAGCTCGGAGTTTCGCCCGCACTCATCAAGGGGATCACGGAAAAGGGAATTTTGGAACCCACTGAGATTCAGGAGCGGGCCATCCCGTTTTTGATCAAAGTGGGGCACGACTTCGTGGGTCAGGCTCAGACAGGCACGGGCAAAACCGCCGCCTACGGCCTGCCGCTGCTGCAGCGCATCGATCCGGCTGACAAGCGCATCCAAGGGTTGGTGCTCGCACCGACTCGCGAGCTGGCCAAGCAGATCGCCAAGCAGCTCTTTCACTACACGAAGTATACCGAGAAGATCTTCACCGAAGCGGTCGCCGGCGGCGAAAAAATGGAACAGCAGATCGCGGCCCTCAGCCGTCCGACCCACATCGTGGTAGCCACGCCTGGCCGTCTGATCGAGTTGCTCAAGCGGCAGGCCCTCGACTTGGAGGCGTTGCAGTACCTGATCTTGGACGAGGCGGATGAGATGCTGAACATCGGCTTCAAGGAGGACATCGACACCATTTTGGAATACACCCAAGGGAGTCGCCGCACTTGGCTCTTTTCCGCCACCATGCCGAAAGGCGTGCGCCGCATCATAGCCAACTACATGTCGCCCAACGCAGAGAGCGTGCAGATCGACGGCAAGAATCCGGTCAATCGAAACATCGAGCACAAGTATGCGATCTGTCGCATCGAGGAGAAACCGGAGGAGATCGCCACCTTCATCCACGCCCAGAACGGGCGCAGCGGAGTGGTTTTCTGCCGCTCTCGGGCCGGCACGGAAAACCTCGCTCGCGAGCTAGCGGAGCGCGGAATAGAAGTAACCACCTTGCAAGGCGAGCTCTCGCAGAAGGAGCGCGACAAGGTCATGCGAGCTTTCAAGAAGAAGCGGGTGCAAGTGCTGGTTTCGACTGATGTTTCCGCTCGCGGCATCGATGTGGAAGACCTCGCTTTCGTGGTCCACCACCAGCTCCCGGACCAGATCGAGTACTACACCCACCGAAGCGGCCGCACAGCCCGCGCCGGGCGCAGCGGTCTCTCCATCGCCTTCATCACCAGCAGCGATTTGAAGCGACTCAAGGAATTCGAGGCCGAACTGCACATCCGCTTCCAGCGGGTGGGCTAAAGAGGAAGCCCTTCGAGAGGTCGAGAGGCATTCCGTAGGAAACCGTCTGACGGTGGGGCGGCGCTACTGGTCGTCCTCCTCCAGCTCGTCGTCTTCGATGAGGCGGATGGCGACGTTGCGAAATTCGATGTCGGCGCCTTCCGCCTGAATGGTGATGAAACCGGAGCTCACGCTGGCGTCCGTGCCCTTGTTAACCAGCTCTCCGTTGAGCATCACTTTGATGGTGTCCTTCTTGGCGGTGATGAGCATCTCGTTCCATTCGCCCGGCTTTTTCTCCAAGTCGTCCTCAAGCTTGGTGCGGCGGTTTCGTTCCGTGGCTTTCTCGGGGATTTGCGACTCCTCCTCGACTTCGATCTTGTGATTCATCAGCCAAAAGTCGCCCACGTTTTCGTGCTCGAGCTGAACTTCGATGCACTCCGGCCAGATGCTGAAGGAAGTGTAGCTTGTACTATGAAGTTGGATACCGCTGTTTCCTGGCTCGTCGGGCCAGCGAAATTCGAGCTTCAATTCGTAGTTCTCGTATTCGTCCAGGGTTTGAATGTAGCCGTTGGGATGATCGGCGCCCTTGATTAGGAGCCCGCTGTCGTCCTTGAAGATGAAAACCTCCTCCGGGTCCACGTCCTCCTCTTCGAACGCGAAGTAGAAGTCGTCGTGGGTGTAGCCTTCGAAAAACGGTTCCCAGTTCTCCTCCGCGGCGACGCAGGAGAGGCTGGCGGCAAGCAGGGTGGCGACAAAGAGAGATGCTTTCATAAGGCGGATGTTTTTTTCGGGGGTCCTTTTAGGTTGCTCGCTAAGCCTAGCCTATCCGGGGGCTTTGGCAAGCGCGCGAGTCGCGCAAGCTTCGATCCGGCGGTTTTATTTGGAAATCGTGGCTCCCTTTGGCCCGTTTGCTTGGCATGGAACGCAAGCGTGCTTCGGACTTCGATCAGGGCCTTCTCAACTTATTCGATAAATACGTGCACGGTTTGATCGACCGACGGCGTTTCATGAAGGATGCCAGCAAGTACGCGGTGGGTGGACTGACGGTGGGAGCTCTCATGGAAAGTTTGAGTCCGAACTATGCCCTGGCCCAGCAGGTCGATCCAGACGACCAACGCATCGGTTCGACCTATCTGACCTATCAATCGCCGGAGGGTCATGGCGAGATGCGCGGCTACCTGGTGTGGCCGAGCAACGCCTCCGGTCCACAGCCAGGCGTGCTGGTGGTTCACGAGAACCGAGGCTTGAACCCGTACGTGGAAGACGTGACCCGCCGCCTCGCCGCTGCAGGTTACGTAGCGTTCGCGCCCGACGCCCTGTGGCCTCTTGGCGGGTATCCAGGAAACGATGACGACGGTCGGACCATGCAGCGCAAGCTCGATCGCATGGCCATCGTGGAGGATTTTATCGCCGGGGCGAAAACGCTCAGCGAACACGAGCGATGCAACGGCACCATCGGCGTGGTGGGATTTTGTTTCGGCGGCTGGATGTCCAATCACCTCGCATGGCGCATACCCGAGCTGATCAAAGCAGCGGTGCCTTTCTACGGAGGGCAGCCAAGCGCAGAGGAGACGGCGAAAATCGAGGCGGCTTTGCAGCTCCACTACGGCGAACTTGACGAGCGGGTGAACGCCGGTTGGCCGGCTTATGAGGCTGCTTTGAACGAGCATGGTATCGAGCATGAAGTCTATTTTTACCCGGGCGCGAATCATGGTTTCCACAACGACACTACGCCGCGCTACGACGAGGAAGCAGCCAAGCTCGCCTGGGAGCGAACGCTGCGCTTTTTCGATTCGCGCCTGAGGGGCTAGTTAGTCCGCAGCATCGTTGCTGATCGGGTTCGTTCATCCATGGACGAGCTCCTTTTGAGGTTGCGTTTCCCATCCGCCACCGCGTGCTAGGGGGCGATGGATGATTCGCCTTCCAGATTATCGTCACGCGTCGCGCGCACGCAGGTATTGCGTAGTGAAAATGGGGATACGCGCTACGAAGAGGATCGAGTGGCGATCGAGGAGCCTTTGGAGATCGCGGTTTCGCTACGCGGCCAGCTCCATTCCATGGGCGTCGCTTTTCGCACGCCGGGCGAGGACCAAGCCTTGGCTCTCGGCATGCTTGTGAGCGAAGGCATCGTCCGAGGGCGATCCGATGTTCTGGGGGTTGATTTGAAACGGGAAGAGGACGCGACGCTACCTGCAACGCGAATCACGGTGACGCTGGCGGACCACGTGGCGTTCGACATGGAGCGCTATCGAAGAGTGTTCCCGATCAGCTCCGCCTGCGGCGCTTGCGGCAAGAGCGCTTTGGAGGCGCTGCGCATCGAACGAGTCGGACCGTTTCACCCCAGCGAAGGGATTCGGCTTGGCCAGTCGTCCTTGCTAAGTTTGCCGGATCGGCTCCTGCAGCGACAAGCGGACTTTCAGCATACCGGAGCCCTGCACGCAGCGGCTTGTTTCGATGCGGAGGGAGAGATCCTTCATGTGGCGGAGGACATCGGCCGGCACAACGCCCTCGACAAACTGATCGGGCAGAGACTGCTCTCGGGCGAGAAAAACTGCCATGAAGCCGGGCTGCTCTTTAGCGGACGTGTTGGATACGATCTGATGCAAAAGTCCCTCCAGTCGGGCTGCGCTTTTCTGGCCAGCATCGGTGCGCCGTCCAGTTTTGCTGTGGAGTTGGCCAACGTTTACAAAATGACTTTGGTCGGCTTCCTGCGCGACGGGCGGTTTAATGTGTACAGCGGGCCGCATCGTATTCAGATTTCCTGATAGTCGCTTGTGCCCCATGACTGACCCCCAACCGAACGCCGAAAATCCTGAAGCGTTGGCGGATTTGGAAAAACGCTCTCCTGCGAGCAAAGCAGGTGGTGCTCCGTCCATCTACCACGCCATGCGCGCCATCGCCAACCAGCCTGGGTTGATGAGAGGCGGCGAGGCGCTGCTAAAGCTCAACCAGAAAGGTGGCTTCGATTGCCCGAGCTGCGCCTGGCCGGACCCGGACGGGCACCGCAGCACTTTTGAGTTTTGCGAAAATGGGGTCAAAGCGGTGGCCAGCGAAGCGACGAAGAAACGGGTCGACGCCGCCTTTTTCGCACGCTATACGATTTCGGAGCTGTCTGAGCAGAGCGACTACTGGCTCGACCAGCATGGACGACTCGCCGAGCCCATGATTCTGAAGGAAGGATCGACGCGCTACGAACCGATTGGTTGGGACGACGCTTTCGACGACATCGCCAACGAACTGCGAAATCTGAAAAATCCCAACGACGCGATCTTTTACACCTCGGGGCGGGCGAGTAATGAAGCGGCTTTCGTTTACCAGTTGTTCGCTCGGGCTTTTGGCACGAACAACCTGCCGGATTGCTCGAACATGTGCCACGAATCGAGCGGAATGGCCTTGTCTCAGTCCATTGGCATCGGGAAAGGCACCGTCACGCTCGAGGACCTTCGTGAAGCCGAGCTCATTCTCATCGTCGGTCAGAATCCCGGTACCAACCACCCGCGCATGCTCACAACCTTGCAGCAAGCCAAAGAACGCGGAGCCACGATTGTATCCATAAATCCATTGCGTGAAGCTGGATTGGTGGCGTTCGCCCATCCGCAGAAGCCCTCGCAGGTGATGGGCGCGAAGACGCCGCTTGCAGACTGGTTCATTCAAGTGCCGATCAATCGCGACCAAGCCCTGTTTCAAGGCGTAGGGAAGCGTTTGCTGGAAATGGCCAAGAGCTATCCGGGTGTGCTCGACGACGCATTCATCGAGGACTTAACGGATGGTTTCGATCAGTATCGCTCCCACCTCGAAGCTTTGAATTGGGAGGCTGTGACCCGTCTGGCTGGCGTGTCTTACGAAACCATCGATCGCCTCGCTCAGCTTTTTCGAAAGAGCGAGCGCATCATTTCGTGCTGGGCTATGGGACTGACCCAGCATCAGAACGCCGTCGGCACCATCCGGGATTTGGCGAACCTGCATCTTCTGAGAGGAGCAATCGGACGAAAGGGGGCCGGACTCTGCCCGGTGCGTGGCCATAGCAACGTGCAGGGCGACCGAACCATGGGGATTTGCGAATACATGCCGGAGTGGTTTCACAAGAAACTGGAACAAGGTTTCGGCATCTCATCGCCTCGCGAGCTCGGTCTGGATACGGTCAGGGCGATTCGAGCAATGCGGGAAGAACCCGGCAAGGTGTTTTTCGCCCTCGGCGGAAATTTCCTCTCCGCGACACCAGATACTGAATACACAGCGAAGGCTCTACGGGCGTGCAGGTTGACAGTTCATGTATCCACCAAGCTAAACCGATCGCATTTGGTGACAGGCAAACGGGCTTTGATTCTTCCCTGCCTCGGCCGCAGCGAGCGTGACCTTCAGGAAAGCGGTCTCCAGTGGGTGAGCGTGGAAAATTCCATGGGTATCGTGCACTCCTCGTCCGGAACGCTGACTCCGGCTTCCGATTGTTTGCGAAGCGAGGTGTCTATCGTCTGCAACTTGGCTCGACGGACTTTGGGTGGAGCAAACTCCATCGATTGGGGGCGCTTTGAGAGGAATTACGACGAGATTCGCAGCGCAATCGAATCGGTTGTTCCGGGATTCGAAAACTACAATTCGCGCGGGCGGCGGCCTGGCGGTTTCTACTTGCCGAATCCAGCCAAGGAACGTCGTTTCAATACCAAGACGGGAAAAGCGAATTTCAGCGTGAGCCATCCCGTCGGCGCCAAACCAATGAGCAATCGTCTCATACTGATGACGATCCGGAGTCACGATCAGTTCAATACGACGATCTACGGCATGGACGATCGCTATCGAGGCATTCACGGAGAGCGGAGGATTGTCCTGATGAATCGGAGCGATATGGCCCGCATCGGGCTGAAGGCCGAGGAAAAGGTCGATGTGGTTTCGTTTTTCGCGGGCGAGCAGCGCTGGGCGCGGTTGTATTTGGCGATTCCCTACGATATTCCAAGAGGTTGCGTGGCGATGTACTTTCCGGAGGCGAACGTATTGGTACCTATCGATCATGTGGCGAGCGGCAGTTTTACGCCTGCCTCGAAATCGGTAGAAGTGGAAATTAGAAAGCATAGGAAAAAATGACTTGGTCTGCAGAATCCCTTTCGTCGCTGCCTTGCAAGGATGGCTTCCGCATGCGTGGCGAGGCCATGACGCGCATGGAAGTCTTTTCGGACGCCGCCTTCGCGTTCGCCGTTACGAGTTTAGTGATGTGGACAGTGACGATCCCTGGCAACTACGCCGAACTGCTGGAAGCGTTGAAACGCGTGCCCGGTTTCGCGCTTTGCTTCGCTCAGATTGCGGTATTTTGGATCGCTCATCGATCTTGGAGTCGCCGATACGGGCTGGAGGATCGATGGACCACAGGTCTGACCCTGTTTATGATCTTCACCGTGCTGGTATACGTTTTTCCACTACGGTTGATATTCTCTACCTTTCTAAGCTGGGCGACACAAGGCTGGGTGCCTCAGGATTTCGAAGCTAACGAGGCGTTTGAGGTGAAAGGGCTTTTCGCGATCTACGGGGTTGGTTTCATGGCTCTGACAGGCAGCTTGATGGCCCTGTACTGGCGGTCCTATCGCTCTCGCGAGGAGCTTGGCTTGAACGAGATCGAGCTGGCTCTCACCAGAACGGGCATAGCGATCTGGCTGACGCAATTTTTGGTCGGCCTGCTGTCGACCTTGTGGGCGGCTACGATGCCTGAACGCATTGGCGTCTACGCGGGCTTCGCCTATTTTCTTCTTCCCATCGCCATGGCGATCATCAGCCGACATTATGGAAAGAAACTCGCGGCGGCGCGAAACGGCTCTGTCGCCGAGGAGACGTCGATGCTGGAGTCCGGCCCGGCAGCGGCTGGGAGCGATCGTTGATTAGCTGTGAGATGGCGGCACGGTTAGGGTTCGCAGCAAGCTGTTGGCGATCACCTTGGCGTAGAGCTCCGCGTCCAGCTCCAAGTCCAGCTCCTGACTTAGCTCGATCTCTATTCCGATGTATTGACTATCAGGATACTGCCGACGCAATGCTGTGGTGTGCCCGTCTTCGCGGCCGTGGTAGGGCTCGTTTTCTCGAATGGTCAAGTCGGGAAGCACCCTCTTGAGGTTGCGCAGCCAGGCGCGAGCGACGGCGCTTTCGCGGCTTCGCTGGTCGTCGAAGAGGACGCCGAGATCGACCTCGCGCCTCTGGCCGAGAAAGACCTTGGTGAAGCTATGTAGGGAAAGGTGAACGACAGTGTTGCCGGCGGAGATCTGCTTTCGGATCAACTGCTGCGTTTCGCAGCGGAAAGGCGCGTAGTGATCGTTTATCAGGTCGATTTTCAGTCCCTCGCTTGCCGCGAAGACCGGCGGACTGAATAGGGAGGCGCTTCCCAGCGAGCGATTCAGGTCTATGGCGAGACGCGTGCAGGTGCCAAGCAGCAGGGAGGACTCGAGACGACTGGCCAGTTCGACGCCGATGGCTTTCGTTCCCGGATCGTAGATTTGGTGCGTTTCGGAGCTGGCGATCAGTCCGGTCAGCAATTCGATGCAGCTGCGCGGAATGACGTCGGTGGCATGTTCTGCCGTAACGATGAAGCTGTATCCAGGGATGGGAACGGTTTGCATGAAAGGGGAGAACGAATCCCTAGCGATTGTTTGGGACGAAGGGTTTGCCTTGCGCGAGGCAGTTGGCTAGCTCGCGCAAGGCGGTTTCGAGTTGCTTCTGCGTCGGGGTGGCTCCGACGTGATTGAGCAGTCGTTCCGCCAGGTTGCCTTCCTGCAGCACGTAGCCGAGAGCCTCCTTGCGCTTGGACACGCGAGGATGCTGCTTCAATTCGTCTACCACTCGGTCCCAGAGCTCGCCCACGGTGGTGGCTTTGGCGTTCAGCTGGAAAACGTCCGCCAAGTCTCGCAGATCCAGATCGGCTTCGAAGCCGTCCTGAGCGATGGCGAGCAGTTGTTGCTTGCGTCGCTCTGGCGGATAGCGCCTCGCCAGCGTCTTCAGTTCATCGATGTCGAGAGAGCACAGCTTTTCCAGCAGAGCGATGATCAGCGAGCAGATGCCAATATCCTGTGTCGGACATTCCTGCGTATCCAAAAGTCGGATTTCGATGGCGTTTCGATCGAAGCGAGCGATAGCCCCGCGCGAGTTTAGCCACTCGTACTGGAGGATGCCGTCGGGGTCGAGCGGAGCGATCGCGGCGTAGGTTTTCTGCAGAATCTGGCTTTGGTATTCCGCGTAGGAGAAAACCGGCTCTGGAATGATGGAGCCGATGATTTCCGGGACCTTGATCTGGTTGTTTTTGTAGACGAGTATGCGCGTATCCAAAGATCCACGATGCTCCCCTTCGATGAACGGGCTGCTTGCGCAGAGGGCGGGCAAGTACGGCAGGATGAGGATGATCGCGGCGTGCAGACGAGCGAACTCCTGCTCGTTGGCGAAGGGCAGATTGATGTGGCAGCTCTGAAGATTGAACCAGCCGTGGCTCTTGCAGGAGAAGATGCGATCGTAGGTCTCGTAGATGGTGCGGTCGCCCTTGCTCCAGGTGCGCCCTTCGATCTCCGGATTCATGAACGGGTGCATGCCGCCGGGCGCCAGCATGGCGTTCTGCGTGGCGAGCCGCTTGTTCATCTCCGTGATCGCTGCCGCGAAATCGTTTTCCAGTTTCTCCAAGTCGCTGGTGGGAGCGGCTGTCTTGAACTCGAGCACGTGGGTGGCGAGCTCGTTGGAAACGTCGATCGATCCGAGCGAGACTTCCTGAACGGTGTTTCCGTCCGCATCGAGCAGGATGGATTCGGCGATGGGACGGGGGCGAAGGCTGTCGCGATCGACGATCATGTACTCTAACTCGATGCCGAAGGCTTGGAAGAGGGACAAGGTTGGACGGTCAGTGGTGATCATTTGAAGTCTGGTCGTGTGAGCAGTTATGAGGATGGTTCATTCTGTTGAGAGGCGCGTTCTCGCTTCGCTTCGAGACGCTTCAAAAAGGTGTTCATGATGGCGAGGTAGAGCTCGTCTCCGATGAGCTCGTCCTCCACGCCAGCGTCGATGCTGGGATTGTCGTTCACTTCGATCACCATGGCGGTGTCGCCGCTTTGCTTGATGTCCACGCCGTAGAGGCCCTTTCCGATGAGCGAGGAGGCTTTGAGAGCGGTATCCAGCACCACAGCGGGAACTTGATCGATCGGCACTCCGTTGCTGTCGCCTGTCGAGTCGGCTCCCTTTACCGCGTGATTGTAGATCTGCCAGTGCCCTTTGCTCATGTAGTAGCGGCAGGCGTACAAGGGTCTTCCGTCGATGATGCCGATGCGCCAGTCGAATTCCGTCGGCACGAATTCCTGGGCGATGAGGATGCTGGAGGTGCCGAGCAGCTCCTTGCAGAGCGTGAGCAGCTCCTCCTCGCTCTTCACCTTGTGCACGCCGATGGAGAAGGAGCCGTCGGGGATTTTAACCACTAGCGGAAAGCTGAAGGTCGGAGCGACTTCCTGGAGGTTGCGTCGGGTGATCAGGGTCGATCGAGGTGTCGGGATGTTGCGGGTCCTGAGCAGTTCGGCCAGGTAGACCTTGTTGCAGCAGCGGCGGATGGATTCGGGATCGTCGATGACCACCATGCCGGAGCGTTCGGCCTTGAGGGAGAAGCGTATGGTGTGATTGTCCAGTCGGGTGGTTTCGCGCATGAACAAGGCGTCGAACTCCATCAGGCGCGGCAGGTCGCGCGGCGAAATGATTTCCGCTCGCATGTCGAGCGTCTGGGCCGCTTTGCAGAACTTGGCCAAAGCGCCTGCATCCGAGGGGGAGTTCGCCTCCTGCTCGTTCACCAAAATGGCGATTTCGTAGCGATAGGTCTTGTTCGGATTGTCGCGGCGCCAGCGCTTGTGCAGCATGGAGTCGAGCTGTTCCTTAATGAAGTCGTGGTGCTCCTCTGGGGTCTGGTGCAGGCCCAGCTGCACGACTTCCTTGAGCTTCCATTTGCCGTCCTTCTTGTGGAACTGGTACTGAACCAGAGGGCAAGGGAAGAGCGCGTATAGCCGCTTAGCGAGCTTGTCGTAGGATTTGGCCAGGTTTTTTCCGAAGTAGACGCTGAGGGTGAAGTGCGAGGCCAGCAGGCGTCGGAAGGAGGACTGGATCAGATCGTCGTGTTCGCGGATGGCGTCTCGGATCAGCAGCTTGCTCTCGAGTTGATGCAGCGTCTTCGCTTCCGGGATGGCTCGGTGATCTCTGGCATCAGCGAGCAAGGAGACGTAGTAGCTGGTCGAAAGGGCCTTGCGATGAGAGCAGAGGTTGACGATCTTGAGACGCTTTCGCTCAGCGTATTCGGTAGATAGATACACGCTCGAGGTGATGATCGGAAGCGATTGAAAGCGTTCTGGGATTTTTGAAAGTGAGTCGACAACGATGCGAAAAGGTGAGTCGACGAAGGAAGTGCCGTTTTTCATGATTGGAAAGCGGGGCTAGCTTTTTGTGGGAGTAGGGGCTTCGATGACGAGCAGGTTGGCGTCGTAGGTGACGATGCCGAGCATGATGGCGTTGATCAGGCGCTGGACATCGACCGAGTAGAGATGCGTGTCGGAAAGCGGATTCTTTCGGTAAGGATCCGCTACATGGACTTCGCGGGAATCCGCGTTGTATCCAAAAAGCGTTACGAAATGGCCTTCGACCTCGCCGTGCACGTCGTCGTCCTTGCCCGATCGTTTCACGCGCGCGTTGCGGTAGAGATGGGTCGAGTTCAGCCCGGCGATGATGGGGTGATTTTGCAGCAGAAGCGATTGCAGCAGATCGGTGGTGAGTTCGTCCTGTCGCACCGTGCCGCCGAGTTCCAGAAACGCGATGTAGGCGCTGAGGTTTGCGCGTCCGCGCTTGCTGGTGAGCTGGGAGAGGCGCTGGCGCAGCTTTTCCTTCAAATCCTCTCGGCTCAGTTGCCTCCATGTGGGATCGAACACGCGAAGGTTGTAGCTGTAGATGGTGGCTTTGTATCCGCGTTGGAGAGCATGGTTGGCGAGGATGACGGAGTAGGTGCCACCGTCCGGATTTTCCGGAATGGTGTCGATGACTTCTTCGAGCGAGGAATTGTCGCCAAGGTGTCGATACACTGCGTAGAGGCAGGTCGGACCGCAAGTTGATTCGGTCGGTTGGGCGACGATCGAGAAGTTCGGTCGTGGAGCGTTGGTATTCATGTCGGTGCGCTGAGAGGCGCGGGTGGTGTATAGCAAAGTTAGCGCCGATTCATTCAGGCGACGTTACGACATCCATGTTGGTGGCGAGATCCGTCTGAGCTTGGACGTAGGCGTGTTCCTTGGCTTTTTCAAGTTGAGCTTGGTAGCGCCGGATCTGCTGGGAGGAGAGCGTGGCGATGTGGCATACCGGCTCGCCCGGCTTGACCGCTGGCATGGTGGCCATGCCGATGGCGATGCCGTTGGTGGGGCTGGTGATGATGTTCTGCTCCATGCCAAGAATGCTGTAGTTGGTGGCGATAGGCTGGTTTTCCGTTACGAATTCGCCGGGACTGATGTGAAACTTCAGAATGCCTCCCACCGTGGCGCGGACCCATTGCGTCTTGCGGATGATGGCCTGATAGGGCGGTGGGGTGACCTTGCCAGCCAGCATTCCTAGGTGGATGAGCACGTTGCGGATGCCTTGCACGCCGATCTGGAGCACGCTGGGCTCGATCTTCCACGGCTCGCCTGCTTCGAGGATGATGGTGGGGCAGCCGGCCCGGGCGCATTCGCGACGAAAGGATCCCAGCGGTCCTTTTCCGTCGATGACAAGGGCGCAGCCGAAAGCCCGAGCCAGCTTGCGGATCTCCAGGTTGGCGAGATCCGCTCGCACGTTGGGAAAGTTGGTGCGCTGGAAGGCGGCGGAGTGCAGGTCGATGCCGAAGTCGCAATTCGCGGTGATTTCGCTCATCAGGGTGTGAGCGATGCGCGAGGCCATGCTGCCGCGAGGAGCCCCGGGGAAACTGCGATTCAGGTCGCGACGGTCCGGCAGGTAGCGCTGGTTGTTCTCGAAGCCCAGCACGTTCACCACCGGTACGAGAATGAGGGCTCCCTTTTCGATCTCGCAGGTGTCGCCGAAGAGAAAGTCGTGAATGATGCCGGTGCCATTGATCTCGTCGCCGTGGATGGCGGCGGTCACGAACACGCGCGGACCCGGCTTCTTGGCTCGAATGACGCGCACCGGCATGCGTACCAGATCGCCCGTGTAGGTCTCGGAGAGCCTCAGGCCGATGTCCTTGGTTTCTCCCGGGCGGATGGTGACTCCGCCGATTCTAAGCGTTCTTCTCTTCATTCGGAGACGGATGGTCGGTGGCGGCGGTGGAGCCCTCGCTAGCGGGCTTCTTTTTCTTTTTGCGACGTTTTGGTCGAACCAAGGTAGGCAGGTGGCTTTGCAATGCGCTTTTCAGCCCGTAGCAGAGCAGCGAATCGCCGGCTTCGATGATCCGAGTGCCCTTGGGGTTGGCGATATGGTCGGGCCCGCGCACGATGCGCAGGATAACGATATCCCGCTCGCGAAGCCCGGATTCGGAAATGGTCTTCCCAGCGATCTGAGCGTTGGGCTCCACCGTGAATTCGGTCACGGAGTAGCCTTTGGTGAGGGAAAGGCGCTCCCGCACGTCGAAGTTTCCGAAGCGGATCTGCTCTTCTAGGTACTTGACGATCTCGGTGGCGATGTCGACTCCGCTCGCTTTTTCGATGCCTTCGAGGCCGGGCGAGGAGTTTACCTCCATGATAACTGGTCCGTCCTTGCCCTCGAGCATGTCGACGCCTGCCACGTGCAGGTTGAGGATCTGTGCGGCTCGAACCGCCGTGCGCTCGTATTCGGGATCCAGGTCGACCGCTTGGGTCGCTCCGCCCCGATGCACGTTGCTGCGAAACTCCTGGCCGGCCGCGGTGCGTCGCATGGCGGCGACCACGCGATCGCCGACTACGAAGGCTCGAATGTCACGTCCTTTGGATTCGGATACGAACTTCTGCACCAGCACGTTCTGCTTCACGCTGGAGAGGGTTTCGATGATCGCTTCCGCGACCTTGTTGCTCTCCGCTAGGATGACGCCGATGCCTTGCGTGCCGGAGAGCAGCTTGATGACGACAGGAGCGCCGCCCATGGCTTGGATGGCGTGCAGAATGTCCTTCTGTTCGTAGACGAACGCGGTTTCCGCGATGCCGATGTTGTGGCTGGAAAGCTCCTGCATGGACGCCAGCTTGTCGCGCGAGGCCATGATGGCATCGGCTGTATTCAAGCAATAGGTACCGATCTGCTCGAATTGTCTGACGAGGGCGGTTCCGTAGAACGTAATGGAAGTGCCGATACGCGGGATAACCGCGTCGTAGTGGCTGATCTGCTTGCCATAGTAGGTGAGGTCCGGTCGTCCAGCTTCGATGTACATGCCGAACTTCATGGTGTTGAGGACCTTCACCTTGTGGCCGCGCTGTTCGGCGGCTTCTCGTAGGCGACGAGTGCTGTAGAGGCGGGGTCCGCGGGAGAGGATGCCAATCTTGAGTTGTTGCATCTGAAAGTGTGGTTGGATGGTTAAGAGAAAGCGGTGTGGTTTCTAGCGGCCTGCCGCCTCTCGAGTTCGCGCTGGCTAGCCGCGCTTGAGTTTTGGTTTTCGATTGGGGCGGGTGAGGAAGGAGCTGGAGCAATCGACCAGAAAATCCTCCTCAAGAGCTTTTCGGCCGAGCAGCATGCGGCATTGCATGTGGCGGCGATTGCTGAGGCTGAGTTCGATCTCCTTGGTCACGTCACCGACGCGTACCGAGGTGGTGACGAAGTAGCGCTCGTGCTGCTGCCCGTTGCTGGAACGCACATGGGTCTGGTGCGCGATATCGGCCACGATGGTGCGGCGCAGCTGACCTGTGCGCCTATCGGCGGCGACATCGAACTGGACGCGTCCATCGGGGAGTTCGACGATGCGTTCGACATCGATGGCGGATCGTCTGGCGCCGGTATCAGCTTTTGCTGTGATATCGATGATGCCCCACTCGGGCAAATCTATAGACTCCTTCCAGCCGATAGTCGTCGGGTGGTCTTTGGACATTTTATATGGGAAACGAAAGCGTAAGCGGCAAATCGCGAGCTCGCCTTCCCCTTGTCGTGAACGATGAAGCGCGAGTTTTGCCGCTGTGAAGAATCAGTTTTTCGCGAAAGCGCAAGCGCGATTTGGAGAATATTCGAGCCGGACCGCCGAGGGGCGAAGCGGGCGAACCTCCTTTGGGGGGGAAGCGAATGGGCGATGAGGCGGCGTTAGGGCTTGTGGACGGATTTCTTGGCGAGGTGGAGGATGAGATTTCCATCCATGTAGTATTCGATGTAGTTTCCGGTGGTCTCGACCCAATCGGTGTATTCGTTGGGCGCTTTGCCTTGGTTGGCCGGGGAGATGAGCTCGTACTCGCCATTGAACCACTTTCTGTATCCGGACTTCAGGGACGAGGAGTTCTTGAGCGTGATTTCCTTCTCCTTGAAATCGGGATTGAGCAGCAGGTAGATGCGGCCGTTTTCCTCCACTTTGACATCTTTGACGATGTTGGCGTCGCGGGCGAGGGCCACGTAGGGACCGAACTGCTGCAGGCTCGCCTCTTGCGCTGGAGCGAGCGAGGCCACGAAGAGGCAGGCGATAAGGGAGGCGGCGAGACGGGCGAATGCGGTCATTTGAACGAAGCGTGCTGGATTGGTTGCGAGGGGTTTACTCGTTGCGTCGCGGCCCGGCAAGTGAACTCCGGAGCGCGATGTCGAGGGACAGCAAACGCCAAGCCTTTCGAAATTGCGATTCGAAATCGTGGAAAGCGCGGGCAATTTTTCCGGCTGCCGGGCCGTGGCCGTGAAAATGTCCCTACTGGGAGGGCTCCACGGGCGATGCCGTCAGCCGGGCGAAGAGCGTTCCACCCGCTAACGGAGCGGTGGCGCTCTGGCGGTTTCCGTTCGGCTCCGCCTCGAAGCTCAGAGTGCTGAGGACCTGATCGAATCGAGGCGATTCGGACAATTCGACCTGCAGTTGGTAGCCGATGGTGTTGTCGCCTAGGGGGAACGAGAGGCGCAGTTCGTCCCCGGACGAGCCCTCTCCCCTGGCGGGACGAATGATCAACGAGGGCCGCGAACCGGCGAAATCGGGCTCGGTCTGGGCCAGAAACTCGAAAAGGTTGGCGAAGCCATCGCCATCGGGATCGGCGCCAGGCAGGCGCTGCTCCGCGGGAAGCCCGCTGCGCCCGAGAAATCCAGAAAGCGTTTGGGCGACTTGGAAGGCGACGGGTTCGCTCGAGACTTCGCCCGCGGCATTGCTGGCCACCACGTGATAGGAGCCGCTGTCGTCGAGCCCGGCGGCTGGGAAACGCAATTCGTTTTCCGTGGCTCCGTCGAGGGGCGAGCCATCCTTGTACCATTGGTAGCTCACGCCGTTGGAGGGATGGATTTCTACGCGAAAGGAGAAGGTGGAGCCTTCGCCAACGCGGCCTGGCTCGGGTGGCGTGTCGATGGTCGGCGGCTCGGAGGAGGAGCCAACCTGCACGCTGTCGATGACTTGACGGAAGGTGTCGACGGGTTGGCTGAGATCGCCGTAGCCGAGGCGCGAGTAGAGGAGCTCCCATTGTTGGTGGGAGGGCGAGTTGGCCACCCCGTTGATGATTGCGAAGATCGGCTGGTCGGATGGCTGGAAGCGCGAAGCGACGCCGCGATCGAAGTCGTTGAGCACCAAACCGAGTCCGTAGCTGTCGATAAACTCTTGGCTGAGCTCCTCCGCCCCGGCCTGCAGGTTGAGACCGATGTGCGTCACTGGAGCCCCGTGAGGATTGCGACCGTCGCTGGTGCCGTAGTGGGTGACGATGCCAGAGTGAATGTCTTCCGCCGCGGCCTGGCAAAAGGGGCACCAGTAGGCGAACCACTCCAGAAAGACGATCTGACCTTCGAAATCGTAGAGCGAAACCGTCGCGCCGGTGGCTCTGTCCACTAGGGTGAAGTCGCTGACGATGTCGCCCGTTTGGTATTGCTGAGCTTGCGCGGTAGCGAGAAACAGGAGACAGGACAGCAGGGCCGCGAGTGTGATTTCCTTTTTCGCGAAGCGAGTGCGAGACGGAGTCTGGATGCGGTGTCTAGGCATGATCTAGAAGGCCTTCGAAACCGCGAGCTGCAGACTGAGCCAATCGTCGTCGCGGTAGAGGTTTTGGAAGAAATCCGTATTGCCGGGTCGCTGCTCGTAGTCGCTGCGCGAGTGGGTCGCGGACAGGTGGCAGCTCCAGTTTTCCGTTACTAGGCGAAGCCCGCCGCCGATGGAATCGTTTCGCAGGCCCGGGGCGGCGGTGCTGAAGAGAAGGGCGTTTTCGATTTCGCCAGTGTCTCGGTAGCGACGGGCCTTGAGGTAGAGGGAGAGACGCTCGCCGACCTGGTATTCTACCGCAGTGTCGAAGAAGTAGGCGTCGAACTGCGGATCCTCCCTGGAACCGCCCAGCGTGTTGCGCCAGACCCATTTTTCGGCGAGAGCGGCGTTGAGGGCGAACTCGGCGGAGTAACGGGTCTGGCGGGCGGAGGTATCGCTGGCGGTGAGAGCCAGACGGGACCGAAGGCGCGGCGAGAGCACGTTTTCCGCGACCAGACTCATGGCGGTGGTGGCCAAGACGAGCTCGCTGCGTCGGATCCCGTCGAAATCGATTTCGTAGCCAGGGGACACCTCTTCTTGCACCTGGGTCAGGGACAGCGTGACCATACCGCTGGCCGGCAGGTACTGCCATCGCAAACCGCCAGTGGCGCTGAGGGCGCTTGGCGTGACCTCCTGATAAAGCTCGTGCCCCGGCACGCCCTCCAGCGGCCCGAAGTGCTGAGCGAAATAGGTATCCAGCCAAACGCTACGATAGTTGGAAAACCCGTCGCGCCCTGCGAAATCCCACTCCATGGAAAGCGTCTCGCTGATGGGACGCGAAAGGCTCAACGCCAGCGAGTGGGCCCATTCGTCCAGCTCGGTCTCGCTGCCAAGAAAGTCGAAAGGGGCTGGGACGAACTCCACCTCGAAGCGGCTGATGCTGTAGGTGGCTTGGCCGCTCCATTTTCCCAGTTGCTGCGAGGCCTGTATCGAGGCGTACGACACGTGAAAGAGCTCGCTTTCGAGCCGCTGGAAGGCGACTTCGGCAGCGTCTACGGCATGGCTCGTCGGCGCAAGGACGCATCCGAAAAGTCCGACGAGAAGGCCGAGAGGAAGCAAGCCTGGGGCGCGGCGCGTCATCGGCAAGCGGAGCAGCCCGTGGCTTGGGCACCCCCGGAGGTGGCGGAGCCTGGCTCGATTTGGGTGGTCAGGGGGGCGGGAGCGTTTTCCACCAGCGAGTCTGAGAAGACCATGCTGGGTTTCGAAACGAGCCGCTGCTGGTAAACCGGAACCGCGGAGCATCCCGCCAGGATGACGAGCGAACCGGCGAGCAACAGCTTTCGCCAATGGGATAGGACGGAGCGCATGCCAAAAGAGAGGCCGAGGCCCTGGCGTTTATTCCCGAATTGGACAACTTTGCTCGCAGGGCGAAATCCTCAACCGTCCGCGTCGCCTTGCTGCGAGAGAGCGATGAGGGCCTCGACATAGAGCCGAGGGGAGTGGTCGGCGAAGGAATCCGAGGGTATGGCGTTGAAATCGCTGCGGCTCCAATTCTCTTCGAAGAGCGTCTTGAGGTAGGCTTTGTGTCCTCGAAAACGCTGTTCCCATTTTTCGAGCATTGGCGGGTCGACCAGCAGCTCGCGGTCGGAGGTGATCAGGTAGCTCGACCCGACATGCCGGTACAAGGGGCGAGCAGGCACGCGCGGCACGATGTCGTTGTCATTGATCACTCGATACACTGGAAGCGACTTTTCCGCGTGCTTGGCGAGCTTGGCGTTCAGGCAACGCGGACTGCCGATGGCGTACACCGCTTCGAGTCGGTCTGGGCTCTGTATGGCGAAAAGGGTCGCCAAAGCGGCCCCTAGACTGTGTCCGGCGACCCAGAATCGTTTTTTCTCCGAGGCGCTTGCGTCGCTGGATGATTCCCGCTCGCTGGCTGCGGCTTCGATGTCCAGAAAAACCGCCTGCAGGGCCCGCGCGAATCCGGCGTGGGCCTTTCCTTTGGCGATAGGTCCGAAGTCGATCTGCAGGATCTGGGCGTCAGTCCAATAGTCGACCCGGTCGCCCGTCTCGGTGCCGCGAAAGACCAGAACGCGCTGCGTTTCGTTTTCCGCCAAAAACGCGTAGGTGCCCTCAGCCTCGAAAAAGCGGACCTTCGGAAAGCCTGCATTGGCGAGGGTTTCTTCGATGAAGTCCGGCTCTTTCACATAGATCAACATGCTGCACTGGGCGAGAAAGGCCGCGTTTCGAGCGTCGAAAACGCTCGGAGGATTTGGATACAGCTCGCCGCAGCTTTCGAAGTACGGAAACGTCTTGTTCGGTGCGAAGAGGGCTTCGTGGGAAAGATCTCCTTCCTCGGCCCGCAGCGCCCCGGAAGTCGCAAGCGCGATGATTGCGGCAACGAGCGAGAGCGATGAGGAGAAGCGGGACGGCATCGTGTTCCGTGAGGGAGCAGGGAGCGACTATTTTGATCCGAAGTATTTCGCCCGAATGCGTTCGTGCAGCGCTTGGTCTTCCAGCTCGCGATCGGTGATTTCCAGAGCGTTGATTTCCGGGAGTAGGAAGTCGATGATCTTCGCATCGAGCTCGCCGTCCTCGATGCGGCCGATGAGCTTGGGGCGAGGCTCGGCGGGCTGAAACAGCTCCCATGTGAACTCGTGCTCCTTGCTCAGCAAGGTGAGCATTTCAACGATGGTCAAGTAGTCGACCATGCCCATGAGCGTATCCTCGCGATAGTCGAGCTTGCGCGGAGCTGCTCCATCGCCATCGATATAGCGATGCATCAGTTTCGTGTATCCATGAAGGAGTGACGGATTCCTAGGATGAGCTGCGACCGCGATGGGCTGGCGCCACCAGCGATGCTCTTGGGCGAGGGCGTCGACCTCCTGGATAAGGGCCTCGAGGTAGTCGGCGTCGAATTCGTCGTAGGAAGTGTAGATGAGATCGTTCGTCACAGGTCGAAATGCTTGGGAGGGAAGAATGCGGCCTTAGGCGATCGGAGCGAGAGATTTCAAAGCGAACACCACCTTTTGCTGATCTTTGGAGGCGGGTAGGTCCACGGTGATATCAAGCGACCAGTCGTTGAGATCTTCGGAGTCGATGAGGGTTTGGCTCACGGTCCACTGGGATCGGTCGTCGGACTCGTCGATATGGGTGTGCTCGAAGGCTCGGGCGGCAGGATCCAGGCGTATCCACGACCTGGATGCATAGTAGGGTTCCATGTGTCGCTCCAGTTCGACGTCGCACCATTTCGGGGCGTCGTCGGAATCGCTTTGAAACAGGGGGGGCAAGTCGTAGCGCTTGTCGAGTTCCTGATAGCTCTTGCTAGCGAGAAGGCGAATGAACTGGAAGAGCTCGTCGCGAATCCGTTTGGTGAACGCCTTGCGATCGCGTGTGATGTCGGCGGCGCGTGTCGATTCGGGCAGAGAGTCCGCCGCGGCGGCGTCGGACTGGTAGTCGGGATCACGCATGCGTTCCCATTCGTCGATCAGGCTGGAATCGACGTGACGCAGCAGGTGCTCCAGGTAGATGATGATCTCGTCGACTTGGTCGTCTCGGAAGCTTGGCGGTATGGTATTGTCCAATACGCGGTAGACGTTTGTCAGATGGCGAAGCAGCAGGCCTTCGGCTCGCTGGAGCCCGTAGAGCTTCACGTAGTCGCTGAAGTTGCTATAGCGCTCGAACATCTCTCGGGCGATGGATTTCGGCTTTATGTTTTCCGATCCCACCCAAGGGTGCTCGGTGGCGAAGGCGTTGAAGGTCTCGTAGATGAACTCGGCCTCCGGCTTGGGATGCTCCAGCTGTTCCAGTTTTTCCATACGTTCCTCGTACTCTATCCCGGCGGCCTTCATTTCCGCGACCGCGTCGGTCTTCAGCTTGTCGAGCTGGCGACGCAGGATGGCGTCGGGATTCTCCAGGATGGATTCCGCGAGGCTGAGCAGCTTGAGGGCGTAGTCCGGGTCGTCGCGGTTCAGGAGGGCGAGGGCGTCGATGCAATACAGCGATAGCGTTTGGTTGAGGGAAAAGTCGTCCTGCAGCTCGACGTTCACCCGCAGTTTTCGACCAGGCTCGTCGGGTGGAGAAATCTCGATGATGTTTCGCTCCACCAGGGCACGAAACAGCTGGAAGGCCTTGCGACGATGCTTCTTTTTGGCGGCTTCGGTTTCGTGGCTGTCGGAGACGAGCTGGCGCATGGCACGGCAGCCGTCTCCTTGGCGGCTGAGCACGTTGAGCAGCATGCCATGGGAGACTTTGAACTGGGATTCCAAGGGTTCCGCGGGCGAGGTTTGCAGCTTGAGATAGGTTTCTTCGTCCCACTGCACGTAGCCGCGAGCGGGCGGCTTTTTCTTAACCAGCTTTCGCTTCTTCTTGTTGTCGTCGCCGGCTTTGGCTTCGGCTCTCTTGTTCTCCACCACGTGTTCAGGGGCGAGTGAAACGACGTATCCAACGTCGTCATACCCTTTTCTGCCAGCGCGTCCGGATATCTGATGGAAATCTCGAGCGCTGAGGATGGAGGTCTTGCGCCCGCCGTATTTGCAGAGTTGGGTGAAGAGCACGGTCCGGATGGGCACGTTTACGCCGACGCCTAGGGTATCGGTGCCGCAGATGAACTTCAGCATGCCCTTCTGGGCGAACTTTTCCACCAGCACGCGGTACTTAGGCAGCAAGCCAGCGTGGTGCAAGCCGATGCCGCTTTGCAGGCATTTTTTGATTTCCTTGCCGAAGGGGCTAGTGAATTCCACGCCTTGGAGCTCCTCTTTGATGAGAGCTTTCTCCTCCTTGGTGCAGACGTTGAGGCTCAGGAGATTCTGCGCGGTGTCGGAGGCCGCCTTCTGGGTGAAGTGCACGATGTAGACAGGCAGCTTGTTTTCCTTTTCCAGCTTGTCGAGGGCTTCGACCAAGGTCGCCTCGCGATAGTCGAACTCCAGCGGAACCGGTCGTTGTTTGCTGGATACGGTGACGCATTCTCTGGCGGTGAGATCCTCCAAGCCGCGGGAGAAGAACGCGGTATCGCCCAAGGTGGCGGATATGAGCAGAAACTGGCAATGCGGCAGGGTGAGCAGGGGGACCTGCCAGGCGACGCCTCTCTCGTGGTCGGAGTAGTAGTGGAATTCGTCCATGATGACGTCGTTCACCTTGGCCAGGGGACCGTCACGCAAGGCGATGTTGGAGAGGATCTCCGCGGTGCAGCACAGGATAGGAGCGTCGCGGTTGACCGAAGCGTCTCCGGTCATCATGCCGACGTTTTCCGGGCCGAAGTCTCGGCAAAGCGAGAGAAACTTCTCGTTTACCAAGGCCTTGATGGGGCAGGTGTAGACCGATCTCCGACCCAGGGAGGCCGAATAGAAGTGCATCGCTGCCGCGACCAGCGACTTGCCGGAACCGGTCGGCGTATTGAGGATCAGGTTCTTGCCAGCGAAGATCTCCAGGATGGCCTCCTCCTGAGCAGGGTAGAGCTCGATGCCTTTCTCGGTGACGTAGTCGAGAAAGCGCTCCAGAAGGGCGTCGGGATCGTTGAGGGCTTTGGCGGGCTCGAGAGGAAATGACATGAAGCCGGGCAGCGTGGAGAGGGATCGGTTAAGTGGAAAGGGGAAACTTGGACTCGAGATCGACTCGCGAATCGGAACGGCGCCTGGCGTACCACCGTGGAATCAGGGAATTACCTAAAAAAATAGCGTTGAATTGCATAGGTGTTGACAAGGAGGCGGTTGCCTGTTCTGCGGTAGGGCGAATTTCTTCAGTTCTACTTATCAAACCCAAACTATCCATGAACAAATACTGCAGATTGATCGCTGGCGTCTCAACGTTCCTGGCGTGCGCCACGCTCGCCCACTCGGAAGGCCTCCTCGGCAAGCGCTACCTCGAAGTCGGCGTAGCCACCGATAGCGATTTCGACGACTTCGGCTTCGGACTCGCCTATAATATGCCGATCAAGGCGGACATGCTGGATCTCGCGATCGAGCTGGGTCGCGACGAGGAAGGCATCGTGGAAACGGCGGTGATCGACGTGACCTTCTACGCACCAGTATCTCAAGGCAGTTTGACCAAGGTATACATCGCCCCGGTTTTGGGCTATTTCCAGGCTGAAACTGGCTACTGGTGGTCTCCAAACGTGAGCGACCTGGTGTACGGCGTGTCAGTGGGAACTGAATACGAGCTCGCTGAAAACTCCAACCTCACCACTTCGATTTCTTATTTGGACAGCGAAGACTTCGGGGACTTCGGCGTGAGCTTCGACGTAGGGTACAACCACTGGTTCACCGACAGCTTCAACGGGGAGATCGCCTTGGGCTACAACACCGAGAGCGAGGACGCGTCGTTCTCCTTGAGCGCTCGCTGGGCCTTCTAGCCAACTGAACCATTCTGTTTTTCTCGTGGACGCCTCTTTGCTGGAGGCGTCCTTTTTTGTTTCGCTTCGCTTTAGGGGCGGAGTCCCGCGCTCCCGGCGGCGATCCTTGTTTATCGTCCGGCTAGAGGCTCGACTTCAATTCGCGTGCGAGGGCGAAGGCCTCGTCTACGGAGTCGGCCAGCACGCAGAAGTGGCCCATCTTGCGACCGACGCGGGCCTGCTTCTTGCCGTAGAGGTGCAGTTTGGCCTGCGGGTGGCGGAGCAGCGAGGACCAGTCCGGTGTGCGTCCTTGCCAGGCGTCGCCTAGAATGTTGACCATCACCACGGGGCGCAGCAGCTCCGTCGAGCCCAGCGGCAAGCCGCAGACCGCCCGCACGAATTGCTCGAATTGGCTGGTGACGCAGGCGTCTATGGTGTAGTGCCCGGAATTGTGAGGGCGCGGGGCCAGCTCGTTCACCGCTAGGGCGCCGTCCTTGAGCACGAACAGCTCCACGCCGAGCAGACCGACCAGCCCCAGCTTGCGGGCGACTTCCTTCGCCAGCTCTTCGGCTCGTTCGCTCAGATCCTTCGAGATGCGGGCGGGAACGATCGAGTAGTCGAGAATGTGGTTGGTATGTATGTTTTCGGCGATGGGAAAGGTGGCGATTTCGCCCTGTTCGTTGGCAGCGACCATGACCGAGATTTCCATTTCGAAATCCATCCAGCCTTCCAGAACCGCCCGATGCTTGCCGAACTGTTTCCAGATTTCGGATACGTTTGGAGAATCGTCGTCGATTTTCAGCTGTCCTTTTCCGTCGTAGCCGAAGGCTGCCGTCTTGAGCACGCAAGGTGTGCCGATCTTCTCCAAGGCCGCTGCGAGATCCTCTTCGGAATCCACGATGGCGAAGGGAGCGCAGGGAATGCCGCTGTCGCGAAGAAATGTCTTCTCCCTCTCGCGATTCTGGCATGTATGCAAAATCTCAGGACGCGGATGCAGCTTCCGGTGTCGCCCGAGATAGTGCGTCGCTTCGCTGGGCACGTTTTCGAACTCGTAGGTGACGACATCCGCCGCGTCCGCCAGCAGTTGCAAAGCGGATTCGTCGGCGTAGTCGGCGTTGATTTCCATATCCGCCACGTGTCCAGCGGGACAGTTTTCCTGAGGCTCGTAGACCACGAAGCCGTAGCCCAGGGCCCTGGCCGCCTGTCCCGTCATGCGGCCGAGCTGGCCGCCGCCAAGGATTCCGATAGTCGCTCCGGGCTCGATCATGACAGCTCCATCGCTTCCACTTTGGCCTTGAGGTCGTCTCGGTAGGATTCGAGCCGCTCGGCGAGATTGTCGTCGGAAAGGGCCAGGATCGACACGGCGTAGAGTCCCGCGTTTTTGGCGCCCGCGGAGCCGATAGCGAAAGTGGCGGTGGGAATGCCGCCGGGCATCTGGGCGATGGATAGCAGCGAGTCCATGCCTTTTAGGGCCTTGGATTGCACCGGCACCCCAAGCACGGGAAGAGTGGTCAGGGCCGAAACCATGCCCGGCAGGTGAGCCGCTCCTCCTGCTCCGGCGATGATGCACTTAAGACCGCGCTGTTTGGCTCCTTTGGCGTAGTCGTACATCTTTTCCGGAGTGCGATGGGCGCTCACGACCTGAGCTTCGAAAGGCACGCCAAAGGATTCGAGAATCTTGGCTGCTTCTTGCATGGTGGGCCAGTCGGAGTTGCTGCCCATGATGATGCCGACGAGAGGAGTTTTTTCAGACATGGTTAAGATGCGGGTGATTAACGGAGGGGGTTGCGGCGTCGCAAGGCAAAAAGGCGAAGCGAATTTCCGTGAAAGGCAAGTGAGAATCGACCAGCGGACGCGGTCGGCTTTCTATTGGAAGAACGGAAAACGGCGCTCGCGAGTTGCCGCGCCGAGCGGATTGCGGCCATAGTGACCAGTCGCCAGCTTTAGCGATTCTGTTTCAGACTTTTCCCAGCGAGCCCATGACAAGACCTCTCTCCCTTCTTCTTTTGACCGGCCAAAGTGGCGAATGGCATAATTGGCCGGTGAGCAGCCGCTACCTCCGGTCACTGCTCGAGCAGGAGGATCGCTTTCGGGTCACCTATCTGGAAAGCCCGGCTGCAGGCGAATCGATGCGGGGCTTTGCGCCGGATTGGGGCGCCTATGACGTGGTCGTGCTCGATTACGAGGGCGAGGCGTGGCCGATAGAGACGCGCAAGGCGTTTGAAACCTACATGGAGGAGGGAGGAGGCCTGGTCGTTTTTCACTCCACCAACAACGCCTTTCCTGACTGGCCGGCCTTCAACGAGATGATCGCGGTCGGAGGCTGGGGCGGGCGCGACGAGAAGGACGGGTCCATGATCCGATGGCGAAACGGGAAAATGGAGCTCGACTCAAGGCCGGGCGCCGCGACGCATCCGCCGCCCTACGCCTTCGAAATCGAGAGCCGCGCCGAGGAGCATCCGGTGTTGCGGGGCTTGCCGCAGCGATGGCTGCACGCCACGGACGAACTCTACAGTCAGCTGCGCGGTCCGGCTCGGAACGTCACGGTACTGGCCACCTCGCGAGCGGATCCGGATGAGGTTGAAGGCGGCACGGGCGAAAACGAGCCGGTGCTGATGGCCATCGAATACGGCAAGGGGCGGGTGTTTCACACGACGCTTGGACACGTGCATTTCGATCGGACCGAAGCGCCGGAGTCGCTGCGCTGCGTCGGATTCGTCGAAACGTTTCTGCGCGGCGCCGAGTGGGCCGCCACTGGGGCGGTGACGCGACCGGCGCCCGAGGCGTTTCCCTGCTCGGACTCGATTTCGCTGCGCTGAGACCCGGAGCGAGTCGGCAGGCTAGCGGAACATGAGGATCGGCACGTGGCAGTCGCGGGTCAGGGTGGCGGTGGTGCTGCCGATGAGAAGCCGCTTCGCTCGAGAATGGCCGTAGGCCCCCATGGCGAGCATGTCGTAGGCGTAGTTTTCCACTTTGTCGGTGATGATCCGAGCGGGCTCGCCTTCGCGGATTTCGCCTTTGGCCACGAAGCCCGCGTCTCTCAGCCGCTCGGTGGCGTCGTTGATTTCGTTGCGGTGGCGATCGTCGTCCTTGCCCACGAGAAGCAGGTCGATCTCCACATCCCTCAAGAGGGGATGGGTGGCGATGAACTCCAGGGCCTTGAGGGAGCTCGGACCGCCATCGAAGGCCAGCAAGCAGCGCCGTATCGGCTTGAAGGCGCGCGAGGCCACCAGGACCGGGCACTTGGCCACCCGCAAGGTGCGCTCGATATTCACCCCGAGATGCTTCATTTCGATCGCCGCGTTTTGTCCCCGTTTTCCAATTACGATCAAATCCACGTTTTGCTGGATGTCCTCCAGCACGTCGACGAAGAGTCCGTGCCTCAGCTCCGTATCCACACCTTGGATGCCCTTTTCCTTCACGTGGCGGCTCGCTTCGCTGAGGATGGCTTCGCCCTTCACTTGGGCGAGCCGAGCCCGCTCGCGATCGAAGGCGACCAGATCGTTCATCAGCGAGTCGTAGGCTTCCGGACCGATGCTGCCGCTGAGGTCCGCCAAGCTGGCTCGCTCTCGGTGCGGGTTGAGGGTATGCACGATGCGGAGGTCGGTCTGGAGCTGATTGACTGCCCAGACGCTGTGGTCGTAGACGCTTTGGGCGTAGGGGGATCCGTCGGTGAAGCAGAGAACGGTTTTCATGAGAAGTGGGCGGTTGGCTATGGTTTTCTGGGGAGACTAATGGCTGTCGAGGGATTCGGGAGCTCCTGGCTTGTCGTGCACTGCGAGCTTTCCGACGATGGTAGCGCTTGCTTCGTTCAGGCCAAGGATTTCCACTTCCGCTCCTTCGCGGCGGAACTTGAGAACCACTTTGTCGAGCGCTGTCACGGCGGACAAGTCCCAGAAGTGGGCCCGGCTGACATCGATCACCACCCGCTCGAGCACCTCCGAGAAATCGAAGGCGTTGGAGAAGTTGGAGGCGGATACGAAGAAGAGCTGGCCCTCGACGATGTAGGTTCGCTCGCGACTGCCGGATTCGCGCTTGGAGGTGATGGAAACCAGCTGAGCCACCTTGTGAGCGAAGGAGAGGGCGCAGAGGATGACGCCCACCAGCACTCCGTAGGCAAGGTTATGGGTGTAGACCACCACGCCCACCGTGGCCAACATGACGAAGGAGGTGAACTTGGGGTGGGTTTTCAGGTTTTTGATCGAGCTCCAGCTGAAGGTACCGATGGAAACCATGATCATGACGGCGACCAATGCGGCCATGGGAATCATGCTGACCCACTCGTCCAGCAGCAGGATGAGGATCAAGAGGAAGATGCCCGCCCAAAGCGTGGACAAGCGCCCGCGCCCGCCGGACTTCACGTTGATGACGCTCTGGCCGATCATGGCGCAGCCGGCCATGCCGCCAAAGAAGCCGGTCACTACGTTGGCCAGTCCTTGACCCTTGCATTCGCGATTCTTGTCGCTCTCGGAGTCGGTCAAGCCGTCCACGATGGTGGCGGTCATCAGCGACTCCAGCAGACCGACCACCGCCAGAGGAATCGAGTAGGGCAGGATGATGAACAGGGTTTCGAGCGTGAAGGGAACGTCCGGCATCAGAAACGGAGGAAACGCGGAGGGCAGTTCGCCCATGTCGCCCACCGTGCGCAGATGGTCCAGGCCGAAGAAGGCCGCGATCACGGTCAGGACGACGATGCAGACCAGCGGCGAAGGAACGCTCTTGGTAAGGCGCGGCAGCAGATAGATGATGGCCAGGCCGCCCGCCACCATGGCGTACATGCTCCAGCCCTGTCCCACGAATTCCGGGAGCTGGGCCATGAAGATGAGGATCGCCAGGGCGTTGACGAAGCCGGTCATCACGGATCGGGAAACGAACCTCAAGGAATCGCCCAGCTTGAAATAGCCCGCGATCAGCTGGAGCACGCCGGTGAGCAAAGTGGCCGCGAAGAGGTACTGCACGCCGTGATCCTTGATCAGGTCGGTCATCAGCAGAGCCATGGCTCCGGTGGCGGCGGAGATCATGCCCGGCCGGCCTCCGGCGAAGGCGGTCACCACTGCGATGCAGAAGGAGGCGTAGAGCCCGACTTTGGGATCCACGCCGGCGATGATGGAAAAGGCGATCGCCTCCGGTATGAGGGCCAACGCTACCACGGTGCCGGCAAGAAGGTCCCTCGGTAGGTTTGATATCCAATTCTCTCTAAAAGTGCTGTTCATGCGATAAGGCGTTGCTCGACCGGCTTGGGCCGATCGTCGTTGACAGGCGGTCCTGCGGAAGAGGGGGCAAGGGAACGGCCCAAAGGACGCGGGTCAATCCCTATTGATGGAGCGACTCAACGAGACGACCCGCGAAATCAACGCAAAGTGAGCATTGGCAGCGATTGAAGGCCCCGTTGGTACGTAACCTGCGTCGGGCGCTCGCCCAACGGATTTTACGGGATGAGTATTTAGCTTGTGCAAATTTTCAAAAAATGTGGTTCCTAATTGAAGCTATTCATCTTGTCAGGGCGTATACTACGTGTTTAACCCTAAATTCAGGGTAAAACGCTCCTGCGTCCCATTCTCAAGAGCGTCCCTTTCGTTTCATCCTTTTTCCATGAAAACCTTTTACCTAGTGGATAGTCAGGCGTCGATACGGCAGATGCTTGCTGAAGTGTTAGACCGTCGTGACTACAGCGTTATCGGCGAGAGTGGCGACGGCGCCAAGGCGCTCGAGGAGATTTCCGAGCTCAAGCCGGACGTGATCGTGACGGAGGCTCGATTGAAAACGCATAGCGGGCCGGAGCTCATTCGTCGCTTGAAGCGGGAGCTGCCGGAGTCGCGATTCGTGATCTTCTCCGACGAGCGCAGTCCGATCATCGTGAAGGAGACGCTCAAGGCGGGCGCCCATGGCTACATCGAGAAGTCCGTCACCCTTTCGGAGCTGCTCAACTCGCTTCGAATCGTGGCTGATGGCGGGTGCTTTTTCGGTTTCAACATCACGGAGGTCATTCGAAAGGTCGTTTCCGAACCGCAGCATGCCGAGTCGCCGCAGGACAGTCTGACGGATCGCGAGCGCGAGGTGCTGATCATGATCGCCAACGGAAACAGCAACAAGGACATCGCCGCCATTCTGGGGCTGAGCGTGAAGACGGTGGACAACCACCGTTGCAGCATGATGCGAAAGCTGAACCTGCACAACGTGGCCTCGATCACCCGCTACGCCATGGAGCATCGTATGGTGGAGCTGAACTTCGCGATCTAGCGACCACCGTCGGTCAGGACGAAAAAAAACGCTCCGGCCTGCGAAGAGGTCGAAGCGTTTGTGAAAAAACCGTCGTCGTCGGACCGACTCTAGTCGTTTTGCTGAGCCTGAATGGCGGTCAAGGCGATCGTGTAGATGATGTCGTCCACCAAGGCGCCGCGCGACAGGTCGTTGACCGGTTTCCTGAGGCCTTGCAGCATCGGGCCGATGGACACTACGTTCGCGGAGCGCTGCACCGCCTTGTAAACGGTGTTTCCGGTATTCAGATCGGGGAAGATGAATACGTTCGCCTTGCCTGCGACCGGGCTGTCCGGGGCCTTGGTTTTGGCCACGTCTGCGATGGCTGCGGCGTCGTACTGCAGCGGACCGTCGATGGTGATGTCGGGGCGAAGCTCCTTCACGATGCGTGTGGCTTCGATCACCTTGTCCACATCCTTGCCTGCTCCGGAGCCCAAGGTGCTGTAGCTGATCATGGCCACCATGGGATCGATGCCGAAGGCGATCGCGGAGTCCACGGACTGGATGGCGATGTCGGCTAGCTCTTCCGCGTTCGGGTCCGGGTTGATGGCGCAGTCGCCGTAGACGAGGACCTGATCCGGAAGACACATGAAAAAGATGGACGACGCGATCTTGGCGGAAGGGCGAGTCTTGATCAGCTGCATGGCGGGCCGAACGGTGTTCGCCGACGAGTGAACAGCTCCGGAAACCAAACCGTCGACCTCGTCGTGGGCCAGCATCATGGTGCCGAGAACCACGGAATCGCTCAAGTGGTCGCGAGCGATCTTTTCCGTCATGTTCTTGTGGCGTCGCATATCGACCAGGGACTCGACGTAGTTTTCGCGAATGTCGTCAGGATTGATGATTTCCAAAGTCGGCGGTAGGGTGATTCCCATGGCGTCGGCCTTGATGCGTACGTTGTCCGGGTCGGCGAGCAGAACGCAGCCCGCGATATCGCGCTCCACACAAGCCACCGCGGCTTGAATGGTGCGCGGCTCGTCGCCCTCGGGAAGCACGATGCGCTTGCGCTTGGAGCGAGCCGTGCGGGTGAGCATATGGCGAAAGGCCGGTGGAGAAAGCTGACGCTTGACGTGCGAGCTCAAGGTACCGCGTATCCATTCGCTGTTTACGCAGACCGCTACCGTATCCATGGCCTGATTGATGCGCTCGTAGTCGTCGGTCGCGATCTCGAGGTTCATCTCGTGCAGCACACGAGCGGTTTCGAAGGAAGTCTTGTCGACCTGCAGCACGGGAAGTCCCGTGTCCCAAGCGAGCTTGCAAAGCTTGTAGATGCGCTCGTCCGGGGTCTGGTTGCTGGTGAGAATCAATCCAGCGAGACGAGCCCCGTTTAGCGATGCCATGGACGCGGCGAGAATGATATCGGTGCGATCCGAGGGAGTGACCAACAGATTGCCCGTCTTCAGGGTGTGAAGCATGTTGGGCACGTTGCGGGCGCAGAGTTCTATTTTGAAAACGCGGCGGCTATTCATGTCGCCCTCGTTGATGACCTTCGCTTCGACGAGCTTGGCCACGTCGGAAACGCGAGGAGCCAGCAGCTTCTGGTCGTGGGGGATCAAGCCGATCAGCGGAATCTGCTCGTGCTCGAATACCGGGCACTTGTCGACCAAGTACTTGGACAGGCCGTCCAGGCTGATGCCGTCGAAATGTATGCTCTCGCGGGCGACGGTGAGGTCTGCCTTGTTGATGACGGAGCCGGCGACTCGTCCTTTGAATTCGGATACAGCGAGTTCGATTTCGCGATTGAGGTTTTCGAGGTCGCGATTCCCGAGGGCTGATACGAGGATCAGCTGGGCGGAAAGGGTTTGGGCCAGCTTCTGGTTGAGCTTGGCGCCCATGGGGAACTTGTCGGTTTGCAGCAGGCCCTCCACGATGATCACGTCGAGGTCCTGGGCTGCTTCCTCCAAGCGACGCACGATGTTCTCGAGCAGGAGCTCGATCTTTTCCTCGCTGAGGTACTGACGCGCCTCGGCTAGTGAAAAAGGCTCTGGGGGCTCGATGGTAGTGGCGGAGCGGATGAATTGAGTGGAGCGGTCCTCGGAGCTGTCGTCGCCGCTCATAGGTTGGGCGATGGGCTTGAAGAAACCGACTCTGACCCCCTGTCGTTCAAGAGCTCGTACTAGACCGATGGATACGGTGGATAGTCCGACTCGCGCTCCGGTGGGAACCGTGAGGAATACGTGGTTCATAGCTTTAGTCTGCGATATGTTGCGCTGTTTCGCGAGCGATCATCAGCTCCTCGTTGGTCGGGATGACGATCGCTTTTACCTTTGATGATTCAGTGCTGATAAATCCGTTTTTGCCACGCCCGGCGCTCTGGTTGGCGTCGGCGTCCATCTCTATACCTAGGAACGCCAGCTGACGCAAGGCGGCGGAGCGGGTTACGGCGTCGTTTTCGCCGATGCCGCCAGTGAAGACGATGGCGTCGAGCTTGCTCATGCTGGCTCGAAGAGAGGCGACCGATTTGGCGAGGCGCCGCTCGAATACCGCCAGCGCGAGCTTGGCATTTTCGTTTCCGTCCGCGGCGGCCTGGCGAAGCTCGCGCATGTCGTTGGAGAGTTCCGAGAGTCCCAGCAGGCCGCTTTTCTTATTCAGGGTGGCGTCGATCTCCTCCATGGACATGCCGAGGGACCGGTAGAGGTGGAAGATGATGCCCGGATCGAGGTCGCCGGAGCGCGTTCCCATGACCAGTCCTTCCAGCGGGGTGAGCCCCATGGTGGTGTCCACGCTCCTGCCGTTTTCGATAGCGGCAGCGCTGCAGCCGTTTCCGAGGTGGATGGTGATGATGTTGGTTTCGGCCAGAGGCTTGCCCAGAATGCGGGCCGCCTCGGAGGTCACGTACTTGTGGCTGGAGCCATGGAATCCATAGCGGCGAATGCCATGTTCGCGATAAAGCTCGAGCGGGATGGGGTAGAGGTAGGCTTCCTTGCTTAGGGTCTGGTGAAACGCGGTGTCGAAGACGGCCACTTGAGGAAGATCGGTGAAGTGCTCGAGCGACTTGCGCACGCCCAGCAGGTTGGATGGGTTGTGCAGCGGGGCCAGAGCGGAGCAGCTTTCCACAGCGGCTAGGGTCTCGTCATTGATCAAGGCGGCTCCCGTGAACTTTTCGCCCCCATGCACCATGCGGTGGCCGACCGCGGTGACCACCAGATTGTCGTTTTCCGGCTGATTGAGGAAGCGAGCCAGCAAGTCGAGAGCCTGCTCGTGGGCTTCTCCCTCGCCGAGCGAGCCTTCGGCCTCCGTGGAACGTTCAACGTTCTTCAGCTTGTATCCCGGAGTCTTGCTGCCCAGTCGGTCAAACAATCCCTTGGCCAGATCCTTGCCGGATTCGGTCTCAACGACTGAGAATTTTAGTGAGGAGCTTCCGCAGTTGATTACCAATACATTCATCCTGAAACCCTTTGTTTACGGGCAGATGACCTATTCCGGAAAACCGTTTTGCTGACAACTCCTAAATAAAGAACACCTTGTAATTAATTGTTAAGCGTGCGGGTCAACGTCTAGCCGAACCGAGGGAGGGCCGAGCGTTTCGCCCGACGGATTCGAATTCGACTGACAGTCCGAATTCGTGGCGCCGTCGCGTTCGGGACGGGCAAGTGCGATCGGGCTCAGGTTTTCAGCTTGATGATGCCCACCAGATCGAGGGCCTTGATGACCGGATAGGTCACGTCGATCTCGAACCAGCGCTTGGCGAAATTGGCTCGGCGCGGGTAGCGGTGGTGATTGTTCTGAAAGCACTCCCCGACGAAGAAGAGGTCCCAAACGAAGGTGTTGCGGGAGTGGTCGCCATTGTCGAAGTTGGCATAGCCGTACTTGTGGCCGCACCAATTCACGAAGGCTCCGTGCACCGGGCCCATGAGGAAATGCACCGGCAGGAGCGCGAACCAGGCCGGGTGAGGAGCGAAGGTCAGGTAGAAGCCCGTGTAGAGGATGGCGAATCCGATTCGGGTGGCCCAGCTATCCCCGATGCGATCGACCATGGGCCAACTCGGATAGTCCTTGATGGCGATATCCGGACGGTTGTCGTATTTGCCTGCTAGGATATCCTGATAGACCCGCTTGGTGTTGAGCATCATGGAGATGACGTCTTCGAAGAAATGAGGCGAGTGCGGGTCGTGCTCGGTGTCGCTATGCTTGTGGTGCTCCATGTGCAGGATGGCGTAGGCCCGAGGATTGAGAAAGGACGAGCCCTGCGATATCCAGGTGAACAGGTAGAAGAAGCGGAACCAGAAGCGCGACATGCGAAACATGCCGTGCGCCGCGTAGCGATGCAGAAAAAAGCTCTGGGCGAACACGCTCAGGTACCAGTGGGCGATAAAAAACAGAATGATGAGCCACATGTGAATTGTTTGGATCAGGTCAGCGGTCGAATGGCTATTTCTTGAAAAGGTAGTGCGACACGCCCCACTCCTTTCCATCTTTGAATCCAAATAGCTCGGAGCATGCCATCATAAACATGCGCCAGCGCTGACGCCAGACGTCTGCGTCGCCAGCTCCGTAGGTCGAGCTCATGACCGCTCGAATCGCCTTCGTGTTCCGGTCCATGTTCTCCAGCCACGCGTCCGCAGTCTTTTGGTAGTGGGTCCCGTCGAGCTGCCAGGAGTTCTCGAGGGCGAAGGGAGCGCAGACTTGCGGCAGCAGGTCGTGCGAAGGCATGATGCCGCCGGTGAAGAAATGGCGAGCCATCCAGTCGTCGTCGTCCTGGTCCTCGAAGAAGTAGGCGACCTGCCGGTGCGAGAACACATGCACGAAGAGCTTCCCGTCATCGTCCAACCAGTCGTGGATGCGGGAGAAGAGCTGCGGATAGTTGCGCATGTGTTCGAACATCTCCACGGAGACGATGCGATCGAAGCGCTCGTCGGTTTGAAAATGGTTCATATCCGCGGTGATGATCCGGATGTTGGTCAGGCCGCGAAGTCGGGCTTCACCTTCGATATGGGCCTTCTGTCCTTTCGAGTTGGATACGCCGACGATTTCCGAGTTGGGGAAGGTCTCGGCGGCCCAGAGTGTGAACGAACCCCAGCCGCAGCCGAGTTCGAGAAGGCGCTGTCCATCCTCGAGCTGGGCCCGCTCCGCGATCTGTTTCAGAGACGCGAGCTCGGCCTGGTCGAGGTTCTCTACCTCAGCGGGCCAGTAGCAGCAGCTGTACTTGAGTCGATCGCCGAGGGCGATCTTGTAGAAGTCGGCAGGTACTTCGTAGTGCTGCTCGTTGGCGGCATCGGTCTCGATGGCGATGACGCTGTCGCGAAGCTGGTTGATCAGGCGGCTCTTCTTTTCCTGATAGGATTCCGATTCGTCGCGCAAGCGCTTCCGTACGAGCGATCGGATTCCGAAGCGTACGAGCCAGGTCGGCAGTACGCCGTTTTCTGCGAGGGCAATTGTATTCATGGTAAAATGACGTGTTAGGCGGTTTGGTTGCGTTTAGGCGGAAGGGGGAAAAAGGCGCTCGTTTCCTTCTGGTAGTCTCGATAGGCGTCGCCTTTGCTTTCCAAAGACCGCTTCTCGGTGGGCGGAATGCCAGTGACGTTGAGCAAAAAGTGGAGCATCAGGGCGGGGCTGATCAGCGAAATCCACCAAAGCGGCGAATTGACGCTGAGCGGAATCAAACCGAGCCAAAAGGCCCATTGGAAAAAGTAGTTCGGGTGGCGGGAGTAGCGCCAAAGCCCTTTGCGGCAGACCTTCTTCGGGTCGTTGTTTCGCTTCTTGAAGCTCGCGAGCTGCCAGTCCGAGAGGGCTTCGCCAGCGATGGATAGCAGGCACCAGGCCAGTCCTAGCAGGGTCCAGACGCTGACTACCGAGGTCGGCGCGGCGATGGCCACGAACAGCGGCAAGCACAGAGCGAAGCTGCCGAGGGCCTGAAACTGATAGAAGAGCAGCATGCGTGGCTTCGCCTTCTCTCCCCATTCCCGAGCGAATTCTACGTAGCGCGGATCGTCTTCGTCATGAGCGAGAGTCCGCTTGAGCAGATGACCGCCCAGACGAATCGAGTAGAGCAGGGCTACGGCGCAGATGATCCCGGTGGAAAGGGAAAACGCTCCTTGTAGGAACAATGCGAATACGACTGCGTTGAATCCGACGCTGAAGCTCCAGATCGGATCGACGATAGCCCATTTGCCGATGCGAACGGCGACCAGCCAGGTGGCGGCGAAAGCCAGCATCAGCGCCAGGAGCGTGAGAAAGGCTGCGATGAAGGGATTCATGCGTTGGCGGCGTTTAAGGTCGTTTGCTCGGTGAAGGCGCTCGGACCGGACCTCCGCTCCTCCTGTTCGGCGAGCTCGTAGGAGTAGCTCTGGCAATTCATGCGACCTAGGACGACTTGGGCCAGATTGATGTGGCGTTCCTCGAAACCGGCGGTGCAGTAGTCGAAGTAGAGGCGCCATTTTCGGCGAAACCGTTCCGTGAATCCGAGGTTGGCGATCTTTGGCCAGTTCGCTTCGAAGCGCCGCTTCCATCGCCTGAGCGTTTCCGCGTAATGCAGTCCGAATGTCTCGAGATGGTAGGCGTTGAGATCGGCGTCTTCCTTGGCTTCGAAAAGCGAGCCGATCGAAGGTAGGTGGGATCCGGGAAAGATGTGTTTGCGGATGAAGTCAGATTCGCGGCAATAGGCGTCGTAGCGATGGTCGGCTGACATTATGATCTGGATACAGGCCAGTCCGTCCGGCGTCAGCAGAGAGTCGATGGCCTTCAAGTAGGTTGGTAGGTGCTCGTGCCCGACTGCCTCGATCATTTCGATGGACGCCACTTTGTCGAAGCTGCCAGTCACATCGCGGTA
The DNA here is from genome assembly GCF_031127815.1 of Pelagicoccus sp. SDUM812003. Taxonomy (NCBI): domain Bacteria; kingdom Pseudomonadati; phylum Verrucomicrobiota; class Opitutia; order Puniceicoccales; family Pelagicoccaceae; genus Pelagicoccus; species Pelagicoccus sp. SDUM812003. The sequence continues at coordinate 88,152 of NZ_JARXHY010000002.1, read as the reverse complement.
GTCGATCTGCTGTATCTCGACGCGGTCCTGCAGACCTTCCTGTCTGACCCTTGCCTCAGCGTAGTCGAACTGGCTGGGCGAGAGGGTGATGCCGGTGACGTAGCAGCCGTAGCGTTTCGCTGCGTAGCATGCGAATCCACCCCATCCGCAGCCGATTTCCAGTACGCGGTCGGTAGGGGAGAGGTTGAGCTTGCGGCAGATGCGGTCGTACTTCTCGCGCTGCCCATCGGCGAGCGTCATGGACTCCTCGGCGAAGTAGGCGGACGAGTAGGTCATGGTCTCGTCGAGAAAGAGCTCGTAGAAATCGTTTCCCAGATCGTAGTGGGCCTCGATGTTTCGGCGGCTTCCGCTGCGGGTGTTAGCGTTTTTGCGATGCAGAAACCTCTCCTGGAAGGCGAAGAGCTTCGATACGATCGGCATCGCCCACTGGAAGCGTTTGCTCATCAGAGAGTCCTTGTTTCGGATGAACCACGCGATGAGCTCCGCTGGATCGCTCGCTTCCCACTCGCCTTCGATGTAGCTTTCGCCCAGTCCGATATCGCCTTTGAAGGCCACCCTCTGGAAAAAGGTCTCGTCGAGAATCCGCAGCTCAACCGGAGGAGAGCCGTTTGGCTCGCCGACGAGGCGCTGCTCGCCGTCCGGCAAGGCGATCTGCACCTCGCCGTAGTGAGTGTTTTCGAGGAAGTCGAGTATAAGGCTTTTCACGTTCATGGTGTTGTTACGCGGATCGTTTTGATGGGTTGAGATAGGGGCGCGTGTCCGTTTGCAGGTCTGGGCGCGATTTCTTTGCGAAGTGAGGCACGCGTTTCAGGTAGAGACGGGCGGCCTGCCAGTGGATGGCGGCGATGATTTTGAGGGTGATGAAGGGGAAGCGCAGGGTGTTGGCGGCTAAGCTGCCGTCGCTGAGCTCTCGTTTCTCGCCATGCAGCATGCTGCTGAAAAAGATGCCGGCTTGGTCGCTTTCGGTGATGATCAGTCGGAGGCGTTCGCTGGGCACGTTGAGGTCGAAGTGGAAGTCTGTATCCAGTTCGGAGTAGGGCGATACGTAGAAATGTTTGGCCTGACTTTGGCGATAGCGCTTGTTTTCGCTTCGATCCAGCAGGTAGAGCTTTTGTTCGTTGAAGGTGTTCGCCACCTCGGCCACGGAGCAGAGCGGTTGTCCTGACGGGGTGGATACGAAGTAGAACGAAACCGGATTGAAGACGTGGCCAAAGGTTCGTAGGTTGGTTATCAGGCGTACTTGGCCGACGGGCTCCGCTTTTCCGTTCTCTCTCAAGTAGCGAACGAGGTTCTCCTTTATGCTGTCGGCGCCGAACTGCAGGTGATCCGTATGGCGAAGCGAATACACGTTTCGCCCTTCGTTGCTGAACAGTGAGAGAGAACGGTTAAGCGTATCGAGCTCGTCGAGATCGATGGAAAAGATGAAGCACGGGTAGGTGAAGCGGTGTCGCTTGGGGCGGATGCGATTGTGCATCAGACGGCAGCGATACAGGCAGGAATTCATGGCAGCGGGTCCTTTCCGTGGTTGAGTTTTTGCGAGACGTGGAGAGCGGAGGTGAACGCGTCCTCGTGGAAACCGTATTTGAAGTAGCTGCCGCAGAAGTACAGCGGTCCGTTCTCGTTGAGCTGTGGCAGGTCTCGCTGAGCGGCGATGGCCTGCTCGTCGAATCGCGGGTGGTGGTAGGTCTTGCGCCAGAGCACCTTCGATTCGTCCAGCGCTCCCTTGTAGTCGACGCTGACGAAGTAGTTGTTTCGATTGCTCACGCCCTGCAGGTTGTTCATCCAGTAGTGCGTCGATCCGACGAGTTCGCCCTCCATTCTTTCGTATCGATAGTTCCACGACGCCCAGGCTCGTCGCATGCGCGGCATCACCGTCGGATCGGTGTGCAGGCTGACTGGATTTCGGTTGTAGTGGAAGCGGCTTAGCAGATTGCTCTGCAGCTCGCTCGGGTTCTTCAGCAGGGCGAGACTTTCGTCGGCGTGGGAAGCGAGGATGGCTTTGTCGAAAGTCTTTCGCTCGCCGCGGCTATCGAGGATGTCTACGGATTTCTCGTTTTGCGTGACTTGCACGGCTCCATTCGAGGTGGTGATGCGATCTCCGATGGCTTGCAGGATCTTCGATTTGTACTGCTGGCTGCCTCCTACGAGCGTCTTCCACTGAAACTGGTCGCCGAAGCCCAGCATCCCATGATTGGAAAGGAAGCGAAAGAGCGTGGCCGCTGGGTAGTCCAGCATGCGAAGGTGTGGGGTGGACCAGATGGCGGCCGTCATGGGCAGGAGGAACTTTTCGGTCACGATCGTCGGTATCCGCTGTTCACGCACGAACTGCTTTAGACTGACGGTGTGAGAAGGATTCTGGTCGATGAAGGCGTGGGCGCGTTCGAAGAGTCGCTTCAATCCCGCGAGGAGACGGTAGCGCGAAGGGTTCGCGAACGAGCCCAGGCTGGGGAAGAAGGTTTTCAGATCGCTGAAGCTCGCTTCGAACGCCTCATCCCGATGGTTCACGCTGAAAGACATGGAAGTGTTCTTAGGCACGATGCCAAGGCGATCGAAGAATTGGATGAGGTTTGGGTAGGTCCGGTCGTTGTAGACCATGAACCCCGTGTCGATGGGCACCTTGCGGCCTTCCTCGTCGACATACACGGTATTCGTGTGTCCTCCGACGTAGTCGTTTTTCTCGTACACGACCACTTCGTCGAAGCGATCTCTGAGAAAATAGGCGCAGGCCATGCCCGCTATGCCTGTCCCGATGACGGCAAGCTTCATTTTCCTCTCCCTGTATGTTGCGAGTCCCTATTGGCTCTGGATGGTGGTTGTGGTCTTAGGCAGGCGGAATTTCGATGCCGTCTTCACGGCAAACCCGGATGAGCGCCAGTTCCATGATGTGGCGAGCGCGAGCCGTTTCCCGATGAAGGAAATCGTGCAGTGCCTTGTCCTGAGGCGAGGTGATGACGCAGTTCTTGCTGTATTCCTCGAAGGCGCTGAGGCTGGAGACGATGGAGCTGACGTGGCGAGGACATTCGCACTCCAGAGTCGGATCGGACTCGGAGAGCCGAGTCAGCTGCGACTCCGTCAGCAACTTGTCTGGAGGGGACGCCAGCGAGGCGTCAGGGGACGGGCGCTTGCCCAGCATGGGCAGCAGGCCGTAAAGGTAGCGCTCCAGCATGATGGTGTTGATGGGCCAGCGAAGCAGATGGACGCCGGCGTTGGAGAGCTCCTTGAGCGAGGAGCGCTGCATGAAGTCGAAGATGACCACTACCGGCACTTCAGGGTGCTTGAAGGCGAAGGCCACGATCTGCTGGGTTTCCAGCGGATTGCCGTTCTGGTAGTCGACCAAGGCGATCGCTGTATCCTTCTTTTCCCTACAGTGCTCCTCAAGATCCTCCACCGCGTGTAACTCGGAGGTGTTCCAGAAGAAGGAGCTAGCGATGTTCAGTCGCGTGCTCTGCGGGGACCGAACGAAGGCGGCGTGCAGGTCCGCCAGCGAGGGCACGTCGTTGGAGTAGTCGGGGGAGCTGTTGCTGCGAAGCTCCTCCAAACGCGCCTCCAGGGCCTCGTCGTTGAGGCGAGCGATGCGCCCGATGGTGTCGCCAAGGTCCACGAGGGACTTCAGCGTTTTCAGGCGCTTCATGTCCTCGCTGCTGAGGAGGTGTTCGCCAGAGGAGGTTTCGATCGAGGTGCTGAAATAGTCGCGACGCATCCAAGTGCGAATGGTGTTGGGGGAAATCCCTGCCATCTTGGCGGCGGTGCCGATCTTGAAACCAGTTGCTGAATCGGAATTGAATGACATAAGAACAACTTGTAGTGCCCTTAAGCTGCGTTTCAAGTATAAACGAACAACATATGAATTATTAACAACCCTCATGAATTGCTTCATTGAGCGGTCGTTTCGTCTATGTTGCTTGTTCAGAATGGCTTTGGAGTGGGTTTGAACAACGTGCGGTGGTTGTTCAGCTTTCGAAAAAAAACCGACGCTGCGTTTCCAGGGACGCCGCGTCGGCTGTGCATACGGGCAACCGCTGCTGGTAGACGAGGCTCTGTCAGGTTTCGGCCAGCTGCTCCTTGCCGAGTTCGGCGGCGATGGGGTTGGTGTCTGGCAGCGGGATGAGCTTGGGAGTGATGAGCGTAGTGGAGGGGCTGCTTTCCGGGCCGCGGCGGAAGGTCTTGATGTGACCAACCGCCATGTCGACGGCGCGTCGTCCGGATTCGCGGTGATCCTGGTTGATGCCTCCGTAGATTTTGGTGCGGTCGTCGGCGTCGAGCGGAATGAACCGGCAGTCCCAGCCGCTCTCGGTCACCGCCTTGGCTACGATATCCATGTTGTTCCAGTTGCTCATGACGACTTCCAGCTTGTTTGCCTTGGCCCATTCGATGGCGTCGGGGATGACGTCTTCCGCGTAGTCTGGACCGTGTTTGAAATAGTGTGGCTCGATCCAGTTCTGCTGGTCGGTGAGGCGCCGGTGAGTGTAGAACCCGGCAGCGAAGGTGAAGTGCTTGTTGATCTCCTCGAATTCGGAAACCGCCAGTCCGATGCGCTTCAAGCCGAGGCGGCTCGCTTCGGAAAGGGCCTTGCGCACGGCGTCGATCTGGTTGCAAAGGATGCAGTCGAAGGAGAGCAAGCGGGGCAGCGGGTTGATCTTGACCACGGAAAACAGGTCCCATTCCAGCTCGAACGGCTCGTCGTCGTGGTGATCGAACGCCCCGAAGATGACGCCTTGTATGCCGCGGGCCTTGAGGACTCGGTTGAGGGATTTGCTGTCCTTGTACTCCTTCCCGTACCAGAAGACGTCCAGCTTGTACCCGAGCTCCTGGGCCCGCTTGGTGGCTCCTTCCATGAGCTGCCGGTGCACGTGCTGCTCGGACACCCGACGCGGGTCCTTCACGTTGATGATCCAAGCGATCACCTGCTCGCTAGGCTGATTCTTGGTCGCTTGCCGGTAGGCTACCAGAGCGGAGAGAGCGGGATCGGGCCGATAGCCCATCTCGTTGGCTAGCTTCTGGATGCGCTCGCGGGTGGACTTGGGCAAGCTCGGGTGGTTGCGGAGGGCGAGCGATACGGTGGTCTGGTGGACGCCTGCCTCCTTGGCGACATCCTTCATGAGAACTCGAGGCTTGTTCATTCTGGTTTCTAGCGAATTGAGTTTAGGGTTTGCTGGGGTAGGAAGCCAGTGGTCGAGCAGCGACGACAGGACCGGGCAACTTGGGATCTTCCGTATACGACACTGCACATAAGAGTGCTGCGCCAAACGCTTCTCTTACATAAGCACAGGTCGAGCGGAAATGCGAGCTCGGCAGGGGAAGAAGTGGCGCGTGCCACTCGGGAGGCGATGTTACCCTGCGAAACCTCCTCTCAGACCTCTCCACCAGGCGGAGAGGATACGCTTGGCGTCTTCGAGGATCAGATAGGCGCAGGGCACCAGGAAGAGGGTGATCAGGGTGGCGAACAGCACGCCGAAGGCCAGCGACGTGGCCATCGGTATCAGGAACTGGGCTTGCAGGCTGGTTTCGTGCAGGATGGGGATCAAGCCGACGAATGTGGTCACCGAGGTGAGCAGGATTGCCCGAAAGCGCTGCATGCCGCCCATCCGGACGGATGAGAGCAGACTGTTTCCCGCTTCGCGAAGGCTGTTGACGCGTTCAACCAACACGAGCGAATCGTTCACCACTACGCCCGCCATGGCGATGATGCCGAGGAAGGACAGCATGCTCAGGTCCTGAAATCCGTGGCCTTGTGGACCGTAAAGGTGACCGAAGATGGCGCCTGCGATGCCAAAGGGTATGACGGAAATGACGATCATGGGCTGCAGGTAGCTTTTGAACGGGATGGCAAGCAGGGCATAGATGAGCACCAGCACCATGACCGCTCCGCCCAGCATGACCGGCCGAGCCTCCGCCAGGTCCTTGGCCTCTCCGCCGAGCACGGGAATGATGTCCGGATAGCTTTGCAGGACCTCGGGCAGGATTTCTTCGTAAACGATCTGGCGCACTTCGTCGGTGGAAATGACGGCCTTGTTGGAGTCGGCTTGGATGCTCACCACGCGATTTCGATCGATGCGGGTGATGGAGGGGTAGCCAGCCCCGACTTCGATTTCGGCGACTTCGTGGATGGGGATGCGAGCTCCGTTCGGGGCTACGATGCGCATGCTCTCCAAGGCTTCGAGCGTGTCGCGCTGCTCCTTCGGGTAGCGCACCATCACCTTGACGTCTTCCTTGTCGCGCTGCACGCGCTGCACCTCCGCTCCGTAGAAGGCGCTGCGAATCTGGCTTCCCAGGTCCGCGGCGTTCAGGCCGAGGGCTCTGGCGTTGTCTTTCAGGCGAATCTTGAGCTCGCGCTTGCCCTCCGGATACGAATCGTGCACGTCGAAAAGCCCATCCACGTCCTTGAGCCTGTCCTGGATCTCCAGGGAGGCCGCCTTGAGGCGCGTGAAGTCGCGCCCTGTCAGGCGAATGTCCACCGGCAGCCCCACAGGACCGCTGGCGCTGGCGTTGAAATTGAGCCGCTTGGCGCCCGGCAGTTCGCCCACCATGGCCCGCCAGCGCTCCACGAGTTCGGTGGCGTTGGAATCGCGCAACTCGCTTTTCGCAAGTTCAAGGATGATCTGCCCGAGATTGCTTCCGGTGCTGAAACCGCCTGCCGCGCCGGGATCGCCAGTGGCGCCCGCGAATCCGAGAAAGACGCCTTTGTTTTTCACCGGATCGATCTTCCCTGCATCGATATCTTCCTGACGAATCGTCTCGAGGGCGCTTTCGATCTTGCCGAGAGCCTTTTGCGTTTCCGAGCTTGGCGTGCCTTCCACCATGGTGAGGCCGACAAAGACGTAGTCGGACGGTACGGAAGGGAAGAAAACGAAACGGATGATGCCGGTGACGGGAAGGGCCAAAGCGATCAGTAGGAAGACGGTGAATACGACGACCGTGTAGTAGCGGAAGCGCAGAGCGACGCGAAGGACGGGCTGGTAGATGTTTTCGATGAAGCGTTCCAGTCCATCGGAGATGCGGCGCTGAAATCGGGAAAACAGATTGAGTTTCGACCGGCCCGTCTTGTCGCCCACGTGGCAAAGGGTGAGATGGTAGGGTAGAACCAGTTTGCTCTGAACCAGCGAAAAGGCCAATGTCGGTATCACTACGAATGGGATCACGCCCATGAATTTCCCCATCATCCCTGGTAGTAGAAAAATGGGTACAAACGCTACCATAGTAGTGATCACCGCGAAGGTCACGGGGGTGGACACCCGTTTGGTGCCGATGATGGAGGCTTCCGTGCCAGGGCCGCGCTTTTGGAATTCCGTGAAGACGCTTTCGCCGACCACGATGGCGTCATCGACCACGATGCCCAGCACGAGAATGAAGGCGAACAGAGACAGCAGATTGATCGTGATGCCAATGAGCGGAGCGATGGCGAGCGTGGCCAGAAAGCTGACAGGGATGCCGAGAGCTACGAAGAGGGCTAGACTCGGACGCAGAAAGATGGCCAGGGAGATCAGCACTAGAACGAAGCCGATTTTTCCATTCTCGAGCAGCATGTCGATGCGGCCTTGCAAATAGTACGACGTATCGCTCCACGCCTCCAATTGCACGCCGTCGGGAACCCACTCCGCCTGAGCCTCCTCCACGTATTCGTAGACCCGTTCGGAAATCTTAAGCGGGTTTTCGTCACCGACTTCCTTCACTAAAACGGTGGCCGCCGGCTTGCCGTTGAAAAGGGTTCTGATGTCCGTATCCGCGAAGCCGTCCTTGATGGTGGCCACATCGTCCAGCGTGACCTGTCCCCCAGCGGGATTGGTCAGCAGCACGATCTTTTCGAAGTCCGGCCCGCGATACGCTTGTTCCTTGGTGCGAAGCAGGATTTCGCCGCCATCGGACTTGATGGTCCCACCGGGCAAGTCAAGAGAGTTGGCGCGCACCGCGGCCACGACTTGATTGAAGGTCAGGTTGTAGTTGCGCAACGCGTCTTCCGACACCTCGATGGACACTTCGTACGGCCGCACTCCCTCGACGGATACCTGGCTTATTTCCGGCATTTGGGTGAGCTCGTCGCGTACCCGATTCGCGATGTGTTTGATGTCCGCTTCGTCGGCGTCGCCGTAGACCGCGATGCGGATGACTTCCTTTTGTATCAGGATTTCCTCTACGATGGGGCGTTCGGTGTTCGCGGGGAAGCTCGGGATCGCGTCCACACGGGTTTTTATGTCGTCCTTGAGTTTGGAGACATCGTATCCTTTTTCGACCGTCGCGGTCACCGATCCGTATCCTTCCGAGGCCACGGAATTGATTTCCTTGATGCCGTTGACCCCTTGCAGGGCCTCTTCGATGCGCACCACCACCAGCTCTTCCACCTCCTCCGGCGAAGCTCCCAGGAAGGGCACCCGAACGGTGACCATATCGAGTGAAAACTGAGGGAAGAGCTCGACCTTGGTGGTGAAGGCCGACCAGATGCCAGCGACCACCAGCACCAGCATGGTCAAGTTGGCGGCGACGCCGTTGCGAGTAAACCAGGCAATCATTTTCTCTCTCTCGTATTGATGTTCGCCGCAGGCCGCTAGCTGGTAGCTTCCGTATTCGAATCGACGGCGTCGCTCGCTGATTCGCCTTCGATTTCCACTTCCATGTCGTCGACGACGAACTGCATCGGCGTCAGACACACGCGTTCTCCGGCCGTGAGGCCTTCCGAGAGGATCACCATGTCGCTCTTTTTCTGATACACGGTGACGGGACGAATCTCGATGCGATTCTCATCGGTGACGACGTAGACGGTGTCGTTTTCGCGGAGGGCTTTTCTCGGTAAGACGAAAGCCTCGGGCAAAGTCTTGCCGTGGATGGTAGCGGTGACGAAGGTGCCCACTTTCAAGGGGGGGGTGTCACCATCCTTTTGATACGGGCTTTCGACCTGAGCCACTACGTTGAGCAATCGCGTCTGAGGATCGATGTTTCCCTCCGCCCGATCGATGACGCCATTCCATTGGTAGGAGCGGCCGCCGTAGCTCGCTTCGATGGTAACGGTCGGTTTGCTTTCGTATGATTGTTCGGCGTCGCTGTAGCTTTCTGGTAGGTGCAGAAAACGAGTGTCGTTGAGCGAGATCGGTAGTTGGATTTCGGCTACGTCTACGGAGTAGATGGTGGCGATGGGGCTGCTGCGGGCGATCAGGAATTGGCCGAGGTCGATGCGTTTTTCCATCACGCGTCCGTCGTAGGGAGCCCGAATGATGGTGCGATCGAGGTCGCGACGAGCGGTTTCCACCGCTGCCTGAGCGGCGTCGAGAGCGGCTTGGGCGCGTTCGAGTTGCGGTTGGCGCAGTACCAGCGGGTCGGGTTGGCCGAGATTTCCCATATCCTCCCAGTCCTGTTTGGCTTGCTCCGCGAGCGCTTTTTCCTGCTGAAAAACAAGATTCGCTTCGGCGAGTCGGCTTTCGGCGGCCGCGAGGCCAGCTAGGTAATCGGTGTTTTCGATGCGGGCCAGCTGCTCGCCTTTTCGGAAGAATCCGCCGGCGAAGAGGGCGGGTGAAATGCTTTCCACGCGTCCCGACACTTCGGATACAAGCGTGGTCGTGGTGCGGGCGGAAACGGTGCCCTGACTGCTGACCTCCACCCTTATCGAGCTTGGCTCCACGGAAATCACGTTCACCGTGGGGAGGACGCGAGGCTGGACCTTTTCCGCGATCTCGGGTTGAAAGGTTTTAGCCACGTAGCCGAAGATCATGAGGAAAAGCAGTAGGATGAGGATCGGCGGCGCGACGTAGAGGGCCAGCCACTTGAAAAACGGTGGGCGTTGCTCCGACTCCGTCTCAGGAGGGGCCTCACTGGCGTGGGGTGGTGGTGATGGTTCTTGATTCGGTTCCATGGCTAGAAGTCGCCTCCTAATGCGAGATGAAGATCGATTCGGTTTTGCAGTCGCCGGTTGCGAATGGATATGAGCTGACTCTGAGCTTCGAAGGAGCGCCGCTGGGCGTCGAGCGCTGCGGAGATATCGATGAGGCCGCGCTCGTAGAGACTCCAAGCCTGATCTTCGGCTTTCCCGCTCTCCGCTGCCAAGGTTTCCGTCTCCCTCTGTAGATCCTTCAGGTCGCGCTCGGCTCGCAGAGCGGTTTCGACTTCGCGAAAGGCCTGCAACGCGGTTTCCTTGTATTGGGAAAGTTGCGACAGTTGGCTCGCGTTAAGCTGCTGGCGTTCCGCCTTCAGGGCCCCGGATTGGAAAAGCGCCGCGCTGGCCTCGCCGACGATCGACCAGACGGAGAAGTCGCTATCGAGCAGTTGGCTGAAATCGTTCGATAGCGTGCCGTCGCTGGCGGTGAGCGCGATGTTCGGCAGCCAGTTTCGCTCTGCGGCTTGAGCCAGCTTCAGCGCGGCCTCCACTCGGAGCTGCTGAGCCAGCAGATCCGGCCGTTGGGAAAGGGTTTGAGCGGGAATGGAGGCTCCGGGAGTTACGCTGAGCTCAGGCAAGTCGGCAGTGGTTTCCAGCTCTGCAGACGGGTAGCGTCCCAGTAGGGTTTCCAGAAAGCGAAGCGCTGTATCCGCTTGGTTGAGACGGCTGGTCGCCGAGGCGCGAGCGCCAGCGGTTTGGGCTCTAGTCAGTCGCAAATCGAAGGCGTCCACCAGGCCGCGTCGGTAGCGGTTTTCCAAGGAGTTCAGATTGCTCTGATAGCTTTGCGCGGTCGCTCGGGCAAGCTGGAGCTGTTGCTTGAGCTCGATGGCGTCAAACCATGCTTTGGCGATCTGGCCGGCAAGAGAAAGCTTGAAAGCCTCGAATTCGTATCGGCTGGCTTCGTACTCTACCCGCGATGCCTGATAGCGGTTTCCCAAACGATTCCAGAGGTCAATCTCCCAGCGGGCGTTGAGACTGAGGGCATGGCGTTCGCTTTCGATCGAGGTCAAGGGGTCGAAGCTTGCGATGCTTTTCCCGTCCGAGGATTGCAGGCCGACGCCGAGGGAGGGGAGTCGGGCGGCGTTGCGGATTCGCGCCGCCGCCGCCGAGGCGTTGACCAGTTCACGGGCCGACTCGAGGCCGAAGTTGTTCTGAAACGCCTCTTCGATGAGCTGCCCAAGTCGCTCGTCCTGAAAATCGTCGATCCAGTGACGGCTTGGCTCGGCCTCAGTCGGCTGGCTCCATCGCTCCGGCGTCAGCGGCGCCAGCGCTTTCTGTGGGTCTGCGGAAGGGGGTGCGGACGCGCATGAAACCAGGAGGAGGGAGACCAGGGCGAAAGACGAAGCGGTGTGCAGAGGGAGCTTCATTTATCGGCGTAGGCGAAGGGCTAGGCGAGCGGCGCGGGCTGGTAGACTCGGGCTAGGTTGCAGAGCCCTCCAGTGACGTAGGCGATGAAATTGTCGGCGTAGAGCTCGAGGCTCTGGCGGGAAACCTGGTCGGAACTGGATGGGGCGTGGTGCGTTTGCATCATGAGTCCGCTCAAGGAGCAGGAAAGGAAATGGAAGGCGCATTCGGCGAAGTCCTGCGGTTGCTCGGGAAAGCAGCTGGAGAGGGCATGCTTGAAGCTTCGGAAAAGCTCGGCCAGCACCTCGCGCTGCATTTCCACCATGAAGTGCTGATGCTCGGCCAGACCACGGGCCATGGCTCGCACGAAGTGGGCGGAGCCGTACTCGCCGGTGCCGAAGCCGACGATCAACGGTCGGATCAGGATGTCGATGATGCGCTCGACGGGAACCGGTCTCGAGCCCAGCTTGGCCTGCTCGTTCTTGAGCAGGTCGAGGCGAAGTTCGTTCACCGGGCTGATGCGATGCCGCACCATTTCCAGAAAAAGCGCCTCCTTGGAACCGAAGTGGTAGTTGATGGCCGCGATGTTGGCTTTCGCCCGGCCGGTGATGGCCCGCACCGAAGAGCCGTCGAAGCCACGCTCCGCGAATTCCACCTCTGCCGCCTCGATGAGTTTGAGTTGCGTCTCCGTCATTTGAGAAAATGTGAATCAAACGTTTGTTTTATGGCTTGGCAAGCGCGCATCGCGCGGTTTTTGCTATCGGCGCTGATTTATTTCATAGGGCTGCTCGCTCGCTGATTGCGCAGGCTCAGTCCCGAAGCGGAAAAAATTAGCTCAATTTCTAACTATGGAACATTCAAGTCGGCTTTGTAACCGTTGCGTGTCGGGGAGCTCTCGCTCTGGCTCGGAAACGGGGCCGAGTTCGAAGCGTCCCACGTCTACTAGTCTATAGCTGTTTGTCCTCATCATCTGCATGGCCTCCCGGTCCTCCATTCCTCCCGAACAACACGATGACAACGGCGCTCAACGACCGTACGCCAAAGCCGCCGTCCTTGCGGTTCTGGCCTTCTCGCTGAGCGCCTGCATGACCACGCCCCCGCCGCGGACGGAAAGTTTGCTGGTGGAAGTGCCGGACGATTTTTCCAGCTCCGGACAAAGCGAGGCGGTCGCTTCCTTCGAGCCGAGCGGCTGGATGGAGGATTTCGACGACCCGCTGCTGAGCGGACTGATCGAGGAAGCCCTGCGCTACAATTTAGATCTCAAGGTGGCGGCCGCTCGATTGGACGCCGCTTTGGCCAGCGCCAACGCCGGCAAATCCGAAATCTGGCCGTCGCTCAACCTCAGTGGAAACGGCAGCAAGAGCCGCCGAGGCTCCGCGTCGGGCATTCAGCAGACTCCGACCGCCGAGACCTATGGCCTGACGGGACGCTTCAGTTGGGAGATCGATCTCTGGGGCAAGCTGCGCAACGGGTATCGAGCCGAGCTGGCCGACCAGGAGGCCGCGTTGGCGGACTACCGATCCGCCCGTCTTTCCCTCGCGGCCCGCACGGCCAAGGCCTGGTACGCGGCTATCGAGGCGGACCAGCAGCTCGAGCTGGAGAAACGGATTCTGGAAGCCCTCGTGGAAAGCTCGCGCATCGTGGAGGAAAATTTCGCCAGCGGCATCGCCCGCGCTCTGGACGTTCGGTTGGTTCGGGCAAACCTCGCTTCAAGCCGCAGTTCCTTGGAGCAGCGTCGCCGCAGCCGCGACGCGGCCATTCGTAATTTGGAGACGATACTTGGCCGCTATCCGAAAAACGAGCTCGAGCTGGCGTCGGAGCTTCCCGGCATCCGCGCGGAAATGCCGGAGGGCATCCCTTCCGAACTGCTCCTGAGGCGTCCGGACATCGTCGCAGCGGAGAGGCGTTTGGCTGCGGCGGAGCAGCGAAAGTTCGAGGAAAGCAAGGCTCGCCTGCCCAGCCTCGACCTCAATCTCAGTCGCGGCACCAGTAGCTCCGACCTGGACGAGATTTTCGATTTCGTGGAAAAGCGGATCTGGTCGCAATCGCTGGGCGTGGCTCAAACCCTGTTTCAAGGGGGACGCCTCAAGGCGAACTACCAGAGAGCCCGAGCGACCTACGAGCAAAACGTAGCTGCCTATTCGCAAACGGTGTTGACCGCGTTCCGCGAGGTCGAGAACGCCCTTTCCAATCAAAGCTCCTATCGGGAGGACTATGAATACCTTCGCGTCGCTGCGGAGGAGTCCATCGAAGCGGAGAAGCTCGCCTGGTCGGAATACGCCAGCGGATTGACCGACATCACCACGGTGCTCGACTCGGTACGTCGTTCCATCACGGCGCAGCGATCCTTCATACAGGTAGCCAATCAGCGGATACAAAGCCGCATCGATCTGTACCTCGCGTTGGGAGGCGGGTTCGAAGCCTAGCTCCTGAAAACCAAACGCCTTTATTTCATTTAGCTTTCGACATCACCAAAACACTTTTCTCATGAAACGCCTTCTACAAATCACTCTTCCTATCGGCATTCTGCTTTTTTCCGGGGCTATCATCTATTTCATAATGGCCAGCAAGGAGGAGCCGCAGCGGCAACGCTTTCAAGCTCCCAATCCAGAAGTAGTGGTGCGTCCACTACAAGCTCAGGACTACACGGTGACGCTTCACTCGCAGGGTACGGTGAAAGCGCGCACCGAGAGCTCCCTTATCCCAGAGGTTCGCGGTCGTATCGTGAGCATCGCTCCCAACTTCCAGGAAGGCGCGTTTTTCGAGGAAGGAGAAGTGCTGCTGAAGATCGATGACCGAGATTACCTGACGGAGCTGACGGTTGCGGAGGCTCAGCTGGCCCAGGCCGAACTGACCTTCATGCAGGAAACGGCTCGCTACGATCAGGCCCGACGCGACTGGGATCGCCTCAACCCGGGAATGGAAGCGACGGAGCTGACCTTGAGGGAGCCGCAATTGCGACAAGCGAATGCGGCAGTGGCGTCCGCGAAGGCCCGCGTCGAAACGGCCAAGCTCAACCTCGAGCGTACCGAGGTGCGGGCTCCCTACGCCGGACGCGTTCTCACCAAGAGCGTGGACGTCGGACAATTCGTATCCACAGGAAACGAACTCGCTCGAATCTACGCGGTGGACTATGCGGAGGTGAGGCTTCCCTTGACCGCTTCGCAGATGGGATTCCTCGACCTGCCTTCGATTTACCGAGGCTCGAATCCGTCGATCGAAAATGGACCTTTGGTCACTCTGAAATCGTCGGTCGGAGGCAATGTCTATTCGTGGGAAGGTCGCGTGATTCGCTCTGAAGGAGCGGTCGATACGCGTACTCGACAGCTCTTTGTGGTCGCCCAAATCCAGGACCCCTACGGGAAATCGGTCCCGGGTCGGCCTCCGTTGAAAGTGGGCACGTTCGTCGAGGCCGAAATCGAGGGCACCGTGCTCGAAGACGTGGTCGTGATCCCGCGCAAGCTGTATCGAGAAAATAGCTACGTGCTTGTGGTGAACGAAAAAAGCAATCTTGATCGCCGAGACGTGGAGACGATCTGGGAGGACAAGGAGAGCATCATCGTCAAAAGCGGTTTACGGCCTGGCGAGCTGCTGTGTTTGACCGACGTTCCCTACGCTCTCGAAGGCTGGGAGGTGACGGCGAATATGGAAAACGCGAATACGCCGGCCTCCGCTTACGCCCACACCCGGCCATCAGGCGGGGCGACCGCCGCCGGCGGGACCTATGCGGATTCCGTGATGTCGGCGCTCGGCGAGAAACTGCCCGCAGACCTGAGAGATCGTTTGGTCCAGGCTAAGAGCAGCAACGACTGGTCGAAGATGGGCCCCTTGATGCGACAGATCAGCGAATGGGCCAGCGCCAATGGTGAAACCATGCCGCCGCGTGACGGTAGGGCGCAACCTCAGAGCTAAACGAACCCGAGGGAGACGTTCACCATGCATAAGCTAATCGAGTGGTTCACCAAAAACAGCGTCGCGGCAAATCTGCTGATGTTCGCCATCGTGTCGGTCGGCATCTATTCCGCCTTCAATGTCATCGTGCTCAGAGAGCATCCGGACTATCCATCGCGCAACATTTCGGTAAACGTGCCGTATCCAGGATCGACCCCGCGTGAGGTCGAGCAGGCCATCATCACGCGACTCGAAGAGGCGCTCTACGACGTGGAGGGCATCAAGGAGATGACCAGCACCGCGACCTCCAGCTCCGGCAGCGTGAATCTGGAGATCGAGGAAGGCTACAGCATGTCGGACGCTCTGGATAAGATCAAAAACCGGGTGGACTCCATCCGCACGCTCCCGGTGGAAGCGGAGCGACCGAGCGTATCGATGCCGGAATTTCGCGAGCGCGTGATCACGGTGGTGGTATCCGGCGAGCTTAGCGAGATGGAGCTCAAGCGGCTAGGAGAGGAGATTCGCGACGAGATCACCGGGATCCCGGGCATCACGATCGCCTCCCTGAAAGCGACACGCCCCTACGAGATTGCGGTAGAGATATCCGAACGGTCACTACGCGAGCATGGCTTGACGTTTGACGACATCACCAACGCCATCCGTACCCATTCTTTGGATCTTTCAGCAGGGAGAATTCGGACCGAAGGCGGTGACGTGATGCTGAGAACCACGCAGCAGGCCTACACGCAGGAGGAGTTCGCGGACATCGTGGCCTTCACGCGATCCGACGGCACCAAGATCAAGCTAGGCGAAATCGCCCACGTGAGCGACGGTTTCGACGAGACGCCTATCATTTCCCGGTTCGACGGCAAGCGGTCGATCGCCATCGACGTCTATCGCGTTGGATCGCAAAACATTCTGGAGCTCGGATCCGCGGTTAAGGACTACCTTCTGAACAAGCAGAAGGAGCTGCCCGAGGGCATTTCGTTGTCCTATTGGCGTGACGATTCGCAGCGCATCGCCGATCGGTTGAACACCTTGAAGGGCAGCGCGATTTTTGGATACGTGCTGGTTGTCGGAGTGCTGTCCTTGTTTCTCCGTCCGTCGTTGGCGTTTTGGGTCGCCCTTGGCATTCCGATCGCGTTTTCGGGAGCGTTTTTCCTGCTGCCGTACATGGGGATTTCGCTCAATCTCATCACGCTTTTCGCCTTTATATTGGTGCTGGGTATCGTGGTGGACGATGCGATCGTGACCGGGGAAAACGTCTATCAGCGCATGCAGCAAGGCGAGGATTCCCTGACCGCCACCATCAAAGGCACTCAGGAAGTGGCGATCCCTGTTGTCTTTGGCGTGCTTACCACCATCGCCGCTTTTTATCCGCTGGTTAACATGACCGGCTGGCGAGGAAACATTTTTAAGCAGATCCCCTTCGTCGTCATTCCCGTTCTGATCTTTTCGCTGATCGAATCGAAACTGATATTGCCGGCGCACTTGAAGCACTGCCGTCCCATCAACAACCAGAATACGGCCAAGAAAAACATCCTCACCCGCTTCCAAAGAGGTTTCGCCACCGGTCTGGAACGTTTCGTGGAAAAGTTCTACCGACCCGCGTTGGAAGTGGCCTTGCGCTATCGCTACGCGGTGCTGGCCATCTTCCTCGGTTTGCTCGGGATCTTCGTCGCTCGCTTCATGGCGGGCCATATGCCGTACACCACTTTCCCGCGCATTCCTCAGGACTCGGTCACGGCGACCTTGCATATGCCGATCGGAACCTCGTTTGAGAAGACCAAGGAGGTGGTCGATCGCATCGAGCAGGCGGCCTTCACCTTGCGAGAGCAAATGAAGCAGGAGAACGGCGTGGACGTGATCGACCACATTTTCGCGACCGCCGGCGGTCGCCCGTTCAGCAGCTGGCGTTCGATCGCCGGCGTGCCGGAACAAGGGGAAGTCGTTATCGAATTGGTGCCGGAATCCGAGAGCGGCCTGGCCATCGGAAGTCGGGAGATTTCAATGAGATTGAGGCAATTGGTAGGGCCGGTGCCGGAAGCCGAGACGCTGGATATCGCGTTTTCCTGGGGAGGCGGCGATGCGGTGAACGTGCAGCTTGAGGGTCCACGCATCGACGAACTGGTGGAAGCCTCCAAGGCCTTGCAGAAGAAGCTCGCGACCTACAGCGGCCTCTACGACATCCAGGACACGTTTCAGCGGGCTACCGAGGAGCTCGAGCTCGAGCTCAAGCCCCAAGCGTCGTTGCTCGGGGTGAATGCGCGCCAATTGGCTTCCCAGGTTCGGCAAGCCTTTTATGGAGCGGAGGCGCAGCGTATCCAGCGTGGGCGCGACGACGTGCGGGTGATGGTCCGGTATCCAGAAAGCGAGCGCAGATCGCTAGCGGCGTTGCACAGCATGATGATCCGTACTCAAGATGGCACGGAGGTGCCCTTCGAAGAAGTGGCCAAGATCATTCCCGGCAAAAGCTTGCCCTCTATCCAGCGTTTCGACCGCAATCGCATCATTCGCGTGACCGCAGCAGGCGACGAGACGGATATCGACGAGGAAGCGATCCAGATGGAGCTGGAAACGGAATTCCTGCCGGAGCTGGTAAGCGGCTATTCGGGCATGCGTTTCACTCTACAAGGAAATGCGGCCCAGACCCGGGACAACAACCGGGAGCTGATGAATGGCATCTACTTGGTGCTGGTGGTCATCTACGTGCTGCTGGCCATTCCGTTCAAGAGCTACATCCAGCCATTTATCGTGATGACCGCTATCCCGTTCGGCGTGGTGGGCGCGGTGATGGGACACGACCTGATGAACTTCATCTACACGACGATCCTTCAATGGGATTCCAGTCCCGTGAGCAATGTAACCATGATGTCGATACTCGGCATGCTGGCCCTCTCGGGAGTAGTGGTGAACGACAGTCTGGTCATGGTGGACTTCATCAACCAGCGACGCAAGGAAGGCATGTCGCTCGCGGATGCGGTGCGTTTGGCCGGAGTGAAGCGGTTTCGTCCCATTCTGCTTACGTCGTTGACGACATTCGCGGGGCTGCTGCCTTTGATGTTCGAAAGCAGTCGCCAGGCTCAGTTTCTCATTCCCATGGCGGTATCGCTTGGGTGGGGAATCATCTTTGCTACCTTCATCACGTTGTTCCTGGTGCCGGTAGGCAACCTGATCGTGGGCGACATTGGTGGCTTCCTGAAATGGCTGTATTCGTCGGACGGCCAGGATGAACAGGTCAAGGGCATCGAAGTGGCGGCCAACGCTCAGCTCAAGGACGCGGAAGCGAGTTCGTAGGAGAGTGATTGAACGTTCGGTGCGGGTCCGCAGCCGGTCCCGCGCCAGCATCCGCGAGAGCTGGTACGCCTCGCCGACGGCATTATTCGAAATCTGGATACAGTTCCAGAAACGGAAGCCACAGATCGTTTTCCACATCGGGCTCGTTGGTGCGCGCGATGTTGAGGGTGATCTGCAGCTTCTTGAGAGCGGTGTCGAACTGGCTTTTGCTGCAGTGGCAGGACTCCATGGCCTCGCACCTTAGCTCGGCGGTTTCGCAGGGATTGAGCCGAACGATCTCGTAGACGTCGCGGGCCAGCGGCGGGCAGTGATCTACCGGGAGATGGTGAGTGGGGTAGTGCGTTTCCCTCAGATAGTCCATCGACATCAGCGCGGCCACGCCGCCGCGGATTTTTCCGTAGAACACTAGATCCGGGTAGCAGGCGGGCAGCTCGTTTTTCCAGGCCCAGATCGCTTCGACCCTTTGTCCCCATTTGGTCCGTCCGTCGTTTTCCGGGAGGTCCACCGCCTCCCATAAGCTGGTGATCTTTCGGTCTTTGGAACTGAAGAGGGTGCAGATGCCCTGATCTTGCACGAAATCCAAGGCTTCTTCGATGGTAGTGACTGTCATGGGGAGTGGCTGGCGTTTCGAAGTCGTTCTTATTAGCGGAGCATATGATCGGTAAACTGAAAATTAGCGAGCGAACTATAGCCTAGAGCCTTGGCTCGCCCAACCTTGCGCTTTGCCGAATCCTGAATAGGGTGATCGCCTGTCTAATTCTTTTGGCTTGATTGTCCTTCGCGGGCGTTCGGGCTCCTCTTGTAATTCATCCAACGCTCCGATCCGACAGGCGTGCCCGAAACGCTGACTTGCTTCAGTGGCGACTGCCCGCCTGCTGCCGGTTGGTTGGGTGTGTCCCTTCAACCCTATTCCAATCCAACCCTCTTCCATGAGTAGTGACCTGACGCTCTCTGAACGGAGACAATCGATTCTCGATGCCCCGCTTGAAGTCGATTTCAACTCCGACCTTCTAAAACGCCTGCTGCTGACCGATGAGCCTTTCGAAACGGACTGCTCGCTGCTGGAGCTCGGAACCTTTCGGATCGACGATTCGACGAAGGAGGTTCGACTGGGAGGCGCCACCAGTCCGCTCAATCTGCAGTTGAGCGGATCCGCCGAACTGGTGAAGCGCTTGTACGTCGTTTGCGAGGAGTCTGGTTTGGAGGGATCGCTCACAGGCCAGATGGACGGAGAGATCGATTTCGACAAGCAAGCGATTCTGGCGCTGGAAATCTCTGGCGATGGTGGCCTCACCGCCGATGTGGCGTCTCCCGTAGGCGCCTACTTCAAAGGAAGGGGCGGCATGGATAGCGAAAATGCCTTTCACTTCTTCCACTGTCTTGCTTTCGATAAAACGATGCCCGCAAGGGAGGCGTTGAGCTCGTTCTTCAGTGGGCTACGCTGGCCGTTGCAAAGCGCTTTGGATCCCGAAACGCTGCAAGATGGAAGCGTATCGGGAATTGGAATACGGAGCAATCTCGAACTTTGGGGGACGGCCCAAGCTGGTTATGAAACGCGAGGATCGCGATCCGTGGATATTCAAGGTCTGAATCCGGAATTTCAATACC
Source organism: Pelagicoccus sp. SDUM812003 (assembly GCF_031127815.1). Taxonomy (NCBI): domain Bacteria; kingdom Pseudomonadati; phylum Verrucomicrobiota; class Opitutia; order Puniceicoccales; family Pelagicoccaceae; genus Pelagicoccus; species Pelagicoccus sp. SDUM812003. Next base: position 68,153 of record NZ_JARXHY010000002.1, on the reverse strand, counting down.
GCGTCAATGTGGGTGCTTCGCTCGCCGCGTCCTGTCGCTTGGGCGGAGTTTTCGAAATCTGCTCGCGAAAAGGCAGCGAAGGCGGCTGGGCGCGACTGCAGGCTCGACGATCGCGGAGTCGCTCCTTCGAAGGTGCCGGTGGCTTGGACATCAACGCGGGCATCAAGGTGGAAGGGCTTGGCAGGGACCCGAATCGCTTGCTCGGAGCCTTGCTCGGGGTCAATCTTGACACCGCCCTGCGCTGGTTGGAGGCGATCTCGCGCTGCGATAGCTGGTCGGATGCTATGGGAATGCTCAAAGCCCGGTACGGAGAGCAATTGGGCGCCTTGGCGGAGTCGTTCTACGAGAACGTGCTAGCTAGCAAGTCTTACGAAGCGTTGCAGGGGCTGAGCGAACGGGTGTTGGTGGAATTGAAGGAGTTTGAGGGAGAGGCGGATCGGCGTCTTTTGGAGGTGGCCCAAGCCGGACTAGCAAAGGGTGAGGCTCTGGTGGAGAAAATCGATTCGCTGGTCGGGAGCGATGCGGAAATGTTTTTGAAACGTATCGAAGACGAGGATACATGGGATCTGATCGAAATTGTCCTCGGGGAACCGCTGGTTGGGGTCGTCAGCGACGCTAAGAGCCTTTTCGATCTTCGCAAACGCCTGGGCAAGCTAAAGGAAATCGTCAGCGAAGCGGGTTCTTTTCGCGGAATTAGAAGCTACTTAAAAAGCGTCGACCAACGCCTCGATGTGGATGGATTGGTCAACCGCCTCAGCTCCCTGTCGTCTCCCAGCGACTTCAAGCTCTTGATGGCTGGGGAGCTCGGCGACCTTTCACGCCGGGTGTTCGATCTAGCGGAGACGGAGTTGGCGGACCCGGCGACGTTTCGGCGAGCCAGGCAGGCGGCTAAGGCTTTGCTCGGATTCCGTTCGCAGCTCGCCGTCGAATTGGAGAACGGCTTCGCTCGCAAGTTGGAGCTATCCCTTTCGGCGAGTTACGCCCGCCGCCGCTCCAGCGATTGCATCCTAGATATCGAGCTCGATCTTCGCAGCGAAGAGGGCCGTGGGCTCTACGAGGAGTGCATCAAAGGAAACTTCCGTCCCGCGCTGCAAGCCTTTCGCGAACCCTATCTCAAAACCCACTCGGGCCAGTTTCATCGCAGCCTGGTGGACTGTCGAAACTTGCGACTGCACGTCTTTGGGTGGGGCAAGGAATGCCTTTGCCGGGCCAGCCAAGTCGAAAACTCGCGCATTCAGAATCAAGGAAACGGAGCAGTGTTTCTCTACGATTCGAAAACCGCATTGGAAACGCGCTACAAAAGTGGATACGGCCTGAAGGAGCTGACCACTACCGCCTACAACTTGAGAGCCCAGGCGGAGGCTTTGGTCGGGGATGCCGAAGGCGAGAACGCCGATTTCTTCGGTCCGGAAATTCTCGATTTGGCGACCGACTATCGAGTGATGCAAGAGGACGATACGCCGCGATGGGGCGAGCTGGCTGACTACTTGCGATTCGCGGAGCAGCTTGGCATCTGCGAAAGCGCCGAGCTCATGGCGGATGAACTGTATTTGGAATTCGCTGACAAAACGCCGTCCCGTTTCTCGCTGAAGTATACCGTGCGCTACAGCCCGCGGGCTTTCAGCAAGGTGTTTCTCGCGTACGACGACGAGCTGGAGGATCTGATCAGCCAAAGCTTTCGCCAGTATTTCTCGGATCGCTATTACGCGTCCGGCCGCCGCTTCTTTTCGGAAGCGTCCTTCGAGAGCTACATGCGGCACAGTCGCATCGACGAGCGCTCGTGGAGCAGTCGCCACCGTAGCGGTCGCAAGAAGTACGTCGTGTACGACGAGCTCGGCAACTCCGACGTGGTGCCCTTCGGCCGCGAGCTCTACCACGCGTATCTGGCGGAGAGGCGCTTCAAGAAAGCCCTGCTGCGTCTGGACGACATTTTCGACGCGATTCATGAGGACGGGATTCTGGAGCGGTACCGGCTAGACGAGCTCAACGGAGCGTTGATGGAGCTGATGTCCGTTTCCCGGAAGGGTCGAAAGGGGATTTGGAGCGAGAACCTGTTTTTTCTGGTGCTTGATTCCTTGCAGCGAGCCGTGGATCCGAACGCCAGGGAGGGAATGACGGTGATGGAGCTCTCGCTCCATTTCGAGGACCGCGAAAGCGTGCGAAGGCTTTATGCAGTTTAGGTAGTATGCGTGGGGCGAGAAGCCCCTCGATCGAAGACACGGGCTAGGCGGCCGGGGTAGGAGGAGGGCCGTCTAGTCTCGTGGCTACCTATTCGTCGATCACCTGAAACGCAGTGCGTTCGGATCGGTTTATGAAAATCCAGCCGTCTTCGAAACCAAGCTGCATCTCGTAGAGGCTTGTGAAGTGCTGCGTGTTTCCGTATTGGATACGCTTTTCCTCCTCCTGCACGGTGACGAGCGCTTCGGATCCCGGCACCGTGTACTCGATGTCCATAACCACGGTGCGGATCTCCAACATGGAGGTCGTATTGAAAATCTCCTCTACCTGATCGAAAAACTCGTGCCCGTAGTACGCAGGTTGGTTTGCGTCCGACTTGTCGACCTGGGTGAAGCCAGGAGCGAAGAAGCTGATATACTCTTCGTAGTCTCCCCGAGCAACCGCTTCGTCCATCAATCGATACATGAGCACGATGGCGTCATCATCGAAACGATCGACGAAGTAGCCGTAGTCCGTAGTCGTCTCGCAGGAGCTTAGGAGCAGCGCGAGGACGCCGATAGAGCAAAAGGACAGAAGGCGATGGATCACGTTTTGGACAATACGGTGGAACTTTTGGCGAGCAATCGCAAAAAGTCCTCGATCGATCCCGCTTCGGCCTCTCCTAGGGATTGCTCGCCGACAGCTCGGGCGCATGCTGCCAGTCCAGCAGTATGTTCCACGGGAAAATGCGATCGTTGGGCAGCGTCGGCGTGCGCTCGTTGTCAATCTCGCTGTAGACGTTTCGTGGCGGCGTCACCGTGGCGTCGCGACCGTAAATGTAGTCCTGATCTTCCACGATGGTCTTGTAGGCCTTGTTGAGCAGGAGAGCTCGTTCCACGGATGGAGTCACCAGCTCGTATACGTCCGCTGCCGCCTCGACCTTCGCTCGGTCCATTTGCCCGTCCGAGGTGAACCAACGGGCTGCCATCTCCGGGTTGTTACGAAATTCGCTGCCTCCGCCGACGCGTTCCAGATAGGTCAGGTATTCGCCTTGAGCCTCTCCGAGCGTGGGCGCGTCCTTCATGCCTTTGAGATCGATGTACTTCCAGCCCAGCGGGCCGTCGATCTTGCGCGCGAAGCTGAAGGTCTTGTCGATAGTGGAGCCAATGGAATTGTGGCAGCCCATGCAGAAAAGGTTTTCCTCGTAGGTGCTCGCTCGGAGCCGCCCGTGCGGTCCCTCGATAAACCCTTGCACGGACCAGCCGGTGCCGTTGTCCAGTCCCCAATCGCCCAGGTTGTGGTAGCCGGGCAGGTTCCCAGCCTCCTTCTCGAAGCCCTCCAGCTGGTAGCGCCGCTGGTAGATGCGCTTGTTGTACGCTTGCCACTTCTTCATATAGCGAACCTCTTTGATGCGTCGCGACGGGCCGATGCTGCCATCCGATTCGACTCCCAGGTAGCGCACCGTATGTAGAAACTCGGTCCCTTGCGGGTATAGGTGCTTCTCTAGGTAGTGGTCTCTTGCCATGCCTACGAATGTATCTAGATTGTTGATACGATGGGCTATGGAAAGCTGTCCATCGGAATCGAGGTCTGCTCCGACCACGGCTTCGTCGATGGGCAAGGTTTCGATCTCGGTTGCTCCTTTGATATTCGCTTCGAGTATCGATAGGTTCGCAATGTATACGTCGCGTGAATACTGGTTGGCATCAGTCATGCGAAAGGGCTCCGGGAGGCGGATCATCACATCGTCGGTCGATCCGTTTGTCGGCCAGAAGGTGCTGGGCACCGGCTTGTAGTTGTAGGCGACCCAAGCGCTGCCGTCGCGAGCGAAGCCGTTTTCGTCGAACGCAGCCGCGCCTTCCTGCAGGTTGTCGAGATCGGGGATCCAGCCTTCAAAGCGACTGACCACTAGCCGATCGGCCAATTCGCTGTAGTTGTCATCGTTGATATAGGCGAGAATTTCCTCGTCGGAGATCGATGCCGTGCGTTCGCTCCGGTCTTCGAAGAGGTTCTTCCAATGATTCGTTTTGCCGAGGTCGCTGAAACTGTAGTCGGCTTGCAAGTCATCGTCGTTCATGGTGTTCTCCCGATCCGGAATCTCCTCCTGGTGGCAGACGTAGCAGGGGTTGAAATAGCCTTCGGTGCGCGTGTAGCACTGAGGTGGCACGATCGCTTCGCGGTTGTAGAGGTTGGCCACCGGATGCCCCTGCAGCTTGGGTGGAATGACGTCGCCCGAGCTACGCAACATCTGTATCAGACGCTCGTACGGATCTTGAGAGTCGGTGGAGGCTACGCTCGGGGAGAGAAAAAGGCATGACGCGAGGCAGAGGGCAGGGAGAAGAGGGCAAGCGGAACGTTTCATGGTCAGGCGCGAATACGGGTTTCTTGGCGTTGGAAAGTGAATACAGAACGAGGGAAAGGCGCTTTTATATAGAAATTGCGACCACTCTTCTGTTACAAATTCACGAAAACGCGACGATTCCGATTCTCAAGCAACAAGCAGGTGACGATTTGCGCTGGACTCGAGCTTTCGAAGCCTGAGTGTCACAATGTATTGAAAATGTAACGACATAAATCCTCTTGAGGGTTGATGCCGAAACGACGAGACGCTTTGACTTTTTTTGCTCGGCCAAGGCCGGTTTTGGCGACCGAGCGCTCGCCTATCAACTAATCCAATCATTCCCATCGTATGAATAACTCATCGAAAAAGACGGCGTACGTGCGCGCCGGCTTCCTGTCTCTGTGCGCCGCTTCGGCCTTCACCAGCTCCTCCCACGCGGGCGGATCCGACATTTGGTTCGAGCCTTTGACGGAGTCCGCTCCTGTCGTTGCTCCAAACGACCTCGAAGAGCTCATGGAGCCGTGGGTGACTCCCAGTGGCATTTCCCAGTTCAACATCGTGAGCCTGCGCGAAGTCGAGGACGCGGTGCTCAGCCCGCTTCAGTCGGTTGTGCGCGTGCCGATCGGAAACAACTCCTCGATGTTCGACATGATGGCATACGATGATACCGGCTCCTTCCTCTTCATCCCGCACGAGACGGCGTTCGGGGCAGGCGTTTCCCGCCACGACATCGAAGCCAGATCGACGGAGGTCATTTTCCAAGGTGACTGGGGAGGCGCTCAGGGGAACTGGTCGAACGACTATGGGGCCTTCGATCCTTGCCGATTCACGCCCAATGGCACGTTGTTCCTCGCGGAGGAATGGACAGCTGAAGGCCGCGTGATCGAGGTGCTCAATCCGTTTGCCGCTCCGGAGGACGTGGAGACGCGCGAACTCAATAGCATCGCGAACGTCGCTCACGAAGGCATCAACTTCAGCGAGCAGGACAAACGAGTGATCTACTACATCGACGAGTGGAACTCCGGTTCTATTTACAAGTTCGTCATGAGCCGTCCAGGCGACTACACTCGCGGCCAAACCTTTGCGCTTAAGGTCGACGACTACCAAGGTGTTGCGGCCGACCTTTGGAACGATCCATCCAACGAAAACGCGGTTCGCACGGGATTGGCGACTTGGGTCCCGCTGACGGATCGTAGTGGAAATGTCCTGCCGGGCATCACGGACCCGTTTCGCAACGGTCCGACGAACGACCCGCGTAGCAGCGACGTGACGCGCGGTGGACGTCCCGCGGCTGACGATGTCGGCGCCACCCCGTACGGCCGTCCTGAAGACATGGAAGTTAGTCGTCTGGCAAATGGCAACGAGGTGCTTTACATCGCGGTCACTTCGGAAAAGAAAGTTTACTCCTTCGAGATCCTGAGCGATTCCAAGGTCAAGGTCGGTGTATTGGCTAGCGCGGATACACTGAAAAACGTTGGCTACGCGGGCACCACGGGCGAGCTCAACTCGCCTGACAACCTTGCCCAGGACGCTATCGGAAACATCTACATCATCGAGGATGCTCCTAACAATAGCGACATCGGCGGGGATATCTGGTTCGCCCGTGACGTGGACAACGATGGGGTGGCGGAATCGCTCGACCATTTCATGAGCATCCGTGTCGATGGCTCGGAAGCGACTGGCATGATCTTCAATCCAGTCAATCCGTTCGAATTCGTGGTCGCGGTGCAGCACCCGGACAGCACCGATCTCGTCGAGGTGCCCGACGGTTTGGGAGACGCGGTGTGGAAGTTCGACATTTCAGATCGCGACTTCGAGCGCGCCGTCAAACTTGCTGAAAAGCGTAGCCACGATCGGGGCAAAGGGCGCAAGTACGGCCATCACAAAGGCGACGACCATCCCGGAAAAAGCAAGAAGCGATAGTTGCTTCGGCGCAGGTCGAATCTATTCTCGTTTGTAGTGCGAAGGCAGCCCATCGCGGGCTGCCTTTTCGGTTTCTGGACGAACGCCGAGTTCTGGCTGCGGTTCGCGGCGCGAAGGAGACGACGGGCGGACGAGACGAAACGTGGCGGCGCTTCGCGAATCTGCATTTTCCCAATCGTCTTATGCGATCGGATTTTGCGGATTGCCTCGCGCTCGGGATTGGCTTAGCTGCGGCGGCTTATGCAACGACTTCCATGGAGCTTCTATCTGCAGGTGACGCTATGCGCGGCCCTGTGGGGCAGCGCCTTTCCCGTTATCAAGCTGAGCTACGAGAGTTTGGCGATCGAGGGTTTCGGGGAGCGCATGGCCTTCGCGGGAGTACGTTTCACTTTGGCTGGCCTCTTCATTATGCCGTTTTGTCGTCATTCCGTACTGGCGACGATTCGCGAAGCGCCAAAAGGCAAGCTTGTTTGGGTTATCCTCGGACAAACGTATTTTCAGTATTTGTTTTTCTATTATGCGTTGAGCATATCCAGCGGTACCCTTGGCGCATTGCTGGGGAGTTCGGGCAGCTTTCTATGGGTCGTGCTGGCTCCTGTTTTTCTAAAGACGCCGAAGCCTACCGGAAGGCACTGGCTGGTCTTGCTGGCGTGTTCGGTTGGAATCGCCATAGCCGTTTACGCTCCTGGCGCGGGCAGCGGCCAGGTTTTGCTTGGCTCGGCCATGTTCTTGCTGGCGGCGTTGTCGGGCGCCTTGGGCGCCATTGGACTGAAGTTGGTTTCCGCCGAATTTGGAAGCCGGACCGTGACCGCTCTGTCGCTGTTCATCGGAGGGGGCATGCTGTACGTGACCGGGGCGTCGGGTTGGAGTGGTTTCTGGAAGGACATTCATTTCGATGCGATTTGGCCTATTCTGTACCTGTCCTTCCTTTCAGCGACCGCCTTCACGCTTTGGAATCGCCTGATCGAGCGTTACAGCGTAAACGTGCTTTCCGCCTACCGGTTTCTGATCCCGTTGTGCGGGGTGATCGAATCCGCTCTATTCATCGAAGAGGAAACGATAGGCCTTGGCATCGTGGTTGGAGGGGTCCTGGTGCTCGCTTCGCTGGTCGCGATGGGGCGATTGCCGCTAGGCGAAACGGCTAGCGGCTCGGGAAGAACTCGCCAGCCTTGAGGAACTGGCGGTGCTGGATCATTCCCCGAGCCAAAGAATGTTGGTGACGATGCGCGGGTAGTAGAGGCTGCCATGGGCCACGCCAGATCGGAACTGATCGGAGCAAGCGGAAAGCCGAGACCCTTCTCGCTCCCAGCGAGCGTGGGCGCGATCGGCCTTGAGCTGGTCTTCGCCAAAGTCGAATCCGAGAACCTTTCGAGCCACGAATTGGCAGAGGTTGATCTTGGACATCCAGGAGTTGTCCGCCGAGGAGGAGAGTTTCCACCCGCCATCCTCGTAGAGGCAGAAATCCGTATTCAAAATGTTGGAGAAATGCTTTTTCAGGGTGCGAATGTAGTAGCCGTAAGGCCCGTTCTCTTGCACCGCATCCTCGAGTCCCATGAGGTAAGGGTAGGCCAGCGCTTCGATGGCCGGTATAATGGCGCTGGTATTCTTGCCATCGAGAACGGCTGGAATGTAGCCAAGGGATTCGTCGTATCCGGAAGCTAAGGTCGCGGACGCGAGCTGGGCCGCCGCCTCGGCTTCTCGAGCCAGCGAGCTAAGTTCGCATCGCTCGAAGAGGGATTGCAGGGTCAGGTAGCTGGCCCACATCTTGCCGCCAAGGTAGATGTTTTCCCGGCTCTGGCCGAGCGAATGGTCAAGCGAATCGTAGGTTGTGATTTCGCCACCGCCCTCGGTGCGGGAGGATTCCAAGCTCATGATGCCGTTGCGTTTCTCGGGATCGTAGTGGTCCCGATTCTGCAGGGAGCGGAAGCACTCGATGAGAACGCCGCGGTAGCGTCGCAGAAACTCCTGATCGTCGGTTTGAGAGAGATAGATTCCCGCGCAAAGCACCCAGTTGGTCAGCTGTTCGCAGGTCATATGGGAGAAGCAGGCCCGGTCTAGTCCGCCGACCTCGTAGGAACTCCGCGTGGCAGGGCTCCAATGGTTCATCACCCCCATGTCATGGGTGAACGAAATCCCTCCAGGATGCAATGTATCCGGTTTTTGGGGATCGAAAACCTCGTCGTAGAAGGAGTAGCTCTGTACGAACTGTTCCAGCACGTTGCGCACGGTCCAAGGATTGAAGCGCATCTCGAAGAAGAGCATGTCCACCGTGAGATCGAAGGTGTTCATCATCAGGTATTCGCCTTCGTTGACCACCCAGACGCTTTTCATTCCGTCCCAGAGCCACTGAGTCGATCCGTAGTAGCTGCGGGTGGCGTGAGCGATGAGGAACTTCTGCTCTTCGTTGAGAGAGGCCTGCGAGAGCTCGAGGTCGCGCCGACTAGCCTGCTCCAGATAGCGTTCGCGGTTCTCGATCCCGTATTGAAGAACTTGTGACAGACTGCCGAAATGTCGTCGGTAGTAATAGATGGTCTGTCGGTTGTAGGTCGCGTCTCCACCCTCGAAAAAGCCTAGGACGATGGGCAGTTCGACCTCTTCGCCGGGGGGCACGTCGATCTCGAGTCCAGCGGTCGGACCGAGGAGAAACTCGGGCGTGCTGTGCTTGCGGTTGATCGCGGAGATGGGGTCGAAATCGATGAAGGAGCGAGCCATCGGGTGCCGGGTGGCGAAGCCTATGCGGTTTTGCGAGGTGGCTCCGATCAGGCTGCCATGGGTCTGTTGACCGAGACTGCTCCAGCGATTGTCGATCTGCAGAGCGAACACGCCGCGCCAGGGGGTCTGTCCCGCGTTTTTGAAACGCAGAGTCAGGTGGACTGCAGGGCAGCAGGCGAACGCCAGTTCTTCGGGGCTTGCTTGCTCGGGGTCGGGCAGGGGGAAGAAAGGAGTGGCGATCTCGAAATCCAGCTCTGGAGTCTGGATGCGGTCGGTAGCCCAAAGGTATTCGCGTGTATAGTCTTGGATCACGCCAAGCCTTCCGGAAGTTCCCTCCGCGCCCTGCACGTAGCGTTCCGATTCGGACGAGTCGCTGCCTTCGAAAAAGGGCAGGGCTCGCAGGGTGTTTCTTTCATCGATGTAGCCGATGGTGATGCCGCCTTGGTAGGGGCCGGGCAGGGCTATCCCCATGCCGCCCTTGGCGTCACGGGCTCCGCAAGTGAAGGAGGAAAGGGCGCCCATCGGGGAATGATGTGCGTGAAAGGAAGGGGTTTCTGGGTACATAGCGATTTCAGCGGGCAAGATACGCTATAGCGGCCCCAGGTAAAGGGAGCAAGGCCTACTCATCCCGGGCAAGGTCATTCTAACTATAGAGAGGCGAAGGCGCTTCGAACGGCACTCAGAGCTTTCGCTTCATCAGATCGCGATAGTACCGGAAGGACGAGCCGAGAGTCTCGTCGAAGGTGATGAGAAGCACTGGAAGAAGGATCAGGGTGATGGTGGTGGCGAACACTACGCCGAAGCCCACCGAAACCGCCATCGGCTTAAGAAACTGCGCTTGCACGCTCGGTTCGAGCAGGATGGGCACCAGTCCGATGAACGTGGTCAGTGTCGTGAGAAGAATCGCTCGGAAGCGCTGTGGACCCGCCTCCGTGATGGCCTCCCGCATGCTCAGTCCCTCGCTGCGCAGGTCGTCTATGCGAGCGATCAAGACAAGGGAATCGTTGACTACGATGCCCGAAAGGGCGAGCAGGCCGAATAGTGACAAAATGGATACGGATATGCCCACGATGAAATGACCGAGCAGTGCGCCGATGATGCCGAAGGGAATGACCGACATGATGAACAGCGGCTTGAGGTAGGACTTGAGCGGGATGGCGAGCAGGATGTAGATGAGCAGGATGGAAACCATCAAACCGGTGCGCAAGGAGCCGAGCGACCTCATGCGCTGCTCCGCTTCGCCGCGCAGAGAGATGGCGACCTCGGGATGCTGCGCTCGGAAGGTGGGAAAGAAATCAGCCGCTAAGTTGGCCAGAACCTCGTCGCCGGATGAAACGGTTTTGTCCACTTCGGCGCTCACCGATACGATGCGATTGTAGTCTGCTCGCTCGATAGCCGCCAGCGATTCCCCGAACTTGGTGGTGGCGACGATGGAGATCGGTACCGCAGTGCCGTCCTGCAGGCGTACACGCATCTCGCGCAGCGTGTCGAGCTGCGTGCGTTCCTCCTCTGGATAGCGAACCATTGCCTTCACCTCGTCGCGTCCTCGCTGGATGCGTTGGGCTTCGATGCCGTAGAAGGCGGACCGTACCGCGTTGGCAAGGTCGCGGCGAGAGAAGCCCGAGGCCTGACCGGCTGGCGTGAGCTCCACTTGAATCTCGGGGCGTCCAGAGGTGAAGCTATCCTTCACGTCGTAAACGCCGGCGTATCGGGCGACCGCCTGCTTCATGGCTTCGGCTCCTTCGCGCAAGGCATCGAGGCTTTTGCTCTCCAGCTGGATGGATAGCCCTTGCCCTGGAGGACCGGCGCGCCCGCTGAACGTAAGGGCCTTGGCCCCGGCGACCTGCCCAACAGCGGCTCGCCACCGGTTTACGATCTCGCCTGAAGAAATCTCCCTTTCTTCGGAAGGTATCAAGCTAGCGGATACGGCTGACCCTGTGTTCGAACTAGCTGAAATCTGTATGTGTCGGACGACCCGATCACCGGTTTCGGCCTCGATGCGCTCGTTGACCATGTGGAGCGCCTCCGCGATACGCAGCGTGTTTTCGTGCAAGTGGGAGACAGGCAAGCCTTCCTCTAGTGTCAGGTTTGCCGATACGTTGTCCTGGAAAATATCAGGGAAAAAGACGAATCGAAGCATGCCCGATGGGAGCAGCGCTCCGATGACGAATAGGAGACCGACGAACGAAGCAAGGGTGATGTATCGAAAATCGATAGCGAGCCTGAGGCTCGGTTTGTAGACCTTTTGGATGAAGGCGCTGAGACCTTTGGCGAAAAGGGATTGGAACCAGAGCCAGAAGCGGCCAATCGGGTTCTTCGGTGTCTTGTGCACGTCGATATGGGCCAAGTGCGAGGGAAGGATGAGCTTCGACTCGATCAGCGAAAAGATCAGGCAGAAGATCACGCCGGTGGCGATTTGTCCAAAGACGTTTCCCATGCGTCCCGAAACTTGAGTGAGCGGGAAGAATGCCGCGATGGTGGTGAGCACGCCGAAGGTGGCGGGTGTCAAGACTTTGGATACGCCTCGGACCGTGGCGCGGATGGCGGCGTCGGGATGGTCAGGGTGTTTCTGGGATTCCTTTTCCGAGTAGATTGATTCGCCCAGAACGATCGCGTCGTCGACGATGATGCCGAGAACGATGATGAAGGAGAACGCCGTGATGAGATTTAGCGAGATGTCGATGCCTGGCAGATCGAATAGGATCAAGGCGCCGGAGATCGAGACCGGTATGCCGACGGCCACCCAGGCGGCGAGGCGGAAATTGAGAAAGAGACTGAGGGAAAGCAGGACCAGGGCGACGCCTTGCAGGCCGTTTTTCGTGAGAAGGTTAAGTCGAGATCGGATGGATTCCGAACCGTCGTTCCAGTAGGTTAGCGTCACGCCATCCGGCAGGGAAAATTGCTGCTCGTAGCTGTCGATCAGATCCTTCACTTGGGTGGACGCCTTGATGATGTCCTTGTCGCCGTCTGTCGTCACCTGCAAGCTGACGGTGGGGCTGCCATCGAAGCGGTTGAGATAGTTCTGATCGACGAAGCCGTCTCGGATTTCGGCCACATCCTCGAGATGGATACGAGTGCCATCCGCGTTGGTTCGAAGTGGGATCTTGGAAAAGTCCTTCGCGTTGTAGGCTTGCGCTCGCGATCGCAGGGAAATGTCGCCTCGGTTGGAGCGCAGGGTGCCTCCCGAAAGATCGACGGAGTTGTTGCGGATCGCTGAAGCGACCTCGTCAAACGTCAGGTCGTAGGCGCGGAGCTTGGTTTCCGAGAGTTCGATGGAGATTTCGTAGTCGCGATCTCCATACGTCGTCACTTGATTGACGTCCGGGAGCTTCAGGAGCTCGTCGCGCACGCTGCGAGCGGTTTCCTTCAAAACCTGCTCGGATACTTCTCCATGCACGTCGATCCACATCACGGAGCTGCGCGACTTGTTTTCGATTATGATCGGTTTTTCGGCCTCGCCTGGGAAGGTGGAGATGGCGTCGACCTGTACCTTTATGTCGTTGAAGAGGCGCGTGAGCGGATAGTCCTCGATCGCCTCGACGGTCACGGTCGCCCCTCCGCTCGTGGAGGTGGAGCGTATCCGGTCGATGCCGTCCACGCTTTGCAGCGCTTCTTCGATTTTGATGGCGACTCCGCGTTCCACGTCCTCGGGCACTCCCCCATTGAAGGGCACGCGAATGGTCACAGAATCCGCTTCGAAGTTAGGGAACGCCTCTTTGCGGATGCTGATCGCGGTGGAAATGCCCCATCCCAATATGACGAACATCAGGATATTGGATACGACCGAGTTTTCAGCGAACCAGGCGATGATGGGGTGTTTTTTGATCGGGTCTTCAGCCATGTAAAATGCGCTTGGATGGTTCGCGTCCTAGTTTCTTCCCTCTTTGACTTGAGGATTGACCTTTTGGCCTTCCTTGAAGGAAGCCAGAGGCAAGGTGAGCACCTGTAGTGGCAGTTCATATACAGGATCCTCGATGCGAGCGAGGATGAGGCCGTCCTGACTGAAGGCGATCTCGATCGGTTGCTTTCTGATTGTCTGCTCAGGGCTGACGACCCAGATGAACGCGTCGTCCACTACGGCCGATTCAGGCAAGCGGTGAACATCGTTTATTTCCTTCCCTGTTATGTTCGCATTGACGAATGCCCCCACCGGAAGAAAGGAGTCGCGATCTTCGAAGGGATCGAGGATTTCTCCGATCACGTAGACGCTCTGATTCTTCGGATCGACGGACGGCTCTGTCCGGTTGATGGTTGCGTGCCAGGTGGCGCCTGGAAGCGTGGGAGTGGTGAGGGTGGCATCCAGAGTGGCTCCGAATCGAGGCAGCGTGAGGCGGCTAGCCTGCTGCGGGGTCAAGGGAAGCCGCACTTCGATCTTCTCGCGAGCCAGAAGGGAGCCGAGAGTGGAACCACGCGTCACGATATCGCCGGGACTGCTTTCCCGGCTCTCGATAATGGCATCGAAGGGCGCCCGGATGGTGGCCCGTTGCAGGTCGGTTTTAGCCTGCTGCACTGCGGCTTGGGCCGAAGCCAGAGCAGCTTGGGCTGATTCGAGCTGAGGTACGCGCAGCGTCAGATCGCTCGCTTCGTCAAGCGGTCGATTCGCGGCGAGCCAATCCTCTTTTGCGAGGCGGGACCGCGTTTCCTCCTCCGCCAGGGCCTGTCGAGCCGCCGCCAGGGCCGACTGACGGTTGGCGAGCGCCGCTTCGAAGTCGGCGGGATTGATTTTAGCCAGCCACTCTCCGGACTTGACGGATTTGCCCACTTCGAAACTCGGAGAAAGTTCCACCAGCTCACCGTTTACCTGGCTGGAAATGCTGGTGCTCAGGTAGGTTTGCGTGGTCCCGTAGGTCTTGATTTCAGGGCGTACGTTGGTCGGTTCGCTCAGCGTGGTATTGACGGTGGCCACCGCTTCCTGGCGGGGAAAGGTAGGCGGAGCTTCGCGGGACTTCACCATGAGGATGGCGATCGTGATGCAGGCTAGGAGCACGATGGGAGCGCCGACTATATTGATGATTTGTCGAGATAGTTTCATTGCTAGCGGAAGGAAGGTGGTGGGTTAAAACGCTTTGCCGAGGGCGAGGGCGAGGTTGACGCGGTTGCTTAAGCGCGAGGCTCTAAGGTTGATCGTTTGTCGTTCCGTATTGAATACGCGTCTTTGCGTTTCCAAAAGAGTGAGAAGCGTAGTGAGTCCGGATTCATACTCGCGCTGGACTCTGTCGAGAGCGTTGTTGGCTGCTTCCAGAGCTGCGAGGCGAGCGGATTCCTCACTTTCGAGGTAACCCTCGGAGCTCAAAGCGTTTTCGACTTCCCGTAGGGCGTTGAGCACTACGGATTGATAGTTGAAGAATGCCTGTTCGGCCCGCTTGCGAGCCGCTCCGATAGCGGCTGTTCGGTTGCCTGCGTCGAAGAGGGTCATGGAGACGTTCGCGAGGGCGTTCCACGAGTCGAAGGCCGAGCTTTTCAGGTCGGAGAGCTCGGAACTAGTCCTTCCTCCAGTTCCGGTGAGACGGAGGGAGGGGAGCAGGTCCGCCTGAGAAACGGATACGCGAGCGTCGGCGGCTCTTATGCGAGCGAAGGCGGCCTGAATATCGGGTCGAGCGGCAAGGAGCTCCGAAGGAAGATCCGGGGAGACAGTTCTGTCGAGCTGGGGCCAGCTCAGGCGCGAACCGTAGGAAGCGTTTGGGTACTGCCCAGCGAGGGCGTTCAATTGTCGGGCCCGCTGATCGCGCAGACTGAGACTGGATTCGAGGTCGGCCTTGGCGTTTTCCAAGTCGGTGCGAGCCAGGTTCAATTCGCTGTAGCTTGCTTCTCCGAGATCGAATCGCCTGCTGACGAGCTGCTCGGTGGTGGTGAAGGAATTCACTCGGCGCTGGTCGAGCTCGGTCAGTTTTTCTGCAGCGACCAGCGAAAACCATGCTTGCATGACCTGAGCGACCAGAGATTGACGAGCGTAGTGAAAGTCGGCCTCCGATGCGGCGAGATCGGCCCGACTGGCGTTGGCATTCGCCCTCAACCTTCCCCAGACATCTACCTCCCAGCTAGCGTCAAGAGAAACTGAATACGTATCCGAGGCGCCGAATCCAGCTGGGTCGTCGCGGCGGGCGCTCGCTCCGCCGTCAAGCGAAGGGAAAAGGCGCGAGCGGGTTTGCGTCAGCAGGAAGCCGGCCTCTTCGAACCGCGCCATGGCGCCGGATAGGCTTGGATTGTTCTCCAAGGCAAGCTCCACCACGCGGTCGAGTTCGGGCGTATCGAAAAGGTGCAGAAGCGATTGGGCGATTTCGAGCTCCGTCGTCGCGCCGGATTGATAGGAATCGGGCAGCGGAAGGGGCTCCTTTTCGCTCCACTGGGAAGGACTGAAGCAGGCTCCCAGAAAAAGGGCGGGGAGAAGCAGCGGTAGATTTGGAAGGAGGCGGGACATCGTAAAGCGTGCTGGGCTAGGATTTGAGCGTTGCAAGACCGGCCAAGGCGAAATCGGTTTGGCGTCGAATGTAGGAGGAAAGCTGTCGATCGGTAGGAGGTGTGGGGAAACGCATTTTTCGCAGGGGTGAAACCAGTTTCGGGAAGACGCACAGCGCCGCGATATTGAGGTGGGCCTGGGCGATACGCTCTCTGGAACGCGTCCCGAGAAGCGTTTGCAGGACGCGTCTCAGCGCTTTGCCCTGCAGTTCGAAGACTTCCTTCACGATGAAATCCTCGGCCTCCGTTTCGCGGGTCGTCTCATGCGCCAGCATCCGGTCGAACTTGCCAGCGGGCCCTGTATCGAAGGCTCGTCTGATGACCGCGTTCATGAACGTTTTCAACTGCTGCTCGCTCGATCGAATTGATCGTGAGGGGACGGATCCACGAATTGGATACTGGCGTTCGGCGACCTCGAAGGCCGTCCTGAGCGCTTCTCGATAGAGCCTTTGCTTGGAGCCGAAGTAATAGTTCACCAGAGCGACGTTTGCCTTTGCCTGTTGGCAGATGGATGAAACGGTGACGCGTTGGAAGCCCCGTTCCGCGAACTGGTCAACAGCCGCCAGAAGTATGCGTTCTCTCGTTTCCGTCTTAGACATCTTGGCTGAAGAGATACTCTCTTAAACTAACATTTCAAACATTTGTTTGATTACAATTTCGTTAGAAACCTCGCTCGGTCTGTGGAAACGGGCAGGAGTGCTTCGACTCGGAGCTCCGGCTGGCTGTGGTGTTCGCGTCATCGAGCAGACGAAGCGCCAATGCCTTTGAAGGCGCGGACTTTCGTTTCCACAGCGGCGCGGGCGCTGGCGCGTGGGGCTGGAACGCGAAAAAGCGCAGCTCCGGGAGAGGCTGCGCTCGACGTTCGCGTCGTTGGGTTTGGCCGATGTGGGCCTAGTTTTCGACGTTGCTGGAGCTCTTCAGCAGGTACTCGAAGGCGGCCAGACCTGCTTTGGCTCCTTCGCCCATGGATACGATGATCTGCTTGAACGGCACGGTTGTGACGTCGCCGCATGCGTAGATGCCGGCCTGATTCGTTTCGCAGCGTGGGCTGACTACGATTTCGCCGAATCGGTTGGTTTCGACCAGGCCCTTCACCAAGGCGCTGTTAGGAGCTAGGCCGATTTGCACGAATACGCCCTCGGTTGGCAGGAAACGAGATTCGCCTGTCTCGCGGTTCTTGATCTTCAGGCCTTTGACGCCTTTGGCATCCGCTTCGATGCTCTCGGTGGCGGCGCCGGTGATGATGGTGGCGTTTTTAGTCTTCTGTAGTTGATCGGCCAATACCTTGTCCGCTTTTAGCGTATCCAGAAACTCCACCACCGTGACGGACTTGACGATGCCGGAAAGATCGAGGGCCGCTTCCACGCCGGAATTGCCCCCGCCGACCACCACGACGTCCTTGCCCTTGAAAAATGGACCGTCGCAGTGCGGGCAGTAGGCGACGCCGTTTCCTACGTTTTCCTTCTCGCCAGGGACGCCCAGCTCGCGCCACTTGGCTCCTGTCGCGATGATCACGGTCTTGGACTTGAGCTGCTCGCCCGTGGCGAGCTTCAACTGCCAGTGAGGGCTTCCATCAAGTTGGCTCACCGCGGCCACCCGCACGTCCTCACGCGTCTTTATGGAGTAGTCAGCGATATGGGAGCGCAGGTTTCGAGATAGCTCTGGTCCCGTCGTTTTGGCAGTTCCGATAAGATTTTCGATACCCATGGTATCGTTGACCTGACCGCCGATCTTTTCGGCGAGCATGAGCACCTTTAGCCCTTTGCGGGCGGTGTAGATGGCCGCCGCTGCAGCAGCAGGTCCTCCGCCCACGACGGCTACGTCGTAAAGGGTCTCGTCCGCGGCAAGCTTGACCGGGGCGATGGTGGCGATGTCGGCGATTTTGGAGAGGATTTCCGCGGCGCTTATCTTTCCGCTGGAGAACGGCTTCTTGTTGAGAAAGACCGTAGGCACGCCCTGCACGTTGCGCTCCTCAGCCAGTTTCACGTGATTGCCGCCGTCGATCATCTCGCAGGAGATCTTTGGATTGATGACGCTGAACTGGTTGAGCGTCTGCACCACATCCGGGCAGTTGTGGCAATCGAGGGAAACGAAGACTTCGAAGCTCAGGGGCACGTCGATGGCGCGAACCTGCTGCTGCACGCCTTCGTCGAGTTTGACCGGGATGCCGCCAGCTTGCAGGAAGGCCAAGACGAAGGAGTTGAACTCGTGTCCGCCCGGGATGCCGGAGAAGCGAATGCCGGTGGTCTCGCCATCGGCAAGCAGTTCGAAGGTGAGACCTTCGCGCACGTTGAAACCGGTCTCGCTGTAGATGAGCTCCAGCTTGTCGGAGAGCGAGGTGACCTGCACCAGCAGATCCACCAGTTCCGGCCGCTTGGGATGGCTGCCGTCGAACAGCTTGAACTGCACCGTTCGGGTGAGTTTTTCGGCGTAGGCCTTGAGAGTGGAAACGATTTCCGGGCTAAGCTTCATGAGGGAATTCGAGATTGTATCGAAAAAAGCGATATGTGGTTTTCGAGAGTGCGATGGCTTGGCGGAGCGCATGTCTAAGCTGCTCGAGGACGAACGCGCAGCGAAAGGCGGAGGCGGGGATAAAAATCCCCTTCGCCAGTTGAAGCGAAGGGGATGAGAAATGGAAGCGTGACTAGATCTTGCCCACGAGATCGAGGCTTGGCTTGAGCGTTTCTTCGCCTGGCTGCCACTTCGCAGGGCAGACTTCGCCATCGTTCGCAGCGACGTACTGGGCGGCCTTGACCTTGCGCACCAGATCGGAAGCGGAACGGCCAATGCCGAGATCGTGGATTTCCATCACCTTGATCTTGCCTTCCGGGTCGACCACGAAGGTGCCGCGGAGGGCCAGGCCTTCCTCCTCGATCATGATGTCGAAGCCGCGGGTGATCTTGCCCGTGGGGTCGCCGATCATCGGGAAGCTGATCTTTCCGATGGTTTCGGAGGCATCGTGCCATGCCTTGTGAACGAAGTGGGTGTCGGTTGACACCGAGTAGACCTCGACGCCCAGTTCCTTGAGCTCGGCGTAGTGGTCCGCCAAGTCGCCCAGCTCGGTCGGGCAGACGAAGGTGAAGTCTGCCGGATAGAAGCAGAAAACGGCCCACTTGCCTTTCACGTCCTCGGAGGAGACGGTGATAAACTCTCCGTTGTGGAAAGCCTGCGCTTCGAAGTCAGGGATGGATTGATTGATTTTTGCCATAGAAGATGGGTGGTTTTGCTTGGTTTGATGAGGATTCAAGGAGACCGCTTGTGATCGCTGTCTTGTTTGATGGATACGAATCTACCAGCTAACGGAAGATAGTTGAAATATATAAAATATATGATTTCGATAAGGCGTATTTATGGAATTGCAGCAGCTTAGGTATTTCGTAGCGGTGTCCAAGCATCGAAACTTCACGCGGGCGGCGGAGGAGTGTCGCGTTTCTCAGCCGGCATTGAGCATGCAGATCCAGAAGCTGGAGGGGGCTCTCGGGGGGCCGCTGTTTCACCGACAAGGGCGCAAGATCGTGCTCACGGGACTAGGCGAGCGCTTGCTTTCCAAGGCGGAGAACCTGCTTCTGTTGCATCAAAGCGCCATCGACGAGCTGCGCGACGAAGTGGTTTCCGGTGGTGTGGCTCAGTTCGGGGCTACCTTGACCATCGCTCCCTACCTCATCCCGTACGTGGTGAGCCATGCGGATCGCGATGACATTCCTCCGTTTCGCATGGAAGAGAATTTCACCGAAGGGCTGCTGGATCGGATCCTTGACGGCAGTCTGGACTTCGCTCTGATGTCCACTCCGGTGGAGATCGCCAGTCTGATGGTCAAGGTGGTGGCGCGCGAACCCTTCGTTCTGGTGATGCCGTCCGACCATCGACTTTCGCGAAAAGGCAAGATCAGCATGGACGACGCCCTCAAGGAGCCTTTTCTCCCTCTCAGCCAAATCCACTGCGCCGGGCGGCAGATCAGCGAATTCTACTCGAAGCGCGAGAATCAGCCTCGATCCCAATTCGAAAGCGCTCAGATCGACACCATCCTAAAGCTGGTAGGCAAGGGGCTTGGGGTGACCCTGCTGCCGAAAATGGCCGTTCTGGGCTCTTTGGACGAATCGCTCTGCTATCGCTACATCCACGGGGTCAAGCTGGATCGCGAGATTTCCATGGTGCATCACCCGGACCGTTACCTGAGCGATTCGGCTCGCAAGATGATGACGCTGATCGAAACCTGCCTCAACGATTTCGTGAAAGAATAGGAAACGGGCTGACCTCTCCGCTCGCTCGTTAGCTTGCGATCGCTTTTCCCAAGAGGTCGGCTCGATAGGCGTCTATGTCATGGACGCCTGAATACAGGTGTTTGATAAACGCGTTTCGCTCGTGCCACATGACCTCCATGTCCCACAAGCAAAAGGAGTAGCGATCGCCCGCGGAAATCCATTTGCCCTGTTCTTCGACGGAGACATCGAGGAAGAGCTCGTTGTCGTTTCCCCACCAGCAGAGAACCAGATAGCGAAGGGCGACGCCCTCGTGGAAAATGACGAATGCGGGGGTGGTTTCCCAGTCGATGCCTTTTGAGCTGAGCACGATCTTCAGCCGCTCCTCGTACGCGGAGCAGTCGATGGTGGCGGTGGCTGCGGACAAGGTGTAGCGCTTGAGCTTGAGGGCGTCTGATTCTGGAGGGAAGTGATGAAGTGGACGAGGGGCGAACACGTTAGGCATGGGCTAAAGTTTCTTGTCGAAGAAAAGGGCTCTTCCCATTTTTGGATCGAGCTCGTAGCCGGCGAATCCAAATTCGCGATACACCTTCTGGGCGCGTTGATTGCCTTCCAGCACTTCCAGCGTCAGCTTGCAGCAGCCTCGACCACGGGCGAGCTCCTCTACCGCCAGCAGCAGGCGGTGAGCGATGCCTTGCCCGCGAAAGCGAGGGTGAACCGCGAAGTCGTGGAGATTCATCAGCGGCTTGCAGGCGAAGGTGGAGAAACCCTCGAAGCAGATGGCGATGCCCGCGGGTGACTCGTCGGCGAAGGCGAGAAAAACGAATGCGTTGGAGCGCTCGGCAAGGGCGTCGCAAAGGTGCATCCTCGCGTTTTTCGGTAGTGGAGAACCGCCGCCCATGACGTCTTTGCAGTATTCATCGAGCAAGGACACTAGTGCCGATCGATCGCGCTCCGAAGCGAGGTTTGCAGGCCTGATAGTAATCGCGGTGTCAGTGGGCATGCCGAGACTTTGCCAAAACAGCTCCGGCTGGCAAGCGCGAGTACCGGTGGCGCAGCGTTTCCTAAGGCAGGGCTGAGAGGGTGAGGCGATCGCTTTGGTGCGAGCTAGTGGGCTCTGGAGCGCGATTTAGATGTGAACCGCTTCCTTAGGGTCGCTCCATTTGCCGTGCTCGCGGATCAAGTCGATCAGGCGCTCGTCCGCCTCGGCTTGCGGGATGTTGTATTTCACGCATTCCTTGCCCACGTACAGATTGATCTTGCCAGGGGCTCCGCCTACGTATCCGAAATCCGCGTCCGCCATTTCGCCCGGTCCGTTTACGATACAGCCCATGATGGCGATCTTAACGCCTTTCAGGTGGCCGGTCTTGGAGCGAATGCGTTGCGTGGTGGTTTGCAAATCGAACAACGTGCGCCCGCAGCTCGGGCAGGCGACGAATTCGGTTCGCGTGATGCGCGAGCCAGCGCCCTGCAGCACGTTGTAGGCGAGCCGCGTGGAACGAATCAGGTCGTCGTCGCTCTCGATGCTGACCATGTCGCCGAGCCCATCGCAGAGGAGGCTGCCGGTGAGGATGCTGGCGTCGAGGAGTTTGGAGAGGAAAGGAGAGGAGGCTTTGTCCGACGTAGCTGTGGAAGCCGACTTCACGTTGCGTATCCAGATCGGGGATGCGTTCTTCCAGCGTTTCAGACGCTCCGCAAGCTGCCGGTACTTTCCGGCCTGATGTTCCGATGCGGATGACGATATGTCGCCGCGCAGGGTGATGATGGTATCGGGGCTTGGCTCGGAAAGAATGCCGTCGCTCACCGCGGGCGAGACTGCGATGATGGGACGGATTTTAAACTGTCCGCAGAGGTGCACGAACTGCTTGTAGTCGTTGTAGTCTTCGTCCCCGAAGTCTCGTACGATAGCCAAGGGGAGCGGGTGATTTGGCAAGGCCAGAGAGACTTCGTCCAGGGCAAGCTCGGGGTCCAGCTCGAGTACGACGAACTCCGCTGCGCCGCTGATGCCTTCGCAAAGCGGCGCTACGAATTGCAGATCGTCCAGAGTGTTCGCTTTCACCAGCAGTCCCTCCAGCTTGGCGTCGCCGAGCTTGGGGCGCGAGGTTTTCGCCTCCGCGGCGATGGTCACGTATTCGGAAATTGGATGCTTGATGGGGGTGATCACAGTCGGCGGCTGATCGCTACCGAGAGTTGCCGCGTTTCCCAAGGAAATCGTCTCTACCGAACGACGTTCGAAGTGGAACGGATCGATCGAGTCGTGATCGTCAGGTCTGGGTTCAATGGCTTTTGGCGATTCCTGTACCCAGTTTTTCATGACCTTTTCGGCAAGGGCCTGAGCGACGGGGATCTCGTAGACTGGATCCTCGGTCAGGGAGACGCGAATGGTATCGCCAAGTCCGTCCATGAGCAGGCTGCCGATGCCGATGGCGGACTTGATGCGCCCGTCCTCGCCGTCGCCCGCCTCGGTGACGCCCAGGTGGAGCGGGTAGCTCATGTTCTCCTTTTCCATGTGAACAACCAGCAGGCGATAGGCTTCGATCATCACCTTCGGATTGCTGGCTTTCATGGAGAGAATCATATCGTGAAATCCATGCGATTCCGCGATTCGGAGAAACTCCAGGGCGGACTCCACCATGCCAAGAGGCGTGTCGCCGTAGCGATTCATGATACGGTCCGATAGCGAGCCATGGTTGGTGCCGATGCGCAGGGAGCGACCAAGCTGCTTGGCTCGCTTGACCAAAGGCGAAAAGGACTCGTAGAGTCGCTGCAGCTCGGATTCGTATTCAGCATCCGTATACTCGAGCACGGCGAATTTCTTCTTGTCCGCGTAGTTGCCTGGGTTGACGCGCACCTTTTCCACGTGCTCCACCGCTTCCATGGCGGCAGCTGGCAGAAAATGGATATCCGCCACCAGCGGAACATGAGCGAAGCCAGCGGCGCTGAACTGGGCGCGAATATCCTTCAGCGCCTTGGCGGCCGTCTTGTTCGGAGCGGTGACGCGCACGATTTCGCAGCCGACTTCCGCTAGGGCGATGGCCTGCTTGACGGTGGCCTCGACGTCTTGGGTCAAGGTCGTGGTCATGGACTGGATACGAATTGGCTGGCTGCCGCCGACGGGGACCGAGCCCACGTTTACTTCCCGGCTCAAGCGCCGTCGCGTTTCGTAGCGAGAAAGGCAATACGAGCTCATTGCTCTGGTGTAGCGTCTTGGGTTTCGCCGCTTGCAGCGGTAGTGGAATCATCTTGGCCGAATACCGGAGCGATACGTTGGTCTCGGATTTCGTTGACTTCGGTGGTCTCGGAAATCCAACGACTGATGTCGAAGAAGGAGACGTAGATGATCATGCTGAAGAGCAGCAGCATGAAACTGCCTTGGATCGACGCGATGATGTTGGGATTGATCGGGTTGCGTCGCAGCTTGGAAATGGTGGCGAACACGATGTGGCCGCCGTCGAGCACCGGGATCGGCATCATGTTGAAGATGGCGAGGCTCACGTTGATGAAGACCACGATCCAGAGCGTGTTCAGCATGTCGTACTGCGAGGCGTTGTAGATCACGCGGATGATGCCGGCCGGACCGCTCATGTGGCTGATGCCGATGTCGGAATTCTTGTGAATAAGAGCCTGAAGGTTGGTCCAGGTCGTAGTGACGACCTCGACCATTTGTTCGACCGGAGTCTGGTAGATCAGACCGCGTTTCTTGTCGAATTCGTAGATGCCGGTCAGCGTAGCGGTGCCGCCGTTTTTCCAGACCTGCACCTCCTCGGGCACCAGTTTGGTCTCAATGATCTCGTCCCCACGCTGCACGGTGAGCGCGACTTCCTGATCCTTCTTGTCGGAAATGTAGGTGCGGTAGAACGCGGGGCTGCGCACCGGATTTCCGTCAAGCGCTACTAGCACGTCGCCAGGCTCCACCCCCGCCTTCACGGCGGGAGAATTCGGAAAAAGGGATTTCACCATGACCGTGTAGCCAGGGAGCATGCCGACCTGTCGCAGCTTGTAGTCCTCGGAGATGATGGGCTGCACGGCGAAGTTGAGCCGCTGGTCGCCGCGCAGGACTTCGAAGTCGATCACGCGATCGCCCGAAACGGTGACGCCGCTGCTCAGGGCGATGCCTGCTTGGATATCGTCCCAGTCGAGCACCGGTTCGCCGTCGATGGCTACGATCTGGTCTCCGACGCGCAAGCCGGCGGAGTAGGCTGGGGCGGGCACGGTCTCGCCGTCCTTGTTGACCAGGGTCTCGCTGAGGAAACCGATTTCGGTGGACGCTCGATCCTCCGCGGTAGGGCGTCCGGTGAAGAAGAGCAAGCTGGCCAGCAGGAAAGCGAAGATCACGTTGAAGACGGCCCCTGCGGAGGCCACGATGACCTTGTCCAGGTAGCCAATGCGTGGCAGGGCCTTGTAGTCGACTGAGGAATCGCCTTCGATGCCGCGCATGTCGGCCAATTGCGGCAGGGCCACGTAGCCGCCCAGCGGGAACCAGGAGAGTCGGTATTCCACGCTGCCGCGGGTCCAGCTGACGATTTTCGGTCCGAAGCCGATGGAGAAGCGATCGATGTGCAGCCCGCGCCATTTGGCGGCCAGGAAGTGGCCCAGCTCGTGCACGAAGATGGAGCCTCCGAAGAAGAGGACCACCATCAGGGCGCCCCAGCCTTTGTCGAGTAGATCGGGAAAATTCATTCGGTGAAAGGGTTGTTAGGAAAAGCGTGGAGATGGCTAGCGTAAAGCGCGCGGATGGCAACCTTGCTCAGCGGTTCATCGGTCGAAACCCTAGGGCGTGCCCGCGATCAAGTGAACGACTTGGCCCTGCCGGCGATTTCGGCGACGAACCGGTTCGCGTTTTCGCGAGCCAACTGGTCGTAGCTCAAGACTTCTTCGAGCGAGCCGGGTTCGACAGTTTCGATCGACTGGAGGGTTTTCTCAATGATCGTCGCGATTTCGATAAACCTTACCTTTCCCTGCACGAAGGCCTGCACGGCGATTTCGTTGGCCGCGTTGAAGACGCCGGTGGCCACGCCGCCAGCCTGCATGGCTTGCCGAGCGAGGCCGAGGCAGGGATAGCGCTTCAGATCGGGCGGCGAGAAGTCGAGCTGCATCGCCTTGGTGAAGTCCAGCGGCTCCATAACGCCGGGACCGCGATCCGGATAGAGTAGGCAATGCTGGATGGCGAAGGTCATGTCCGGCGGGCAAAGCTGGGCCAGGACCGAGCCGTCGATGAACTGGGCCATGGAGTGGATGATGCTCTGAGGGTGCACTACCGCGTCGATCTGGCTGGCCTTCATGTCGAACAGCCAGCGGGCTTCGATCATCTCCAAGCCTTTGTTCGCCATGGTGGCGGCATCGATGGTGACCTTCGGGCCCATGTCCCAATTGGGATGCTGGAGAGCCTGCTTCACGGTCACGAAGGGCAGCTCCTCCACTGGCAGATCTCGGAAACTGCCTCCGGACGCGGTGAGGATGAGCTTTTCCACGTGGCGGTTTGGAGAGCCGTCGAGGCACTGGAAGAGGGCGTTGTGTTCGCTGTCCACGGGCAGGATGCGGCTTCCGGACCGACGGGCCGCGTCCATGATGAACTTGCCGGCCAGGACCAGAATTTCCTTCGACGCGATGGCTAGGGTCTTGCCGGCTTCCAAAGCGCTCAAGGCCGGCAGCAGTCCGTGCGTGCCCACCACCGCCACTAGGACGGCGTCGGCTTCTGCAATGCTGGCGAGCTCCCTCAGTCCATCCAGCCCGCGATGCAAGCTGGCCTGGCGAGGGAAGACGCCGGATCGCTTGGCCTCTCCGAAGGCGGTTTCGTCGAACAATCCGATATGCGGCACGGAGAACTCCCGGGCGATGGAGGCGAGTTTCTCGGCGTTGCGGTTGGCCGCGATGCCGACCAGGTTCAGCCGATCGCGGTGTTTTCGGATGACCTTCAGGGTGCTGTCGCCGATGGATCCGGTGGCTCCGAGGAGAACTACGTTCATGAGAGAGTGATCTTGGAGGACTGGTGGGGGTTACTTGAGCAGACCGAGCAGCAGGAAGGCGGTGGGAGAGGTGAGGATGAGGGAGTCGCTCAGATCGAAGGCTCCGCCGATGCCGGGGATGAAGTTTCCCGAGTCCTTCTGCTTGGCCGAGCGTTTCATCATGCTCTCCACCAAGTCGGAGATGATGGACAAGATGGCGATCGGCAGGGCGAACACCGCGGCCCAGAGCGGGGTGAAGAAGCTGGGGAAGGCCCCGCCGGCGATCGAAACGAAGGCGTAGCCGAGCCCCACGGAAACGAGACAGCCCCCGATGGCCCCTTCCCAGGTCTTCCCCGGACTGGTGTTGGGGGACATCTTGTGCCGCCCGAAGGCCTTGCCGAAGAGCAGGGCTCCCACGTCGCAAAACTTCGCGGTGACGATCAGCCAGAGGATCAGCATCAGGCCCTCGTCCATGCGATCCTGGCCCGGCAGGGTGAGCAGTCGGGCCATGAAGGTCAGCATGAACGGCACGTAGATCAAGCCGACCAGAGTGGCGCCCAAGGTCTCGATGCGCTCCGCCACCTCGCGATGAACCAGGATGCGCAGGCAGCAGGCCACGATGGTCACCGCGATGATGCCCGCCTGCAATCCCTCGACGGGGTGCGAGACCAGCTTGTTCGCGTAGAAGGGGCCGAGGATCATGATGGTGCCGTGCACCGTGCCGAAGGTCTTGAAGGGGCGGCGCCCCATTTTTTCCATCAAGCCGTAGAGCTCGTACTGAGTGCCGGCGCTGACCAAGGCGATGAGCCAGACGGCGGTTTCCGGACCGAAGAAGTAAAGCAGGCCGATGACGATGGCCCAAAGGAGAAGCGTGCTGAAAATGCGTTTTGCCACGAGCTAGGCGGGGGTCTGAAGACTGAAGACTGAGAGCGAGCGGACCATTGGGGATCAGGTGCTGGCAGCGGGATGAGACAACTGCTCGCCGGTTTTGCCAAATCGTCGCTCACGGCAGCGATAGGTGGCGATGGCCTTTTCCAGCTGTTCCCTGTCGAAATCCGGCCAGAGCACGTCAGTGAAGTAGAATTCCGAATAGGCACTCTGCATGAGAAGAAAATTGCTTATGCGGGTCTCGCCGGAAGTGCGGATGATCAGATCTGGGTCGGGCAGGCCCGCGGTGTAAAGATGCTGGCTGACGTCGCCCCATTCAAGAGAATCCGGATCGACCTCTCCCGCCGCGGCTGCTTTGGCGAGGGACCTGACCGCGTCGAGCACCTCGTTTCGGGAGCTGTAGTTGAGGGCCAGCACCAGGTGCCATTCGTCGAACTCCGCGGTGGCGTCGATGGCCTTTTGCAGGGCTTTGCGGGCACGTTCGGGCAACTCCTCGATGCGGCCGATGGCGTGCAGGCGCACGCGTTGCTTGATGAGGGTCTTGGTTTCGCGGCTGAGAAAGAACTCCAACAGCTCCATCAGGGCCCGGACTTCCACGTCGGGCCGATTCCAGTTTTCGGCGGAAAAGGCGTAGAGGGTGAGGTACTTGATCCCCAAATCCTGACAGGCGTCGATGATCTTGCGGGTCGTCTTGGCTCCCTCCTTGTGTCCCGCGGGACGGGAGTAGCCGCGCTGCTTGGCCCAGCGACCATTGCCATCCATGATGATTCCGATGTGCTGCGGGTCGTTTGCTTTTGAGGAAATGTCGCTCATTGAGTAGATCCAGGGAAAGACAAGCCGGGAGGATCGAAAGGAAGTTTCGCTTTGGCAAGGCGTTATTGGACGCGGTGAATGCGCGTTCGAGCGACGCGGCGCGCTTGCATCCGAAACGGCTCGGCGTACGTAGTTGTTGGTGTTCAAGGGCCCGACGCGTTCGGGCGTTTTCAGCGACGGTTCATCATGCGCTCCTCCACGCTCATCCTATCGGTCTCTCTCATCGCCGCGATCGGCTACGCCACTTTTCTACAGTTGGAAAACAGCAGGCTGCGGTCCCGTTTCGAATCCTCTTCGGAAAGCCTCGGCAATGGCATTCAGTCAGCCGGTTCAGCCCGCCAGCAGGCTGCCCGGGCGGACGAAGACGCGACGGGCTCTCCCGCGTCATCGGTTCTCGCTCAGGAAAGCGAGCGGCTCGGGCAAAACGAGCAAAGTCGCGAAAGCGAATGGCGGGAGCGCCGCCGCGAGCGTATGGAGCGCATGCGGTCCGCCTTCGACGATCCTCAAATGAGGGCCGACATGATCGAGCAGCGTATGGCTCGTGTGGACGAGCGCTTCGCGGAGTTTTTCAAGGGCTTGGACCTGAGCCCGGAAGACCTGGAGACGCTGCGGGTTCTCATGGCGGAGCGCGGGGTGGTGAACTGGGAAATGCGCATGCGGTCCTTCGCGCCGGGTGGCGATGCGGATCCCGAGGCTCTGGAGGCCGAGCGCAAGCGGCGCCGCGAGCTGCTGGACGAAGAGATCGTGGCCCTGCTGGGCGAGGAGCGGGCGGAGGATCTGAAGGATTATTCCGAGAGTCTTCCCTACCGCGAGGAAGTGGAGCGATTGGAGACAAGCCTCAGCTACACCGATGCGCCGCTCACCAAGAAGCAGAGCAAGTTCCTGGTGCAGGAGCTGCAGCGGCTCGACCAGATGTATGCCTACACCAACGATCTCAGCGAGCGACGCGGTCGCGACATGGCGTCGCTGAGTCGCAGCGAGGTTGATCTTTATTTCGCGGAGCGGACCGCTAAGGAAACCGCCATTCTCGATTCGGTGGCCGGGGTGCTGACCGAAGAGCAGCTCGCGGCCTTCGCGGATCGCCAGATGTCCGAGCGCGAGCGCGATCAGCGCCGCATGGAATTCATGTTGGAAAACGCCCAGACAAGGGACCGCCTAAGCCCGTAGGCGAAACCCGTTAGAGCGATCGACGCGGAGCGTTCGGCGGATTTCACGGCCCCCCGACGGTCGTGGAGCAAGGGACGGAGCGGCTTTCCGGCGGGATGATTTGGTTTGCCCAGAACGCCCGTCGCCCTCTTTTCTACGTAAACATGGTTAAGGGACATCTGTATCTTCTCGTTCTGTTGGCGCTTATGTTCGGAGTTTCGCTCCAGGCGCAGGTGGCTTACGACGACGAAGCGTTCGAATCCAGCGTGGCGGTGGCGATGCAAGATTGGGAGGAGCAATTCGCTGCGGCGATCCAAAACCTGAACGCTGGGGCGATCAAGGAGGCCACTAGGATCATCAAGAGGCTAGCGGTCGAGGGGCACCCGCAATCTCAGCACGCGCTGGGTGTATTCTTTCAGCAGGGCATGGGGTTGAGACGAAACGTGAAGCGCGCGGTCCAATGGTTGGAGTCCGCCTCGGAGCAACGGTATCCCGTCGCCATGCTGGCCTACGCCCAGCTTTGCGTCAGCGGAGAGGGAATGCGACGCGACAGGTCGAAAGCGCGCCAGCTGCTCGCGCATTTGACGGAGCGCGACTGGCGTTTCCCAATCCCCTTGCAGGACTACTCGGTAGAGCGGTCGGTACGGTCTGAGGCGTGTTATCTCCTGGGCTGGCTTCTGGTCGAGGGAGAGGGAGGCGCTCCCGACATCGAAAAGGGCGTGCGGTTGCTGGAGACAGCGGCCAACACCGGTTCGATGCAGGCTAGCGTGTATCTGGCGATCGAATACGCGAGAGGACGCTTTGTCGAAAGGGACATGGAGGCTTCGCGTCGATTCTTCGAGCTAGTGGAACTCCAATCCATGGATACGATGCGAAGAGAGTTTGAATCGCTCATGATCGAGCTATTGGACCCGGTCGTGAAGGAGGATTTGCGCAAGGACGCCGAGGAGGCGGGCAAGCTGTTTTCGAAATACATTCTCGATTTGCAGACTCAGTTTGCTCTGGAACTGCTCGAGGAGGGGGAGGAAAGCTATGACCCGAGCTTGGCGGTCTCTCTCTTTCGCATGGCCGCGGAGGAGGGCAATTCGAATGCGCAAGCCCATTTGGGGCGACTGCTGGCTCTGGGGCTCGGGTGCGAGAAGGATGAAACGGAAGCCGCTCGTTGGCTGCAGTCCGCCGCGGCAGAGGGAAATTGGTTGGCCCAGCTGGATTTCGGCATTCTCTGCTATATGCATCCATTTTTGGAGCTCGATCGGTCGCTGGCTGATCGCTACTTGAAACGAGTCGCGGATGGAGGCGTGTTCTCCGCCCAACTGCTTTTGGATGGGGATTGGGAGCCGAAGATGATGACCTTCGATCAGGATTTGGCGCTGCTAAGCGCCTGGCCGGATCAATCCGATGCGCGGGCGGTATACGCCCAGACCAAGCGATCCGCTTCGGGATGGGGCGTTAAGAAAATCGAGAATCCGAAGAAGCTCTACAAGCAATACCTCAAAGCGGCGCAAGCAGGGTATCACAGAGCTGAATACGAGTGCGGCCAGCATCACTACGAGGGCCGCGATGGCGAGCAGGACATAGAGCGCGCTCTCCCGTGGCTGCAGAAGGCGGCCCGAAAGGACAACGCCAACGCGATCTTCCGTCTGGGGTGGATCTATGACCTCGGTGAAGGGGTGGAAAAGAGTCCCGAGCGGGCGGTGGAGTACTACGAACGCAGCGTGGCCTTGGGGAGTACGGCGGCCGCCAACAACCTGGCAAACTTCCTGGTCGAAGGGGATGGGGTAGAAAAGGACGTCGGCCGGGCGTTCGAGCTGTATCACCTTTCGGCTGACGATGGCGACCCGGTGGCTAACTACAACATAGGCATACGCTTGATGGCTGGCACTTCGGTGGAGACGAATGTGGAAGAGGGGATGAGACGCTTGACCCTGTCGGGAGAAAAAGGATACAAACGGGCTCTCACCTGGTTGATCGAACATTACGATCTGAAGAAGCTGACGGGAGATCCTGTCGAGCTCGCGTATTGGATGGAGAAGTCGGCGGAGTTTGGAGACCGTTCGTCGATGAAGGAGATCGCTATCTTCTATCGATACGGCGTTGGGGTGCCTCAGAGCAACTTGAAGGCCTATCACTGGATCATGACCTATCTGAATCAGGGATTCGTCAATCAAACGAATATGAGACAGGAGATCATGGATGCGGAGCTCGTTTCGGCGGTCGTTGACTTCCTGCCATGGGACTACGAGGCGGTGCTGCTATCCGCGGAGCTCGCGGCCGAAGACGGTTGGGTGGGCTACGATCCGGAAATCGCTTTCGAATTGGCTAAGCTCTTTGAAAAGACGCATCTGTTTCTGGGGCGTTTTCTCTTGGCGGAGCTCTACCTCAACGACGATCTGAAAAAGGCTAACCCGAAAAAGGCGGTCAAGCTCTACCGGGACATCGTGAAGGACTGCGACAAGCAGGGCGGTCCGGTCAAACACAAGGCCAAGGCGGCTTTCAGACTTAGCCGTCTCTACGCTACCGGGGACAAGGTACCGCAGAGCGACCGACAGCGCGCCCAATGGATGAAGGTCGCTGCGGAAGCTGGCGCAAACTCGGCTCAGTACTACTACTCCCTCTACCTGCTCAACGGCACAGGGGTGGATCGCGACGTGGGCGCCGCTGTGGAACATCTGGTACCCCTATTTAGAGCCAGTCTCGTCAAGCCCACCGTGCTGCTGGGCGAGATTCTATTGACGCGGGAGCCGGGGAAAATGGCGAACTATGAACCGCTCAAGAAGGAGGTGCTGGAACAGCTGGTTCGATTTGCGGAGGCGGGAATCGAGGACGCTCAGCACCTGCTGCGGGGGGTGGGCCATCCCTTCGCTCCGCCGGATAGAGAAGCGCCCGAGAGCAAACCTGCCAGCGAGGATTCCGAGGAACTTTCGCCATGGGCGCCGACGGTGGCGAGCTGAGACTCAAGCGGAGCAAAGAGGCCAAGCGAGAGCTCTGGGCTCGTCCGCTCCGCCGCGCCGGACGAAGCTCTCTCTAGTCAGCGAGGATGCGGGTACCGTCGAAGACGACGCGACCTGCGACGATAGTGGTCTTGACCTTGCCCGTGAGCTCCTGCCCGATCCAGGGCGAGTTGCTCGATTTGCTGAAGAACTTCTTGTCCTGCGGCACCCAGGTTTCGTCGAGATCGAAAAGAGTGACGTCCGCGTCGGCCCCCTCGCTCAATGTGCCCTTCTTCAGTTTCAGGATTTCCGCTGGTCGATGGGTGAGCAGGGACAAGGCTCCGATGAGGGAGAGGCGCTCGCTGCGGTACAGCTGGGCGAGCGTGAGGCTGAGGGCGGTTTCCAGACCGATGACGCCGAAGGGAGCGTAGTCGAATTCGACGTCCTTCTCGTAGTCGGTGTGGGGAGCGTGTCCGGTGGCGATGCAATCGATGGTTCCGTCCTCCAGAGCTTGCAGCAGGGCGATTCGATCTTCCTCGCTGCGCAGGGGCGGGTTCATTTTGAAATTGGTGTTGAAGCTTTCCACTTCCGCGTCGGTGAGCGAGATGTGGTGTGGCGTGACCTCAGCGGTGACGTTGATGCCGCGAGCTTTGGCGCGTCGGATGATCTCCACTGCGGTCTTGGAGCTGACATGCTGCAGGTGGATGTGAGCTCCGGTGTGGGTGGAGAGGATGACGTCGCGGGAGACGATCATATCCTCTGCAGCCTTGGGCAGACCGCGCAGTCCCAGCTTTGCGGATACAAGTCCTTCGTTCATCACCCCGTCGCCCGAGAGGCTGTAGTCCTGGCAATGGTCGATCACTGGGATGTCGAACATGTGCGCGTACTGTACCGCTCGACGCATCAGGCCGGCGTTTTGCACGCACTTGCCTCCGTCGGTGATGGCGACGATGCCGGAGCTCGCCAGCGAGCCCGTGGGCGCCAGGGCTTCGCCTTCTCGCCCTACGGTTATGGTTCCGGTGGGGAACACGTTTACCACCGCTTCGCGATGCACCACGTCCTTGATCAGCTGCACGGTCCCAGCCGAGTCCACAGCAGGGCTGGTGTTCGGCATGCAGACCACGCTGGTGAAGCCTCCCGCAGCCGCGGCTGAGGTGCCGCTGCGGATGGTTTCCTTGTGGCTCTGTCCCGGGACGCGAAAGTGCACGTGCAGGTCGACCAAGCCAGGGCAAACAACCAGACCGCTGGCGTCGATGACCTCCGCCGTATCCAAAATGTCCTGAGCGGGACGAGCGGAGATTTTACCGTCGACGATGAACAGATCGCCTGTTTCGTCGCGGTTGTTTTTCGGGTCAATGATGCGGCCGTTTTTTATCCAGGTGGCGGGCATGGGAGAGTGAGGCGGTAGATGGTGACGGGTTTTAGGAAGTTTGGTGTAGTTTCTATTTGGTGACAACTGCTTCGGCCGACCCTCCGTTGCAGAGGTAGAGGCCCGCCATGCGGACGGCGAGGCCGTTGGTGACCTGTTCCAAGATCACGGATTGCTCGGAGTCCGCCAGCTCGGAGTCGATCTCCACCCCGCGATTGATGGGGCCAGGATGCATGATGATGGCATCCTTCTTCAGCCAAGCGAGGCGCTCCTTGTTCAGGCCGAACATGCTGGTGTATTCGTTCAAGGACGGGAACGCGGAGGCGTTTTGCCGTTCGTGCTGTATTCGAAGGAGCATGACAGCGTCTTTGTCGGCTAAGGCGGATTTCAGATTGTGGGAGACGTGCACGCCGAATTGCTCGAACTCGTGAGGGACCAACGTCGATGGGCCGACCAGTGTGACTTCCGCTCCCAGCTTCTTCATAGCCCAGATGTTGGAGCGGGCTACGCGGCTGTAGAGAATGTCCCCCAGGATGGCGATCTTGCGCCCCTCCAGCGAGCCGAACTTTTCCCGCAGGGTGAAGCAGTCGAGAAGGGCTTGCGTGGGATGCTCGTGGGCTCCGTCGCCCGCGTTGAGCACCGGGATGTCCAGGATCTTGGCGATGTAGCCAGCGGAGCCAGGTGCGGAATGGCGGATGATGATGATATCCGCGGCGAGGGCTCGAATGTTTTCCACCGTGTCGCGCAGGGTCTCGCCCTTGGTGGCGCTGCTGGTTTTCATGTCCAGCGAGGTGACGTCGGCGCTGAGCCGTTTTGCCGCCATTTCGAAGGCGACTCGGGTGCGGGTGCTGGGCTCGAAGAAGAGGTTGACCACGTGCTTGCCGCGCAGGGCAGGCGTCTTGGCGGTTTTGCGTCCGAGCACCTTTTTGAAGGCGTCGGCGGTTTCGAAGAGGGTGTTGATCTCGTCGACCGAGAGCTCCTCGATGGTGATGAGGTCTTTGCGATTCCAGGGCATGTGAGAGACGAAGGAGTGTGGGCTTGCGGGAGTCGTTGGCGGACTAGGCGTCGAGGATTTCTATCTTGGAGTTTTCGAACGCGTCGAGGTCGAGGTTCACTTCGACCTTTTCTGCGGGAGTCGTAGGCACGACCAGGCCGGTGTAGTTGGCGGCGAAGGGCAGTCGACGGTTTCCCCGATCGACCAAAACCGCCAGCTCCACCTGGTAGGGACGACCGATCGTGAGGACCTCCGCTATGGCGGCTCGCACCGTGCGCCCGGAAAAGAAAACGTCGTCCACCAGGATAATGGTGGAGTCTTCCGGGTCGGTGGCCATGTGGGTGGCTTGCACTTCTTTGGTGATGGGGTGGTGCCCGATGTCGTCGCGGTGAAACGATATGTCGATGACCGCCTTTGGCACGGAGGTGCCGAAGCGCCGCGACAAGGCGTTTTCCAGCAGCGAGCAGAGTGGAATGCCCCCGTTGGCGATGCCTGCCAGCACAAGATTGTCCGGCTTGGGATGGGCGTCCGCGATCGCTTTCGCCATGCGGTCGATAGCCTCCTTTATTTCCTGGGATTCAATGGTCTTCTTGACGAGCACGCCCTTCAGATAGAGCGCATTGCCTTTTCGGGTAAAGCGGAAACTCAGGGAATCTCCCGGGCCGCGAGCGATGTCGCTCAAGGGGCGCGGCGGTTGATCAGTTCAGCCAGCCGTGTGGCCCGTTTTGCGGATCGCTGGATGCTGTCGCTGAGGCGCTCCAGATCGCCGAAGAGGGTGAGTTTGGTTTTGGCTCGGCTGAACGCAGTGTAGAGGAGCTCCCGGGTATGGAGCTGGCTTTCTCCGGGACCGAAAAGGCAGGTGACGTGCTCGAACTCCGACCCCTGGCTCTTGTGGATGGTCAGAGCGAATGCCGCCTCGTGCCGAGGAAGCTCGCTGAGTCGAAAACGGCGCGTCGACCCGTCGCTGCCAGCGAAATACGCGTAAGCCGCGCCTTCCTCGCCTTCCAGCCACACGATGCCAAGGTCGCCGTTGAAGAGTTCCAGTTCGTAGTTGTTTTCCAATACGATGATGGGGAACGCGTTGATGGGTTCGAACGGGGATAGCTGGTCGCGCTCGCGGATCGCTCGCTCGACGGTTTGATTGAAGCGCATGGAACCGAAGGAGCCTTGGCGGGTTGGGGTCAAGGTGATGGCGTCGGTCAACCGCGCGAGGGCCGCTTCCGCGCTCGGCTCGTTGAGGAGGGCCTGGTGGCGCTGCAGAGCCGACTGGGTGGCAGCTTGTGGCAGACGCGCTCCATCGGCTGACATCGGATGGAACTCCAGGTCTTCGGGCGGCTGAGTCAACAGGGCTTCGAAGCCCTCCGAATCGCCGCTCTGGGCAAACGTGCACAAGCGATAGATAGCGCTGTCCTCGCTGAATCGATACGTCCTGGTCAGACGCTCGATGCTGTTTCTCAAAGGCGAATGTATGTCTTCCCCTGCCTTCAGGATGTCGGCGAGAACCGAGCCGACATTGACGCTGGCGAGCTGATCCTTGTCGCCAAGCAGCAGAATCCGGCAGGACTTGGGCGTGGCCTGCAGTAGCTTGAGCATCAAGGGCAGGTCGATCATGCTGCTTTCATCGATCACGATGGCATCTTGATGGATCGGGTTGCGAGCGTCGCGTCGAAAGCTGGCCCGGTGCGGCAAGGGCCCCAGCAGCCGGTGGATTGTCAGGCAAGGTATTCCTCGTAGCAGCTGCTTCCTTTCGTCTTCGAGTTGAAGTCGGTCGACACCGTTGGCCAAGGATTCCGCCAGACGAGCGGCGGCTTTGCCCGTTGGGGCGACGGTCGCGAAAAAAGGAGGGATGGGCTTGTCCCAGCTATCCATCAGCCGGTTGAGGTAGCGGAGAGCTAGGGTGGTTTTTCCGGTGCCAGGTCCGCCAGTGATAACGTAGAACGGACGCGTAAGAGCTCGTTCGACTGGGTCGGGGCGCGGCTTTCCTCGCTCGGAAGGATCGGCGACGCCCATGAGAGCGTCGAAACTCAGCTGTCCGCTGGCTTGCGAGGTCTGAACGGATTCGGGAAACGTCGCTCGGGTTCGCTCGATGATGATCGATGCTAGCTCTTTTTCGTAAGCGTA
The DNA here is from genome assembly GCF_031127815.1 of Pelagicoccus sp. SDUM812003. Taxonomy (NCBI): domain Bacteria; kingdom Pseudomonadati; phylum Verrucomicrobiota; class Opitutia; order Puniceicoccales; family Pelagicoccaceae; genus Pelagicoccus; species Pelagicoccus sp. SDUM812003. The sequence goes on along the minus strand of NZ_JARXHY010000002.1, from coordinate 32,159 downwards.
GTACTTGTTCAAATACAAGGAATCTGGAGCGACGAATACCAAAGGCAGGCCGCGTTCGCCGGAGTCGGAGTCGACGACTTGACTGCGTTTGAATAGCTCCGCCCATTCCTCATTGGTCGGCCACTTGAGCGAAGGGACAATGTCCAGGGATTCCGGCCTGGTTTTCAGGTCCAGATAGGCGTTTCCCTCGCGCAGAGCAAGGTTGGCTAGGGCGGAGGCGATCAGGATCATGGGCTCCGTCTCCGACCAAACGCTTTTCAGGTGGAAGGCGAGCATGCGATCCGAGGCGGCGAAGGGGGCGTCGTTTAAAAAGCTTAAACTGGCAGGGAGCTCGGTGATCATTTGGCTAGCGTTTGAGGATCGGGCATGGTCAGCGCCGTGTCGAGAGCGTCGAGCAGCGAGTGAGGCGGTCGATCGAAGTAGATGCCTGTCTGCTTGCCAAGCGACATGCCGCGAACGAACAGGTAGTACACTCCTCCAAAGCGATCGGTGAAACTGTCCTCTGGAAACTTCCAACTGAGATAGCGCTTCAGCGCCACGCAGTAGAGCAGGTATTGCAGGAAGTAGTCGTGCTCCGCCATCGCCTCCCGCATGGCGGTTTCATCGTAGCTTTGGGGATGATCGCCAAGGTAGTTGCTTTTCCAGTCGAGAATGTAGAGGCGTCCTTCGCGTTCGAAAACCAGGTCGATGAATCCTCGAAGCATAGAGGCGATCAATGGCATGTCGATGGTCGAAAGGCGCTTCGCCCACGTTTCCGGTATGAGACCTCGATCTTCGCCGGAAAGCGCCTGGCCGATCGATTTAAGAATGTCACCGGATACTGGATACGAAAACTCAAGCTCCGCTAAACGCTGGCTGGGAGCGATATCCGCGAGGCGAAAGGCCCCGAAGGGAGACGGAAGCTCGGTCTGGGTGACGATGCCGATCTGGGTGGCCACGATCGCGTCGTAGGACCGGGGCTGGAAATTCAATTCATCGAAAACCGATTCAGTGACCCTGGCGAGGGTTTCGGGTTGAGAGAAGTCGTATCGCTCTAAAATCAGGTGAAGCAGATCCCCTGCTCGAACCCCTTTGGGCAAGGTGAAGATGCTCGGGCCGCGATTCGTTTCCTCGACAGGGACTACGGGATCATCGAGATCGTCTTCCGTTTCTTCGTTCGGTTCGTCGTTCTTGCTTTCGGATGCTTGCGAAAGCCCGTAGCTGGACTCCAACTCTCGGTGGGCGAACTTGCTGATGGCTGAAAAGCTCAGCACGCGATGAGGGGAGGGTATCTGCTTAATCGATACGGGAAGTCTCTCCTTGAACGAGGCGAAACTTCCATCGAAACTCCTATCGCAAACGGTGGTTTCCGTTTCGAAAAGGGGCGATTGGCCGTAGCTCAGAGCCCCTTCTGAGCGCTGGGCGAGCGTTTGAAGGAACGCCGCTAGGTTCTCACTGGTCGCATCTTCATCACCGAGAAGGAACTGGGCGAAACTGGAACTGAGAACCCGAGCATGGGCAGAGATCTCCTCCGGGCAGAGGTAGAGAATATTCTCATGCTCCGCTCGCGTCAAAGCGACGTAGATCAGTCGGATGTCCTCGGCCAGGCTCTCCCTGCGAGCGGCGGCAAGCCGGTTTTCGTCGCTCTGTATGTCCATATCCAGGACGAGCGAACCATCTTCGTTGTGATAGCTCTCCAGTCGCGGATCTCGTCGCAGACGTCGCAGTCCGATGAAGGGCAGGATGACGAGCGGAAACTGCAGGCCTTTGCTCTTGTGGATGGTGATGATTTGCGGCTTGCCTTGATCGGATACCAAGCGGACTTGCGAGTCGTCGCGGTCGCTTGACTCCGATTGGCTCTCCCTTTCCAGCCAGTTTAGCAGAGCTAGCGGGCTAAGGCGGTCGGCGCTATGAGTCTCCGAAAGGTGTTCGGCGAGGTGGTGCAAGTTCGCGAGTCGCCGCTCCCATTGCCCATGATTTGATGTAGCGATGAAGGAAGGCAGGAGCGAGAGCAGTCTGCGAAAGGAGACGTCGAAGTTCGCGTTTTCCCAGTTGTTTGACCATTCGGAAATGTATTCAAAGAATGGAGCGAGGCTAGCCTGAACCGATTCGTCGACCAGCTTGTCGACCACGACGGAGAGGCTGATCGTGGCGACAAGCCCTTTTTTCAAGCTGATTCTCGAGGGCGAAGATAGGGACGCGAGAAGCTGCTTCATGATCTCCGCTTCCTCGCTCTTGAACACGCCACGCTCCGAGCGAATCGAGCAAGAAATGCCGCGTCTGTTCAGGGCAATAGCTAGCGTATCCGCTTCCTTGTGACTGTTCACGAGAAACGCGACCTGGTTCGCTCGGAGATCGGGATCCGCGTTGAGGCGAACGGAGAAGTCTTCGGCGGCGCGCTCGGCGAGGGCTTTGGCGTACTCCTGCCGGCCTGGCGCTTTGTTGGGATCCCCTTCGAGCATCAGATGCTCGATGTGAAAGGGGGAGGTGGACCGAAACGGGCAGCTGGTGTCGGTTTTCCCCGCTTGCACCGGTGTGTAGACGATTCGTTCATCGACGAAACCGGCGCGGGCCTGGGTGAAGAGATGGTTGACCGCATCGATCAACTTCGGATCCGAGCGGTAGTTTTTCGCTAGGGTGAGCTTTTTGCCGGAATCGCTTTGGGCTCCGCTGAAATAGGCGTAGATGTCGGCCCCACGGAAGCGGTAGATCGATTGTTTCGGGTCGCCGATGTAAAAGAGGTAGTGCTTGCCGTCGCCGAACAGCGTTTTTGCGATCTCGAGCTGCACGATGTCGGTATCCTGAAACTCGTCGATCAGAACAGCGTCGTATCGGGACCCGATCAGATCTGCGACAGTCCCATGTTCATCGCTTTTCAGGGCGCGGTGCAGCGAGTGGAGCAAATCATTGAAGGTGATGATGTTCGCTCGCTGCTTGGCTTCTTCGAGCTGCTGTCGTAGCCAGCTACCGTAGTGAAATGCCAATGACGAAAACGCATTCTGTAGTTGATCGTTGATTACGTCGATCAGAGCGAAAGCGGAAGGTGGCTCCAATCCTTGTCCGGACTTGTTCAGCGCCTTGGACCAGGTGTCGCTGCCCAAGTCCTTCAGGGCAGCCAAATCGCTGGGCAGCAGGTAGCCGCGCTTCGCGATCAGGGATAGCGAGCTGTCCGAGGCGACGAGCTGCTTCGCGACGCGCGAGTTCTTTTTCAGCGAAGGCCCGAGGGCGTCGGCTCGAGCGAGCAGCTCTTGCACGGCTCCGGGCAAGGCTTCGACCCGTCTGTCCAGGCCAGCGATATCGACAGGTGGCGGGGTTGGATGAAGCTTCGAACTCGGATGGCTGGAGCTCCATCTCCCGATTTCCTCCAGCTTTTCGGAAAAGTCGCGCTGACTCGGAAGGGCTAGGCTGAGAGCGAGCGAAGATTCGAGAACGCGTTCGCGAATGTATTCGGACCGCAATCGATCGATGAGCGGCTTTTCGACGGGAACCAGTTCCGCATCCAGCGGGGATTTCGTTTCCAGCGAAATGAGGTCGAGAGCGCGTTTGCAAAAACTGTGAATGGTCGAGATCGGCGCCTCGTCGAAGACGTCCAGACTGAAACGCAATGCTCGGATGGCTTGTTCGCGATCGAAGTCGCCGCAAGCTGCGAGTTCGAGAAGGATTTCCTCTTCCAGCTTTCCTGTCTCCAATTCTCGGAGACAGGTTTGATAAAGCTCGTGGAACCGGCTGGCGAGCTCTTCGGTAGCCGCTTCGGTGAAGGTGACAGCGAGAATTCGATCGAGAGTGACGCCTTTTTGCACCGTGAGCTGCAAAGCGATTCGGCAAAGCGTATAGGTTTTTCCGGTACCAGCGCTCGCCTCGATCAATGTCGTTCCTGGGGAGAGTTCAATCATCGTTGGCTACCGTGGTTCACAGTTTGAAAGTCTCCATCGCTTGGAAAACCGGTTTCCAGATCCGTATGGCGGTTTCCGCGGCCTTGCGATCTGGCAGAAATTCCTCGCCAAAGCAGGCTTTGTCGAAGTCGCTCCAGTCCGCCCCCCAGTCGCTCTTGCTGCCTTGCTGGACCTTTTCCAGTCGGCTGGAGAAATCGGCCAGAAAGGCGTCCTCAAAGGCCTCGCTTTTCGCGTCACTATCTTTGGATACACGTTTGAAACTCTGATAGCTTTCTTCTGGAAAGAGCGGTAGGGGCGCTGAATGCGCCTTCAAGTAAAGAGCGATCAGTTGTTCGAGAACGTCTTTCGCATGATCGACTGGGAGGAAGCGGATATTGCCAGTGGTGGAGAGGCTCTTGAGAGAAACGGCAAGGGTGCGACCGCAAAAGTCCTTTTCGGTGGCACGGGCGAAAAGGTGGCGTATCCAGGTTTCAATGACTCTACCCGCTTTCATTTCGCCGCTGAAAATGAGGAGCTGTTCGCCGCTTTTAGCATCGAGCTGGACTCTTCCGCTCAAGGCAGAGCGTTCAAGGAGTAGCAGGCGCAGGCTCGGGGGAGCTGGGCATGGATCGAGCGCTGCAGCGGCCCGCTGGGCCAGTTCGAGCTCCTCTGTAAAGACTGGCTTTTGAAGAAGGCCCGGAGGAAGGCGCTTGCGACTCGCGAAGCGGGCCAGCGATGAGTCGTCGATCGATTCGCCGGCGGATAGGCGCTCCGCGAAGAAATCTCTGATCAGATAGGCGTCGAGCGCGGTTTCGCGCAGTTTATCGTGTTCTGGTAGCGGATCCTCGATGCGATTGAGCCGGGCTTGACTGACCTTGGAAACGAAATAGCGAGCGGGGTCTTTGAAGAAGGAAATTAGCTCCTCGAGCTCGATTGGCTCGTCCAGCTCGCGGGGGGCTGAATTTGTCGGCGCAGGGGCGGTTTCAGCTTGCGGCGAGTGGAGTTCGGCAGCCAGCTTGGCGCGATCGGCGTCGTAGGTGTAGAGGCGGTCCGAAGTGAAGTAGTCCCGATCGTAGGACTGCCGTTTTTGCGTGAAATGGATGGATTTGAAGTCCTGATCGCTCATGGCCTCCTTGAGGTAGGCCTGTAGTTCCTCCAAAACTACGGAGGGTTCGCGAACCGTGTCGCTGCTGGAGGACAGGCCGAGGTAGCTCAGATAAAGCTGGGATCGGGCGGAGAGAATGGTTTCGAGAAAGAACTGGCGATATTCCTCTCTGGAATTGCGATCGCCCTTGCGCGGCGCCTGGGCGAGCAGATCGAAGCTCAGCCGCGTATTTCTTTTCGGAAAGTCGAGGCGGTTGAGCCCGATCACGCAGACGGTGTCGCTCGGGATGGAACGCATCGGCTTCAAGGAGCAGAAGGTCACTCCACCGCTAAGGTAGCCGCCGCTGGAAGGAGCGTTTTCGATTTTTTCCAGAACCGCTTGGTAGGCCTCGGCTCCGGTTGCGAAAACGGAATCCAGGTCGGGCAGGGCCTCGCGGATCAAGGCGACCGCCTCGCGATACTGCTGCTCCCAGCTCTCGAGCGGAGTTCTCAGGTTTTCCAGGTGGGAGAGGAGTCGCTGCTGCCAGCCTGAAATGCCCCGGGTTTGCCAGTAGCCCTCCCTGAATGTTCGCAGCAGACACAGGCATTCGGTGAAGCGGCCCGCGGTGTCGCGAAGGTCCGCCTCGAGTTCGTTGTAGGAGAGATAGGCGTTCGGCAGCGCTTGTTCGTTTCCGAAAAAGAGCCCGCTGACGAGGCGCTGCTCCAGCTCCTTCCAAGTGCCCAGATCGGTGCCGAAAGCGTGGTGGCTCTGCCGGTCCTGGGCGTCCCATCCCCAAGTAATGCCAAGCTCGCGTATCCAAAATTCGATGCTCTCGATATCGATGTCGGAGAACGAGAAGGCCTCGCGAAGCAATGGCGTTTCCAATAGGGAGAGGATGGAGCGAGAGCTTGCCTCCTCGGAGCTGGATCTGAGGATATCGGCTAGACCGGACAGCAAGCTCGAATGGATGCGATTCGGGGCGTCGGCGATACTGTAGGGAATATCCAATGACGTGCCGCGTTTGCTTTTGAAAACGGCGTCGATGTGGGAGCGATACTGGTTGATGTCCGGCGCCATCACCATGATATCGCCAGGGTGAAGGTCCGGAGAGCTGTCGAGACGATGCACGAGGTAGTCCCATAGCGTTTCTACTTCGCGCCGCTTGGTCGTGCAGCGATGGATCTGCAGGGTGCCGTCGTAGGCTGGATAGGGTTGGTCTCCAGAGGGCGCCGAGCGACGAGTGATCGTGAAGAGATCCGACTGGAGGGCGGTCAGTTGGCTGACGGACTCCGGTTCGCTGAATTGGCTGTCGTCCTGTATGGGGTCTCGGTCGATGAGAAGGTCGAGGAACATCTGCCCTTGTTTTCCGAGAGCCGGTAGCAGCGGGTTGCCGGTTTCGAAAAGCCAGTCCGCAGGGTCGATGCCCCAGGAATCGTCACTCTGGCTCGCGGCGCGCTGCACGATGCGCTGCATGTCCTTGCTGGTTTTCAGGTCAGCCCAGTAGAGGTCGGACGGCTGCAGGAGAAAGATGTGGACCGGGATGCGCTGAGAAACCTTGTCCAAGAAATCTAGATACAGTGGAGCGAGAGAGGATATGCCGAACAGGAAGAGACGCTCCGGCCAAATCTGGGGAGCGATGGGATTGGCTCCGCGACTGAGGCGACTCCAGATGCGGGCGATATGCGGAGGCGTTTCCGCCTGCGGGTAGATGCGCTTGAGCAGGCGCCGCCACAGTTCCGCCTGCCAGTGGCGATGCTGGGGCTCGTCCTCCCATTTGACCAGCTCGTCGGGACGGTAGACCAGGTACTCGTCGTAGAGTTTGGCGAGGCGGCCCGCTAGGCCGAGGCGCCGGATGGGGGAGGGGCTTTGGCAGTAGGCCCGCAAAGTGGCGAAGCGCGGCTGGTCCTCCAGATTCGAAAGCAGATCGCAAAGGTGCCAGCGAGCGAGCGCTTCGGGAAACGCTCCGAGGGCGTCGAAGCCAGGAGCGAATCCCTCGAGCAGGCGCCGGAAAAGCTTTCCGGGCAAGGGGAAGTCCCAGCTGAAGGAGACACCGGTCCGCTTGGCGATCTCGAATTGCAGCCACCGGGCGATACCGGGATTGAGGGTCATGACGGTTTCGCGCGAGAGAAGGGAGGGAAGCGGGGATTCCGAGGCGACTTCGACGATCCTCCGAGCGAGGTTTTCCGCTCGGTTGGAGGTGTGCAGATAGAGTCGCTTTTCCGTCATACGCGTTGGGGATGAGAATCTTAGGAAACGGGTTTGGCAACGGAGAAAGCGGCTCGCGCTGCGGATTCGCTCGGGGAAACCGCGCTGGCCCTAGGCGATTTTCGGAGCCCTGCGTAGGTGGGCGGGGCGCGCTGAAGGCTTGACCTCGCGAGGTGCGAGGCGCTTAGTGGAGCTCATCTATGCGTTCCGCGTCCTTCAGCTATTTTTGGTTTTATTACTTCTGGAAAGGCCCAGGAGCGTAAGAGCGTGTAGTTAAAACCAACACATCGATTTCGACGCGAAAAGCCCTGGGTATTCACTGTGAATCCCAGGGCTTTTCGCGTTTCCATCTCCCTCTAACGTATCAAGACAAACCATCCCTACCATGAAATGTGACATTGCACCCAACGCCGCGGAGGAACGATCGTCCGCCGTCGAAGCGAAACGCCTCGCCACTCCGCCGCCGGTCGAGCTCGTATCGCCATCCAGACTGAGACGAGACATACCGCTGAGCGAAGCAGCGCGGGCTCAAGTCGAGCGGACCCGATCCCAAATCGCGAATATTCTGAGCGGCCGAGACCGAGATCGACTGCTCGTGGTGAGCGGTCCCTGCTCGATCGATGACGTGGACGCAGCGGTTGTTTATGCGGAGAAGCTCGGGAAGCTGGCGGAGGAGGTGAGCGATCGCGTGCTGCTGGTGATGCGGTGCTATTTCGAGAAGCCGCGCAGCGTGCTGGGATGGAAGGGCTTGATCTACGACCCGCTGATGGGAGCAGAGAGGGGCCCAGCGATGGACGGCCTTTCGATGGCGCGTCGGCTGTTGACGCACCTCGCGGACAGTGGAGTCGGATGCGCCACGGAGTTTCTTAACCCCATGCTGGCGCCCTATCTTGAAGATGCGATCAGCTACGGCTCGATCGGCTCGCGCACGGTGGAATCCCAGTTGCATCGAGAAATGGCCAGTAGCATGACCATGCCGATCGGCATGAAAAACGGCATGGACGGAGACCCGAAATCGGCTTTGAACGCGGTATTGTCGGCTGCTCAGCCGCACAGCTATTTCGGCGTGAGCGATCGAGGGATGCCCTGCTGGTTGCAGTCTTCCGGAAATCCCGCCACACACGTCATTTTGCGCGGCGGTAGCTCCGGGCCCAACTTCCACCAATCCTGTGTCAACCAAACGGTTGAAGCCGCGCGTCGCCCCGACCTGCAGCGTCCGGTAGTGGTCGACTGCTCGCATGGAAACTCCGCCAAGGACCACCGTCGACAGGAGGGTGTCGCCCAAGCCGTCGCTCAGCAGTTTGCGGCGGGACAGGGAGGCATCGCAGGTCTCATGCTGGAAAGCAATCTGGTCGAGGGTCAACAGGGCCTAAGGGATGGCGTGGCGAGAGTGTTCGGGAAATCCATTACGGACTCATGTATCGGTTGGAATGATACGGAACGGATCGTTCGTTTGCTGGCTTCGAACCTAGGAGAGGGAGGGAGAAGGCGCTGAAGGGGAGACTGGGGAATATGCCTCAAGGGATCGAGTCATAGTAATGACAATGCCTACTGTGGAAGATCCTCACGCGTGATCGGGGCTAGACTTCAAGTTTACGAAATTGCCTCCAGTATATTGGCGTGCCCCCGTTTTCGGGGGTCATGCAAAATTCAGTTCTTGGACCCTTTTATTCGCGTACGGGCTATGAAGAGCCGCGCGAATGTTTCACCCTCGGCTCCGCCGGCAGACGGCTGGGGCGCGGGCTTGCTGCTGCCTCGCTAGCGCTGGGCGCACTTACCAGTTCCGCGTTCGCCCTCCAGGCGCAGCTTTCGTGGACCGACAATTCAGACAATGAAAGCGGCTTCAATGTGGAGCGATCCGTCGAAGGCGGCGATTGGTCGCTGATCGGCACTACCGAGGCGGACGTCGCCGTGTTCGTGGATTCGAATGTCGAGTCTGGCACGAGCTACGCGTATCGAGTGAACGCCTACAATGAATTCGGCAACTCCGGCTTTACCAATGTAGCGACCTTCTACGACAATCTAGCCCCGACCGTGAGCGCGTTGAGCGACATCACGATCGAGGAAAACGAAACCTACGGACCGATTTCGTTCACGATCGGCGATGTCGAATCTGAAGTAGGCGATCTGATTGTAAGTATTCATTCGGATAATACAACTGTGGTTGACAGCAGCGGACTTGTTCTGGAAGGAACGGGATCGACGCGCACCTTGACCATCACCCCTTTGGCCAACCAGTCCGGTACCGCGATCATCACCGTGAGCGTTGACGACGGGGAGGATGTTTCCATTTCCCAGATGTCGGTTTTGGTCAATGAGTACGTGGCGCCAGCGATCGACCTGGCCGTGTCGTTTGTTGGAAACGGAGCTCGCAGCGGCGAAGCGTTCGAGGTCAGCATCAGCTCTTCCGATCTTTCCAAGTTCTCCAGCGTGAGCTACACGCTCGATGGCGAGGCGGTAGGCAGCTCTTCCGACGCTCCGTTCGCGATCAGCGTGACCGCTTCCGAAGGCGCCCGCACGCTCGCCGCGGTCGCTCAAGCGGCGGGCAACGATGCCACCTCCACGGATTCTCAGGTCATCAACGTGGGCTCGGCTCCAACCGATTCGCAGCTCGTGGATGGCATGCGTGACGTGTCGACGGACCATAGCTCCCCCAATGGTTCGGTCAGCTACGACCTTGCCAGCGACAGCTTCACGGTGACGGACGACCTCGGGGTGATTGGCGGAATCTCTGATTCTCATCGCTACTATCACGCCCTGGTGTCGGGAGATGTCGATGTACGAGTCCGTCTCGCCTCGCTCGACGCGGCTTCTGGCGAAACGGTAGCCGGCATCATGCTGCGCTCCGCTCTCTACGGACGCTCCGTCCAAAGCTCCTTGCTGGTCGCCGCGGATGGATCGATCGAATACCGGTCGCGGGAGAGTAGAGCAGGGCAGACGAACGCGCAGACGCTCGACGCGGCAGGTTCTTCCTACAGCTACCTGCGCATGAAGCGGGTAGGCTCGAACGTGACGCTCTTTGGCTCGGCAGATGGAAGCACGTGGACGGAGCTCGCCTCCGACAGCGTCGAACTGGGCGAACCGTATTTCGTCGGTCTAGCTCTCGCTGGCGGCTCCAGCAGCGTATCCACCGCGGTGTTCGACAAGTTCGAAATCATCGGGGCTATCCAGGATTGGCCAGCGGACGCTTCCGCGCCAGCGGTTCCGAGCAGCCTCATCATTACGAACGTGAATTAAGCAGTTTAGCAATAGGACAATATCTTGAAGGGAGGTCTGTTGGAAGGCCTCCCTTCTTCGTTTTCCAGCGACCGCAGGATAGGGACGCTCTCTAGCTGGCGTAGGTGAAGGCGCCTGTTTTCACGTGGAGGGCTGGAGTTGCGCCGCCAGGTGACGTTGTCCGAATGCGAGCGCTGAGGCGCAGCCCACGACGAGCAAGTCGTCGCTCGGATGGTGACCGGTTTCACCTGTGGGCTTGCTCGGAAGCGTAATTGGGATCAAACCCGCGTTTCTCCGGTCATTGACCTTTCGCCTAGATAGCCTCCCATCAACAACATGAAACAGATATCGACAATGAAAACGATCACCTCCGCACTCTGCGCTTTTCTCGCTCTATCGCTGGTAAGCTCGACCTTCGCCGCCAAGAAACGGGTGCTCGACGCCAAGATCGACGAAGCGATCGAGGAATTCTATGAACACACCAGCGCCGGCAAAAAGCTGGCCAAGGACGCGGAGGCGATGCTCGTTTTTCCAAGCGTAGGCAAGGCCGGGATTGGCATCGGCGGCGAATATGGCGAGGGCGCCTTGATCATCGACGGCAAGAAGGTCGAATACTACAGCACCGCCAGCGCTTCGATCGGATTTCAGCTCGGCGTGCAGAGCCGACGACAGATCCTGCTCTTCCTGGACAAGGCCGCGTTGAACGCCTTTCGCAACAGCGAAGGATGGGAAGTGGGCGTCGACGGCAGCGTAGCCATCGCCAATATCGGGGCGGGCGGCGAAATCGATACCAAGACCATCAACGAGCCCGTGGTGGCGTTCGTTTTCGGCAACAAGGGCCTCATGTACAACCTCTCCCTAGAAGGCTCCAAGCTGACCAAGATCAAAAAGTGAAGCTGCTCCTGGCTGGCCCTCCTGGAGGCGGCTAGACTGAAGCGTTCACAGGGAAAAACTCGCTCGCCGCTCGTTGGGCACGAAGAGGCGGGCGATTTCTCTTCATTTTAGGATTGCATCAAAGTGCATCTTAAAAGAGGGTGGCCGATGTTCAAGGAGAGGTCGCTCTCCGCTTGCTAACCCCGAATTTTCCATGCCCGTGATTACAACAAGCATCCGAGATCGCGATCAGGCCGAGCTGGCCGAAGCGAACAATCCGTCTCCCAGCGGACCCTTCCGAGACATTGGTGGGGAGCGCTTTTATCTGATCGAAAAGGTTGATCAAATGCCGCCGTTTCTGATGAATCTCGTCAGTTCGTCCGATCAGTGGATGTTCCTGGGCAGCAACGGTTCGGTGACGGCGGGGCGACGCGACCCCGACAATGCCTTGTTCCCCTATGTCACTCAGGACAAGCTTTTCGACACGTGGAACGTGACGGGCAGTGTGACCGCCATCCAGGTCGACGAGAGCGGAAAATCGGCGCTCTGGGAGCCGTTCGCTTCGATTGTATCGGAAAGCGGGATACAGCGAAACCTCTACAAGAACGGTCTCGGCACCAAAGCGCGATTCGAGGAGACGCATGGCGAGTTCGAGCTTCGCTTCATCTACGAATGGACGTTCAGCCCCAGGTTCGGTTTCGTTCGCAGCGCCGTGCTGGAGAACCTCGGCTCTCAGCGGAGGAGACTGCGCGTGCTCGATGGACTCCAGAACCTGCTGCCCTACGGCCTCGATCAGGCTTTCGTCAATCAGTTCAGCAACCTCGCGGACGCCTACAAGAAGGGCGAGTGGATCGAGGATGCGGGCATAGGCGTCTACTATTTGAGTTCGATTCCTACTGACAAGGCCGAGCCGAGCGAAGGGCTCAAAGCTACGGTCGCTTGGAGTCCGCAGCGGGATGGGGCGAAAACGCTGCTGTGCAGCGAGCAGCTTCGCGCCTTTCGGGAAGGGAGGAGCCTGCAGGCCGAGGCGGACATCCGCGGGCGACGCTGCGCCTTCCTGCAGGAGCGGAGTTTCGAGCTTTCTGGCAAAGGTTCGCGAGAATGGAAAATCGTGACCGACATCAATCAGGACGCTTGCGCCATCGAGGCCTTGCGTAGGCGATTGGCTACGGGCGAACTCGCTGCTCAGGCGGTTGACGACGATATCGAGCGCAACGCCCGAGCTTTGGTGAAGAAGATCGCGAGAGCGGATGGCCTGCAGAAAAGCGGAAACGCCTTGCGCGATTTGCGTCACCAGTCCAACGCGTTGTTCAACATCATGAGGGGCGGCGTATTCGATGGTGGATACGAAATCTCGGTTGCCGACTTCGAAAAGCACCTGCTCCACTGCAATCGCAATCTCTGGACGGAAGTGCGCGAGTCCCTGAGCGAATTAGGCGATCGCTGCTCGCTGTTCGCCTTGCGAAACTGGCTGGAAGGGCAGCGTTCCGACGACCTGACGCGTATCGGGCGAGAGTATTTGCCGCTGAGCTTCAGCCGCAGGCATGGAGATCCGAGCCGGCCGTGGAATCGATTCTCAATCAATACCGAGGACGAAGACGGAAACCCGATCCTCTCCTATCAGGGAAACTGGCGCGATATCTTTCAGAACTGGGAGCCGCTAGGGTATTCGTTTCCCGGATACCTCAAGGGCATGATATCGCGCTTTCTCAACGTGTCGACAGCGGATGGATACAATCCGTATCGCGTCACGAGGGACGGGTTTGACTGGGAGGTGATCGAACCGGACGAGCCCTGGTCGAATATCGGGTACTGGGGAGACCATCAGGTGGTATACCTGCTCAAGCTGCTCGAAGCGTCCGAAAAGTTCTTCCCAGGGGAATTGGCTAGGAATTTCGGCGACGAGTCCTACGTGTATGCGCATGTCCCTTACAAGATTCGCAGCTTCGAGCAGATCCTCGCCGATCCGCGCTCGACGGTGGACTACGACGAGGAGGCGGCGGAGGAACTGCTATCGCTCGCGGATACGATCGGGTCTGACGGCAAGCTGCTCAGAGACGCGAATGGCCATGTGGTCTCAGCCACGCTACTGGAGAAGCTGCTGGCTCCTTTGCTTGCGAAACTCTCGAATTTCATACCCGACGGCGGCATATGGATGAATACTCAGCGGCCGGAGTGGAACGATGCCAACAATGCTCTGGTGGGCTACGGCGTGTCGGTGGTCACGCTCTGCTACACCTATCGCTACGTGAACTTCCTCGAAGGGCTGCTTGAGGGTAGAAGACCTGAAGACGGCTGCCAACTGAACGCTTTGCTCGCCGAACAGCTGGCTTCCCAGTCGCGCATTTTCGAGGCGTACGCCACCGACCTGGACAAAGGCTTCGATGCGAAGCGCCGCTTCGCTCTGATGCGTGAGTTGGGAGAAAGCTCCAGCGCCTTCCGATCCGAGCTTTACGGAAAGTCGTTTTCCGCGGAACGACAGCGGTTCGCATTCGACTATATTTCAAACTACCTCTCGATCGCGAAGCGATTCCTGGCGGCCAGCATCGACGGAGCTCTGAGGGACGATGGCTTGGCCCAGTCCTATCGCTTGCTTTCCTTTGACGCAGCCGCGCAGGAGGCCGCGATCGAGGAGCTGCCGGAAATGCTGGAGGGGCAAGTAGCCATGCTTAGTTCGGGACGCTTGACCTTGGATCAAGTGGATCGTTTGGCGCATTGTCTCAGAAAAAGCGCCCTGTATCGCGAGGACGTTCGCAGCTACATGCTGTATCCAGACAGGCAACTACCTCGCTTTTTGGAGAAGAATCGACTTTCACCGGAGCAGGTGTCGAAAAGCCGATTGCTGAGGCAGCTCGCGGAAGATGGAGAGAAACGTATCTTGAAAAAGGATACGAACGGAGACTTTCGCTTCAACGGAAGGTTTCGCAACAGCGCGGACTTGAGGGAGGCCTTGGCGGCGCTGAAGGGCGAGGAGGATGTATCGTTCGAGGCGCAGGAGATCGAAGATTGCGTCTCGGTATTCGAGGAGGCGTTCGATCATCGACGGTTCCTCGGCCGCTCTGGCACCTTCTTCGCCTACGAAGGGCTGGGCAGCATCTATTGGCACATGGTTTCCAAGCTTATCCTCGCCCTGCAGGAGAATTGCCAACGCTTCGCCGACCAGGCTGACGGCGGCGCCTATCGGCGCCTAAAGGATGCCTACTACGAAACGCAGGCGGGACTTGGGTTGGACAAGTCCGCTCGAGCCTACGGAGCCTTTCCCATCGACGCCTATTCGCACACGCCACGCCATGCCGGAGCTCAGCAGCCGGGAATGACCGGGCAGGTGAAGGAGGACTTGCTGGTCCGATGGCGCGAATTGGGAATCGCCTTGGAAGAGGGACGCATCTCCTGCAAGCCCGAGCTGCTGCGGGAGGACGATTTTCTCTCTGAACCAACGGAGTTCACGTACGTCGCAGCAAATGGCAGCTCGCGCAGTGTGACGATACCGGCAGGTTCGTTTGCTCTGACGCTCTGCCAGTGCCTTTTCATCGTCACCAGAAGCGGTCGACGAATGGTCAAGGTATTCGCGTCGGATGGCGCGACAGATGAGGTCGAGGGGGCTACCTTGGACAGCGACAGAAGCGCCTCTGTCTTTCGACGAGAAGGGACTATCGAGAGAATCGAATTCATCATTTAGTTTTCGCCCGACCGCCGTCTCGATTCTTTGGGGCTTCTAGAGGATCGCGTTCGAACCGGAGCCGATCCCGGCGCGATCGGTAGCGCCGGCGCTGCTGGTGGCGCTCTAGGGTAGCCGGAGCTCGGCGGGGCGAGCTTTCATACTGTAAGCGTCATCCGACAGGCTTCTCTCAAAGAAAGGGGTTGCCGCGTTCTTGGGCGCATAGCATGGTATCGCTTGTGCGTCGGTTCGCGCGTCAGCGCGTGCCTGATCGCATCGCCAAGAGTGCAGAGGTTCGGCAGGGAGTCCCTTCCTTCAGAGGGTTCCTGGCCGTATCCAGATTCCAAGGAGGAAAAAATGAGCATCGCAGATCGATTTTCACTGAAAGGAAAAACGGCTCTCGTCACGGGCTGCAAACGCGGTATCGGCTTCGGTATGGCGGAAGCGCTTGCCGAGGCGGGAGCGGATATTATCGGGGTATCGCAGAGTCTCGAAGCAGAGGGGAGCGATATCGAAAAGGCGGTCAAGGCTCTGGGTCGATCGTTCGTCGCGTACCAATGCGACTTCAGCGAGATGGCTGCAGTGAAATCCTTCGCCGCCAAGGTGGTCGAAGAACAAGGCGTGCCGGACATCCTGATCAACAACGCTGGAACGATCCGCCGGGCTCCCGCAGCGGAGCACCCAGATGACGACTGGGACAAGGTTATCAATGTGAATCTCAACGCTCAGTGGTATCTTTCGCGAGAGATTGGTCGTGGAATGGTCGAGCGCGGGAGCGGAAAAATCGTATTCACCGCGTCACTACTTACGTTTCAGGGAGGAATCATGGTTCCTGGATACGCAGCCAGCAAAGGCGCGATCGGACAGCTGGCGAAAGCTCTTTCCAACGAATGGGCGTCCAAGGGCGTGAACGTGAACGCCATCGCTCCCGGCTATATCGCTACGGACAATACCGAGGCGCTGCGGGACGACCCGGAGCGTGGCGAGGCTATATTGAAGCGCATCCCGGCGGGCCGCTGGGGAGAACCTGAGGACTTCAAGGGGCCCACCGTTTTCCTCTGCAGCGAGGCGGCGAGCTACGTGAACGGAGAAGTCCTGGTTGTGGATGGTGGTTGGATGGGCCGCTAAGCCAGGTAGAAGTCGTTTTTCGTTTTCGAACGGTAAGATTCACGTCGAATGGGCCGGATTTGCTGGCCTCCACGTCCCACATCGGCAGGCTTAGGCCACCTTAACCCCTCATACCCTAAAGTTGTTATGGATTTGAAAAAATGCGTTTTCGCAACCACCGCCTTATTCGCTCTTTGCTCGTTTGCTAACGCCGCGCCCGATCTCAAGAGGCAGCAGGTCGAAAAAACGCTGCTCAAGACCGCCGACTGGCATCTGGAGAATCCCGTGGAGTGGCTAGGCATCCGTTGGTGGCACCAAGCTCCCTATTACGATGGCCTTCTGGCTCTTTCAAACGCTACCGGCGACCCCAAGTATTTGGCCCACGTGATCGACTACGGCGAACGAGCGGGCTGGACCCTCTCCAATCGCCCGTATCACGCCGATGACCACGCGGTCGGCCACGCTTGGCTGGATATCTATATGATGGATACGGACAAGGCATATCGTATGCAGCCGAGCCAGAATGTGCTGGATTTCGTGGTCGCGAATCCGCTGCAGGAGGAACGCTGGTTTGGCGAAGGCGAGTGGGACGATCGCATTGTGGATCGATGGACTTGGTGCGATGCCCTATACATGTCGCCGCCCACGCTGGCGCGCTTGTGGAAGATCACCGGCGATGAGAAGTATCTACGTTTTATGGACTACGAGTATCGTGTGACGTACGACGAGCTCTGGGATCCTGAGGAAAAGCTCTTTTTCAGGGATTCGCGCTTCATTGATCAGCGCACTGAACGTGGCAAGAAGATCTTCTGGAGTCGCGGAAACGGTTGGGTGTATGGCGGACTTGCCTTGCTTCTCGACGTACTGCCTGAAGACGATCTTTCCTATCCGTTTTATGAAAACCTCTTTCTGGAGATGACCGAAGGTGTTGTCGCGGCGCAGCAACCGGACGGGTTGTGGAGACCGAGCTTGCGAGACCCGCAGCAAGTGAAAACTGGCGAGGCGAGCGGCACTGGATTTTTCGTCTACGGTCTAGCTTGGGGAATCAACCGTGGACTGCTTGACCGCGAGACCTACTGGCCGAACGTGGTCAACGGTTGGAACGGCTTGAAGACGCGTATCCAAAGTTCGGGCATGGTGGGCTACGTGCAACCAGTTGGTTTCGACCCGCGTGACAACATTTCGGCGGAGGATACTCAGGCCTATGGCGCCGGCGCGGTATTGCTGGCTGGTTCGGAGATTCTCAAAGCCCTGGGAGCCAAACCGAAAAAAACCATCAGCGAACTCTATGGCGAGGCCCAGAAGATCGTGGATTCTGGAAAGCTGAACCGCCCCGTCGGAGCCTACATCGTCCCGCGACGAGCCGATGACGTGGCTTGGGAAAACGACAAGATTGCCTTCCGCGCCTATGGGCCGGCTCTTCGCGAATCGACGGAAGACAGCGGCATCGACGTATGGACCAAGCGCGTTTCCGAACCGATTGTCAGAAAGTGGTACGAAATGGAATTTGCCGGAGAGGGCAGCTACCACCAAGACTCGGGCGAAGGCTACGATGCCTTCAAGGTCGGCGCCTCGCGTGGCTGTGGAGGCACCGGAGTGTGGTTCAGAGGCGACTTCTATACCGCGAACGTCTACAAGGCAGTGCATGTCAAAAACACCGAGCCAGGCTACCTTTCGCTGTCGCTAGAGTATGAATACGATATCGACGGCCGAAACCTGCGCGAGTTCAAGACGATCTACTTGGAGGAAGGTTCCTACCTCTGCCAGGCCCGCTCGCATTTTCAGGGCGACGAAGAGGTCCTCGATGAAATGGAGGTTTCGGTCGGATTGGTGGCACAAGCTCAAAATGCCAGCATCACCACGGGTGGAGAAGCCCTTTCCTTGTGGGACAGTATGGATGGCTACTGGCTGGCGACCGGCGTACGTCTGATCTCCGGTTACGAGGCGGGTTCGGTGCGCTATCAGAAGCAGGCTACCGAGCACGGCGATTCCCTCCTGACAGCGAAGCTCGACGGACGGGATCTTGAGTTCGCCTTCGGCTTCGCCTGGGAGCGACACAGCGATTTCGAGAACGCAGAAGATTGGCATGACTATCTGAAGACTTTCGAGACCTCGGAGAATGCAAGAGTCGCTATCAACGGCGGACCGTAGCCTGAAGTCGGCCTGCAGGCGAATACGCAAAAGCTGCTAAGCCCGTACGCAATTAGTGACGGCTTGGGCGCTGACGTTGACTCAGCTTCACAACTGCCATGGTTTGTGATTTATCGTTAACCCCGATTCCATGAATTCCTATCGCTCTCTCGTTGGCAGTCTTGCGCTGCTCTGCTTCCTGTTTGGCCAATCTTCCGTTTTCGCGGAACGCGTTCGCATGCAAATCGATGATGGATGGCGATTCGCCCTAGGCCACGCCACCGACAGGGATCAGGATTTCGGCCATGCGAAGGGCTACTTTTCATATCTGGCGAAGACCGGATATGGCGATGGTCCAGCGGATCCCGCTTTCGACGATCGCGCTTGGCGCACGCTCGACCTGCCGCACGACTGGGCGGTCGAGATGGGGTTCGATGCCTCGGCGAGCTACAGCCATGGCTTCAAGACGGTGGGGCCCGGTTTTCCGGAAAGCAGCGTCGGTTGGTACCGCCGAGAGATCGACATTTCCCAAGACGACCTTGGAAAGCGGATACGCATCGAATTCGGTGGGATCTATCGCAATGCAGCGGTCTTCGTTAACGGGTTTTTCGTGGGGCAGGAGCCGAGCGGCTTCGTTTCTCAGAGCTACGATATCAGCGAATACCTGAACTACGGCGGAAAAAACGTCGTCGCCGTGCGGGCCGACGCCAGCATGGAAGAGGGTTGGTACTACGAGGGCGCGGGCATATATCGCCATGCCTATCTGCTGAAAACCGATCCGCTGCACGTTGCCCGCTACGGGACTTATGTGACGACTGAGCTTCGCGGTTCGAAGGCCACCGTTTCCGTGGAGACCACGATCGAGAACGAGTATTTTGACGACAAGCGTTTTCGGGTGAGCCAGTCTATCCTCGATGCTTCTGGAAAGGAAGTCGCTCGCGCCAAGTCCGGCAAGGAGACGCTCGCCGCGGGAGAGACGACGACGATTTCGGATACGCTCTCCCTTACGAAACCCCGTCTTTGGGATTTGGATACACCGCATCTCTATACGCTTGTCACTGAGGTCTTGGACGAGTCCGGGAAATTGTTCGATCGCTACGAGACGACCTTTGGCGTGCGTGAAATACGTTTCGATCCCGATGAAGGCTTCTTCCTCAACGGCCGCTCTGTGAAGCTAAAAGGAACGAACAACCACCATGACCACGCTGGAATCGGGGCCGCTTTGCCCGACGCCATGCAGGATTTTCGTATCCTCAAACTCAAGGAAATGGGAAGCAACGCGTATCGAGTTTCCCATCACCATGCTTCGCCGGAACTCCTCAAGGCCTGTGATCGCCTAGGCATGCTGGTGATCGATGAGACGCGACTGATGGGCATCAACGAATACCACCTGGAGCAGCTCGAGCACTTGATCCTGCGCGGTCGCAACCATCCCAGCGTGATCGTATGGTCCATCGGAAACGAGGAATGGGCGATCGAGGGTAACATTCTCGGAGCCCGTATCACCCAGCGCATGCAGGATTTCGCCCAGCGACTTGATCCTACGCGCCCGATCACCGCTGCGATCAGCGGAGGGTGGGGCGGAATTTCGACCGCGGTCGAAGCCATGGGGGTCAACTACATTCGCCATGGCGATGTCGACAAGCAGCACCGCGAGTACCCCAAGCAGATCATCATCGGTACTGAAGAAACGACTACGCAGCAGACGCGAGGCATCTACGTCGAAGACGCGAGCCTGGCCCACCAGCCGCCAAAGGAAGATGGGTCCTCAGGTGGAAACGCCGAGCTTGGCTGGCGATTTTACGCGGAGCGCGACTACACCGCTGGGGTGTTTTTCTGGACGGGATTCGACTATCGCGGTGAGCCGACGCCTTACGAGTGGCCAGCGGTCCTCTCGCAGTTCGGCATTCTGGACAACTGCGGATTCCCGAAGGATGGTTATTTCTACCTGAAGGCGTGGTGGTCGGATGAACCGGTTCTGCACATTTTTCCGCATTGGAACTGGCCGGGACGCGAGGGTGAGAGCATCGAAGTGCGGGCTCACTCGAACTATGACGAGGTGGAGCTCTTCGTGAACGGGGAATCCCAAGGACGAAAGAAAATGCCGCTTAACGATCATCTCGCATGGGAGGTCACTTACGAACCCGGCGAATTGAAAGCGGTCGGCTATCGAGATGGAGAAGCGGTTGAAGAAACCCTACGCCGCACGACTGGCGAGCCTGCGGCGCTCGAGCTGGTCGCGGATCGCTCCACCATTACGGCGGACGGCAAAGACCTCGCAGTGATCGAGGTCCGCATCATCGATGAAAGGGGAGACATCGTGCCGGTCGCCGACAATATGGCTTGGTTCGAGGTTGACGGACCGGGGGAGATCATCGGCGTCGGAAATGGAAATCCCTCCTCTCACGAGCCCGATCGGTTCGTGCCCGAAGCGTCCATGATTTCACTGGGAGGCTGGGAGGCTCCCGCCGCTTCGGTGACAGATCAGCCCGTAGTCTACGAAACGCGATTCGACCGACCCGACTTGGCAGGCAATCAGAGCGCCCGACTGCTGATCTCCGCGATCGGGCAGGATCAGCGAGCCGTGCTCAATGGTGAAACGCTCTACGAAGGAGCGAGCCGAGAGCAGGCCACCGTGGACCTCGATTTGCGCGGTATCGGTTTGTTGGACACAGGAAACGTGTTGCGCCTCGAGGCGAAGCCATTCCGCGAATGGAGCGAGCGTGAGAACGTGGCAAGTTTCCCGCCAGCTTTTATCGGGGTGATGACCGAGCCTGAGCAGTACCGTCGAAAGGCCTTCAATGGCTTGGCTCAAGTCATCGTGCAAAGCACGGGCGGCCAGGGCGAAATCGTGCTCAAGGCGACTGGTGACGATCTTGCCGCAGGTCAGATCGTCATTTCTGCCGAGTAGAGATCTAGTGGCTCGATTGCGCCCGTCGTTGCTCTTCTCCGATTTGTAAAAAACCTTACTGGAAGAGGGGAAAACGTCTGACAATCGCCAGCGATACAGGTGGGCTTGGGCTCTACTCCTGATCCCGCTATGCTAAATCGCTTCATCTTGTCTCGCACCCCAGTCGTTTTCGCATGCTTGCTGCTCGCCGGCCTCGCGCTTTTTTACCCCTCCGCGAATGGGGCCGAGTGGGTTTCCGATACGGAAACCGACGACGCGTTCCCTTTGGTAGCAGCCAATCAGAGCGCCCTGCTGGCGTATTCCGATGAGGATGCGGAGGTGGTTTCGATCGCGGCGCGCGATTTCGCCCAAGACGTCCGTCGCGTGTCGGGGGTGGCGTTGCGGACCGAAACCGGAGCCCAGCGTGCGAACGCCGTATTGTACGTAGGCACCTTGGGGCGTTCTCCAGTTATCGATGCGCTGAAGGAAGCGGGGAAAATCGATGTGAGCGAGCTCGATGGAGCGTGGGAGTCGTTTCTTATCGTCTCGATCGATCAGCCGGAAAAGGGAGTTGAAAACGGGCTCGCAGTGGTGGGAAGCGATCGACGAGGCACAGCCTATGGACTGTATGAGCTCAGCCGAGCGATCGGCGTTTCCCCTTGGTACTGGTGGGCCGACGTTGCTCCTCGGCAGATGAGTGAAATTTGGATACGGAAGGGCGTGCGTCGATTCGGTCCGCCATCGGTCAAGTACAGAGGTATTTTTATCAACGACGAAGACTGGGGGCTTCATCCTTGGGCGAGCCGCAACTTCGAAAAGGAGCTAGGGGATATAGGACCGAAAACCTACGAGCGCGTGTTCGAGCTGATGCTTCGCCTGAAAGCGAACACGCTCTGGCCGGCGATGCACGAAGTAACGAAGGCCTTCAACTTGTATCCGGAAAACAAGGTCGTAGCGGATCGCTACGCCATCGTGATGTCCTCCTCTCACGCGGAGCCCATGCTGCGAAACAACGTTACCGAATGGACCGCCCCTAAAGGGGACTACAACTACGCGACAAACCGAGAAGGCGTTTCGGCCTACTGGGAAGAGCGACTCAAGGAGAATGGCGGCTACGAGAACGTTTATACGCTTGGGATGCGCGGCATCCACGATTCCGGTATCACCGCTGGAGAGAGCGTTGAGGATAAGGTAGCCCTTCTGCAGCGGATCATCGAGGACCAGCGCCAGCTCTTGCAGAAGCACGTGGATCGGAACGTCGAGGACGTGCCGCAGGTGTTCACCCCTTACAAGGAGGTTCTAGAGCTTTATCAGGCGGGATTGGAGGTGCCGGATGACGTGACTATCGTGTGGCCGGATGATAATCATGGATACATACGCAGATTTCCCAACGATGCGGAACGTATGCGGAGCGGAGGGTCGGGCGTTTACTACCACTTGTCCTATCTCGGCTCGCCCATGGCGTATCTCTGGCTATACAGCATACCGCCCGCATTGGTTTGGGAGGAGATGAACAAGGCTTATCGTCTCGGGGCTCAGGAGTATTGGATCGCCAACGTAGGCGATATCAAACCGGGCGAAATCGGCATGGACCTTTTCCTGCAGATGGCCTGGGATATCGATCGTTGGAATCTGGATACGTTGCCCGACTTCCTCTCCGATTGGTCTGAGCAAACCTTTGGAAACGCTCAGAGCGAATTGATCGCCGCAGCGTTGGAGGACTACTACGAGCTAAATTTCCGCAGGAAGCCCGAGCACCTGCAATGGTGGTTGCCTCATCGACGAGCTCAGGGGAGCCCTTTGACGGAGTCCGAAATCCGCGACCGATTGAGCGCCTTCGATGCCATGGTGGCCAAGTGCGAGGAAGCAAAATCGAACGTGGACCATGACAACCGAGACGCGTACTTCCAGCTGGTGGAGTATCCGATCAAGGCCTCGGCCTTGGCGAACCGTCGATATTTCCACGCGGAGCAATACGGCAGGCTCTTCAACGCGGATCCTGAGGCGGCGAGGATTCATGGCCGCTTGGCTCGCGACGCGGATGCGGAGCTGAACGAGTTGACCCGCTTTTTCAACGAAGAGATCGCTGGTGGAAAATGGCGTTTCATGATGGCGGAGGAACCCGCCGACAACATGTGGCGCTCCTACCGATTGTCGCCCGTGATTCTGCCCGAACCCTCGTTGGTGGCAGCTGGCGAAATTAGCGAGCGAACGCGGGCCGCCTTGCCGATCCGCGGCGCTCGATCCGATGAGTCGACGCGACCGGAGGTGCAACGCGAGGCGGAATCCTTTGACGCATCAGGCAACGTCCAGTCGGCCAGTTGGCGAGTGATTCATGGGCTAGGGCGCTCGGGCAGCTCCATTTCCGGATTTCCGGTCTCGTGGCAGAGCCTTCGCAAGGAGGATGAGCTGCGAAACGCTCCGTACGTCGAATACGCCTTCGATGTGTCTAAATCGGGCGAATACACCTTTTATGTCGACCTCGTGCCCACCTTTCCGGTCAAGGAAGGAGCTAGCCTCCGGCTGGGTCTGCAGATCGACGATGGCGAGCCGCGTCTTCTGAGCGTGAACCGCACCTCGAAGGAAGGAAACTGGAGCGATGAAGTGCTCGCGGGAGCAGCAGGCCTTCGTTGCCAGGTGACCATCGAGGAAGCGGGAGATCATCGGCTGAGGCTCATTTTGGTCGATTCCGGCGTGGTGGTGGACAAGTGGGCCCTGCATGCTGGCGAGCTATCTCCAAGCTTCCTCGGTCCAGCGTCAGCTGGGCGAGCTCCGTAGGTCGATCGTTGCCCGCACTGATCGTCCCCCCCTCGCTGGCAGCGGCGCGGCGGGAGTTGGCTGTCTTTCAAAGCCCGTTGGTCAACGTCTAGTCGCGCCTCCCTTCAAATCGAAGGACGCCGCAGCGAGTTTGTGGTTTCTTGAGATTCCCCAGCTTTCGAGCAGCTCTGAAGGTTCTTTGACCTAGCTTTGTTTCATTCTACAGGAAACGATGGTTTTTCCTGGTACTCGATCACCTGCCCCCAATTACCCCCCCTTGCATTATGAAGCGTTTTTCTACTGCGTTGTTTTTTCTCGTATCGTGCTTTCTGCCGATTGTTTCGATCTCCTGGCTGGAGGCGAGCTCTCCAGTCGACTCGCCGCGAGAACGGATCTCGATCAACGCCGATTGGCGATTCATGAAGTACGATTCCGTGGAGGAATCGGATAGGCTCATTTACGACGTTCGACCCGAGGTGACCGAAACGGAGGACGGAAAGCAGGCTGATGCCGAGCCGACCGAAGCGATAGGGGTGGAGGCGAAGCAGCCGGTGCTAAAGGAGTGGATCCTTCCCTCAGCGAATCCGTTTATCTCGGACCCGAAGCAACGACACGCCCGACCGACCGGAAAGAGCCCGGGGAGCGAATTTCCGTTCGTCCAGGATGGATTTGACGACAGCTCGTGGGAGAAGGTCACGCTGCCGCATGATTGGGCGATCAAAGGACCATTCATGGAGGGAGACGAGGCGCCTGTCGGCGGCGGTATGGGGCGCTTGCCCAGTCCCGGAGTCGCTTGGTACCGCAAGGACTTGGAGATTCCGGCTTCCGACGAAAGCAAAAGGATCTTCCTCGATATCGACGGAGCCATGTCCTACGCCATGGTCTGGCTAAACGGTGAGCTCGTCGGCGGGTGGCCTTATGGTTACGCCTCGTTTCGACTCGACCTTACACCTTATGTCAATTTCGGCGGGGCAAACCAGCTGGCGATTCGCATCGACAATCCTCCACATTCCTCGCGCTGGTACCCTGGAGGCGGCATCTATCGAAATGTCTGGCTCACCAAGACAGCCCCCCTGCACGTGGCTCACTGGGGCACCTATGTGACCACTCCTGAGGTCTCCCACGCCAAGGCCAGGGTAGAGCTGGAGGTCGTATTGGAAAACGATTCCCAGAGGTCCGCCAAAGCCAAGGTAGAGACCGCGCTCTACGCTTTGGACGGCATGGGTCGCGCGGAGGGCGATGCGGTCGCCATGTTTCCCTCCTTGGAAGTGCAAATCGGTGCGGGTGGGTCTCAAACCGTGCAGGGATTCGTAGATATAGAAAACCCGCGTCTCTGGGGACCGTACGCCACGCAAAGCCCCAACCGCTATCTGGCGATCACCACGGTAAAAGATGGGAAGAAGATGGTGGATCGCTATGAGACGCCTTTTGGCATTCGGAGTATCGAATTCGATGGCAGGAAAGGTTTTTTCATCAATGGAGAGCCAGTCGAATTCAAGGGCGTCAACCAGCACCATGATTTGGGGGCGCTCGGGGCGGCGTTCAACGTGCGAGCGGCCGAACGCCAACTCGAAACGCTGCAGGAGCTCGGCTGCAACGCGGTGCGCATGGCGCACAACCCACCAGCCCGCGAGTTGCTGGAGCTGTGCGATCGCATGGGAATCCTCGTGATCAACGAGATCTACGACGTCTGGGAACGCAAGAAAACCCCTCTCGACTTTCATCTGATCTTTCCCGATTGGTCCGAGCCAGATCTGCGGGCATTCCTGCGCCGAGACCGAAATCATCCGTCGGTCATCATGTGGAGCATCGGAAACGAAGTAGGCGAGCAATATACCGGCGAAGACGGCGCCGCTGTGGCGCAGCGACTGCACGAAATCACCAAGCAGGAGGATCCGACTCGTCCGACCGCTGCTTCGTTCAACTTCGCCAAGCCGCATATGCCGATCACGGCAGTGATGGACTCCATAACCTTGAACTACCAGGGGGAGGGCATTCGCAACGCACCCGCTTACGCCCACCTGAAAGGGATCAATACGCCGCCGCTGTATCCTGACTTTCATGACAAGTATCCGGATAAGTTGATTGTCAGCAGCGAAAACGCGGCTGCTGTGAGCTCGCGTGGCGAGTACCTGTTTCCCGTCGCTGAAGGATTCAGCGCTCCAGTCGCCGATGGGGCGGGGGGCGATCCGCAAACCGCTCACGTTAGCTCGTACGAGCTCTATACCGCGCAGTTTGGATCCTCCGCCGACAAGGTTTTCCGGTCGCTCGACAGGCATCCTTACGTCGGCGGCGGCTTCGTATGGAGCGGCTGGGACTACCTCGGCGAGCCGACGCCCTACTATTCGGCTCGAAGCTCCTACTTCGGCGTCATCGATCTGGCTGGCTTCAAGAAGGATCGATTCTATCTCTATCAGTCGTATTGGCGGCCGGACTACCCGATGGCCCACATTCTGCCGCACTGGAACTGGCGTGGTCGCGAAGGAGAGGTCACGCCGGTGCACGTGTTCACTTCGGGAGACGAAGCGGAGCTTTTTCTCAATGGTCGATCCCTAGGCCGAAAGATCAAAGGCGAGTTCGAATACCGACTGCGATGGGATGATGTCGTCTACGAGCCAGGCGAATTGAAAGTGATCAGCTACAAGAACGGCGAAAAATGGGCGAGCGCGGAGGTCAAGACAACCGGTCAGCCCGCGCTTCTTAAGGTGAAAGCGGACAGAGCGATCATCGAAGGAGATGGCGAAGACCTATCGTTCGTTTCGGTAAGCGTCCACGATGAGCATGGAAACTTCGTGCGAAACGCTAAGACTCCGCTGAGTTTCAGCATCGAAGGTCCCGCGGAGATCGTGGCGACCGACAACGGCGACCCGACGAGTATGGTCGAGTTTCAATCGACGGAACGAGAGGCTTTCAATGGCCTATGCCTTGCTATCGTGCGGGGAAAACCAGAGGCGAAAGGAATCGCCACTTTGATTGTGGAAGCGGAGGGAATGACTCCGGTTTCCGCCGCGATACAGTTCAAGTAAGCTCCGTGACTTCGGAGAGAGTCGCGTGCGGGTAGCTCCTCCGGATTGCGTTTTCCATGAAAAATCTCAAATAGTATCCAAAATATCTTACAATCTTCTGATTGCAAACGTTCTCGGCGCTCGTCTCAATACATCGAGACTCAAGAACCCCGACCTTCTTTAGCTGATGACTTTAAGACCACTCTACGCGCTTTCGCTAGCGGTTGCCCTCCTTGTGATGGGGCAGTCTTGCGCCCATCTCGAAATGGCGAATGCGCAACAGCCGATACGGCTTTCCGCTACGGATCCCAAAATCGAATACAGCGGTAGATGGGAAGTTGACGATGAGGGCAGAGTGCTCGTGGGATACAGTGGAGCGAGAGCGCGTCTGCGCTTTGAGGGTACCTCCCTAACGGTCCTGATCGACGATGACTCTGGTGAGAATTACGCTCAAGCCTGGGTCGACGGCGAGCGTCAGCCTAAGTTTCGACTCGATAGCGAGGATGGACGCTACCTTATCGCCGAAGGGCTTGCCCCCGGCGAACACACCGTGGAGATTATGCGCATCACCGAGTGCTTCCTCGGGTTGACCCGTTTCGGTGGTTTCCTACTGCCAGCGGGCGGGGAGGCTCTGGAATGGGGCTCCCAGAACGACCGGAAGATCGAGTTTATCGGCGACTCGATCACCTGCGGATACGGAGTGGAAGTGGATGACCCGAGCGAGCCATTCAAGGCGTCCACGGAAAACTTCTCGCTGGGGTACAGCGGTTTGACAGCGCGGGCGCTTGATGCGGATTTCCTCGTGGTATCGCGCTCCGGAATCGGCATGGTGAGAAACTACGATGGCCCGAGAGAAGGTAGCGAGAATACGATGCCTGACGTGTATCCAAATACCTTTTACCTAAATGATCGCTACCAATGGGATTTCGAAAGATTCGTACCAGATGTCGTTTGCATAAATCTGGGAACCAACGATTTTAGCACCACAGGGGTCGATGCTGAGCGTTTTGTTTCGTCCTATGTGGATTTCGCGGCGAAGGTTCTTGAACGCTACGACGATGCTCAACTTGTCGTGCTTCAGGGACCGATGAACAACCACCCTGAGCTGAGAGCAGCTTTGGAAAGCGTGCTCGCCAAGATAACACCGATCGCCCCGGATCGAATCAGCTTCCTCGAGCTTTCCGCTCAGGGTTCCGTCGGATTTGGAGCCTCATATCATCCGAATCGCGCCCAGTCACGCATCAATGCTGCGGAGCTGACCGCATTTCTCTCCGATCTTATGGGCTGGGAATAGGCTTAGGCAGTCGTTCCTTGGGCGAATGGATCGATCGAGCAGTAGCACGACTGTGTGTTTGTTCTTGGAGATATTGTATCCGGATTTTCATGACGAGGAGCTATCTGGAACAGCGCTAGTTGGATCGTGAACCCGAACGCCCGCTCAAGCTGGTAACCGCTGCTAGAATGAGGATCATGCCGACGATCTGCGGTCTGGTCAGGTTTTCATTCAGAATCAGCACCCCAAATACTGACGCGGAAATTGGCTCTATCGTGGCGACTATCGAGGCTACGGATGGCGCGGTTCGCTTGAGCCCGACGACATAGAGAATAAACGATACGCCCGCCCCAAGCGTCCCCAGAGCTACGAATAGAATCCAATTTGCAGAACTGAATGCGACGAGGAGTCGATTTCCCTCCGCTGGCCCAAAGAGGGTTACGACCACTACCGAGAATGCGATTGTGAGAATCGCTTGGGCGCTGCCGTGCGATGAAGCGAACTTGAAACTAAGAATGAAGACAGCGTAAGAAAGCCCTGAAAGCAGTCCGGCGCCCGCGCCTAGAAGTGACAACTCCTCTGGCGAGATACTGTAGACGCGCGTGAGCAATACGATCCCAAAGATTACAATGCCTATAGAAGCCCATTTGATCGGTGTTGGACGCTCCAGCTTAAGGGCGAAAGAAACGAGGAAAACGAAGACTGGGGCGCAGTACATGAGGGTAGACGCTACTGCGACGCTCCCTTCCGATATGCTAAGGAAATAGAATGCGAAGTTGCCTGCAACCCCTACGCCGGCCATTGCCGACCAACCCCAGAGGCGGAGGTCTTTCATGCCGTTTTCGGATGGCCGTAGCGTCAGCCATACGACGAAGAAAAGAAGTCCGATCGAAGCGCGAAGTAGAGCGACTACGAACGCATCCCAACCGCGGGACATTAGCATTGCTGCAATGCCGCCTGACAGACCCCAGCAAAGAGCCGCTAGCGCTACAAAAACCGTATTCATCATTCCCCTTCGTCTCAGGCCGCACCAACTGGCATACACGACCTGTCTTGGTTTGCGAGCATTCTCATCGGTAGCGTCAGTTGCGTTTTACCCTTCATCGACAACACAACATCGAAGTGTCCTCGAAACGGCCTCCACCGAATGAACTGAAAGACGAAGGATGTGACCTGAAAAATTAGTCTGGAACGCGTTGGACGCTTACTTTCTCAATTCGTTTTTGTAAAGTTGTGAATGTCTGATTCTCTATTTTTGCTCTAGCTCTCCAATCAGCTTTGCGAATTGTGATCGTAGCAATGACTTTCTAGAAAAGAAAAGTCAGGCCTAGAAGGATGACAACCAAGACATTGATGATCGATCCGAATTTCGCGTCAGCCCAAGAAGTAAGGATCACAATCTGTGATAGCAATGCCGCGAAAAGGGCAGAGAGCTTCCAGATTTCAAGATTCAATACCAAGAGTGTCGCTGAAAGGAGAAAGATGACAAATGTCAGTAGCCATACCAATCCCTGTTTTTTGGTGACAGGGAGATTAAGTTCTTTCAACTCAGCGTATTCAAACGCCTTGACGAAACCAAGCAAGTGAATCGTGCCATGAATCACGAGGATGATGACACTAGAGGCTTTAAGTATTGTATTCATCTTACAATCACGTTTTGGATGCGAAGGCCTCATGGAGTTCACGCGAGTCGGCAAACACGGAGCGCTGGCTGGATTTTGTATGGACTGACTGATTCGTGCTCATTCCTTCTTCAAGCTCCAGCCTGGCATCTGAAAAAACTCCACTCTCAACTCGGTGTTCTTCGATCCGCCGTCGCTGACTGTCACGACTCGGTCGTCCATCACTTCTGCGACTTTTTCGATCATGATGCCGCTGAAGTCTCCTTCGTCACCAACCCAGTGTTTCCATTCGCAGTAGTATGAATCTCCTCTCACGCTCCATTCACCTGTGGCGTAATTATGGTAGGTGACACTCGGGTCCGTTGGATCGACTTCTTCCATAACGATTTCGAACGACCTGTCAGGCTTTCGATCAATCTCCCATTTTAGTCTTTCCTTGCTGCCCGCCCACTTGCCAAGAAATAGTTTCTCAACCGAACTAAGCCCTTCCGGCAATTCAGAATGATCTGAAACATAGCCAGAAGTGAGGCACCAGCAAAAGGGAAGTAGTGTGACTGCGAGATACGCCACCATCGCTGTACCGGTATATTTTGTCATAATTCTTCGAATTTGGAAGCCATACGCGTAGTCAGCGCGAAGCGTCGTCCGGAAATCGATGGAATGACTAGTTAGGGCAGGCTTCTTTCTTCCTTGGTTGGATTCCTTCTTAGTTTTTATATTGCCCGTTGTGGCCCACGACTGGCTTTATCGCTCAATTTGATCACCTGTGGTGATGATCCCGGTACCCTCTGCACTATCCCTTTGGCTTCCAAATCTAGCTTCACCGTTGTTGTGTACCAGCTTGCGGAGCCAAGCTCCTTCATCACTTCATCGCCTATCAGATTCTCGACTAGACCAGAGAGCTCCGAAAACCTGACTCCAGAGTTGGCCCTCGCGCTTAGGATTTTGATGATCGCGGCGGAAATACTTTCGTATTTCCATTTCAGGATTCGTGTGGGCTTCTTACCTGGGGTAGGTGTGGAGCACTGTACTTTTACGGTTTCGTGTTTCATCGAATTTTATATTTAGATTAAATATCTAGCATATAAGCCATAAGAGCAGGTCTGCGCGGAGCGCTGGCAGGAGTTTTATGAGACGACTGGCTAGACCATTTTATTGTTTTGCTGTGACAAGTTTTGCTGCGAGTCCAACGAATACAAATCCAGCAATACGATTTATAAACTTTTGAGCGCGCTCTGATTTTTTAAATATTTCATGGAGTAGCCCCGATAGGGTAGAAATGGTTCCAAAGATAATGAATGTAGCCACTATGAATAGTGCTCCTAAAGCTAACACCTGGAGTGAAACGCTTCCTCTGCTCGGGTCTGTGAACTGTGGTAGAAACGCTAGAAAAAATATCGAAACCTTTGGGTTTGTGATATTCATGACTATGCCACGAATATATAGTGTCTTTGTTGTTGCTGAAGGCTTCATTTCATCCTTCATGCGGTGTTCTGAGGATTTGAACGCTTTCCAGGCGAGATAGAGCAGGTAAACACCTCCGAAAATTTTTAGGGCTGTGAACGCAGTAGCAGATGTCTGAAATATCACGGCGATCCCGAGCGCCACGGCTATGCTATGTACGATTAGTCCAGTACATAGTCCTAGAGTAACGACTATTCCAGATTTTCTTCCATGCATGGCAGCTTGAGACATGACAAACAGATTGTCGGGACCGGGAGTTACTGCGAGAATTGCTGAAGTAGCCAGGAAGGCTAGCATTACGCTTGTTGTCATTTTTCTATTTTTGTATAAGGTCGATCTGATACGCGAGGGCCTAGAGGCCCGTAGAGAAAGAGTAATGGTAGATTTCAACTTGCTGCGTCCACAACTCGGGGCGCTTGGCCCGAGTTGTATCGAACGACTTGTTCGACTTTCTTTTTATTTCCATATTTCCCACCATTTCTTCTCTTTTTCCTCTTTAGGTTCGACGCAAATAACCTGTTTGGCTTCGGGTGGAACTGAACCGTATCTGAAAGGTAGAATGTCTAGAAAACGTCCTTCTCCGAAAAGCATCTGAATCTTAGGCCCCGACTCTTCTAATACTTCTTTGACATCGTAACTTTTCTTCAATCCGAGTACCAACACCTGTGACGCTTCTTCGTCGCCAAGAATGTAACACTGTGGTAAATACGCCTCATGGATTCCCTCGGTTTGGTTGATGACTTGTCGAATCTCGTCAACCATAACTTTGCCAATCGGCTTTGCTGGGGAACCAAACAAAATCTGGGTTCCTGCGGTTATCTTTCGTTCATTCATTTTTCGTCGAACGTGAAGGTCATACGCGATAGCACAGAAACCGTTGTGCTGGAAGTTGTGGAGATATGTCCTTGCTGCTGCCACAACTCGGGCGATTGGCCCGAGTTGTATGGACCGACTTCCATGAGAAGGCACTGCAAGTTAATAATATAAAGGAGTTCACGACTTTTGTATATCAAGTCATCTGGGT